>JAICJQ010000226.1 GCA_025928335.1 Gemmatimonadaceae bacterium
CACGCGGCGTGTACTTGATCGCGTTGGTGATCAGGTTGAGAAGCAGCTGGCGCAGCCGCGTCCGGTCCCCCATGACGATACAGTTCTCACACGCGCTCAGCGACAGCGTCAGACCGGCATCCTCGCCGAGAATGACGGCCGTTTCATAGACGTCGCGCACGAGCGGCTCCATCTCGACCGCCGTTCGGTGGAGATCGAATCGTCCTTCATCGGCGCGCGCCAGCGTCAGGAGACCGTTCACCAACTCGGCCATCCGCGCCGTCTCTTGAAGTGATTCCTCGAGCGCGACCATCCGCTCTTCGCGGCTCGTCGACGGGTCCATCGCGTGCTCGACGTCGGCGCGCAGCACCGTGAGCGGCGTCTTGAGCTCGTGACTCGCGTCCGCCGTGAATCGACGCAGCGCCGCGAACGACGTCTCGAGGCGCGTGAGCATCGCGTTCAGCGTGAAGCTCAACCTGGCGAGCTCGTCGCTCCCGGCGGCTTCAGCGGGTAAGCGTCGATGCAAGCTGCGACCGTCGGTAATCGCTTCGACTTCATTGATCAGATGATCCACCGGCCGGAAGATGCTGCCGAGTACCGCGTAAGCGGCCGCGACCGAAAGGACGAAGATCACCGGGATCAGCACGATGATCGTTCCCGTGAGCACCGGCGACCACAGATTGGCGAAGCTCGTCTGCACCCCGACGACGACCCGCGAGATATTCGGCACGTAGACAGTCGGTGACGACACCTCCTCCGCCACGACGTACAACCGCGCCGTATCCGCGCCGAGATTCAACAAGGCCCCCTCGACCCCCGGCGCGAGTCGAGCGGCCACCGCCTTCACCGCGTCCTGGTCGTCCGTCGACAACGCACGCATCAGCCGGGAGGCGAACAACAGCTGACCCTGTTTGTTGTAGACCAACAGGTAACCCGGTACACGACTCAACAGATCGATCAGCAGGGACGTCGGACGCGCGAAGAATGTCGTGCTCTCGGGCTTCACCTGCTGCACGAGGGTGGTGAGCTGGCTGTCGGCGGACTGCACCCCGGGGAGATCGCGCACGCCATTCAGGTCGACCTGGCGGCGCCGAATGAGCGAGACGACGGAGTCGGCACTCCGGCGCGCTGCATCTCCCACCTCGTCGGACCGGCTGCGGTACGTGGCGGCGAAGGTAAACGCAAATACGAGCAGCGTTCCTATGAGAAGCGCCGTGTACGTGAGCGTCAACCGACCGCGTGTCGACATGTCGTCCTACTGCTCCTTGGGCTCGCGCGAGCGCCTCGTGCTCCTCGACTCGATCCCCCCATCGTCCTTGATCATGTAGCCAACACCACGCACCGTGGTGATCAGGCGCTTCCCGTGACCCGCATCAACCTTTTTGCGAAGGTGGTTGATGACAACGTCCACGATGTTCGTCCCGGGGTCAAAGTGATACCCCCAAGCGTATTCGGTGATCAACGTGCGGCTCATCACGCGTCCGGAATGGCGCATGAGGTACTCGAGCACGGTGAACTCCTTCGGGGTCAGCTCGATCAGCTCGCCGTCACGCCGGACTTCGCGGGTTGCCTGGTCGAGCACCAGATCGCCGACGTTCAACGTGGGCGACGCGAGCGACCGTGGCCGCCGGGCGAGCGCCTCGACGCGCGCGAGCAGTTCCTCGAACGCGAAGGGCTTCGTGACGTAATCGTCCGCGCCGGCGCGCAACGCGGTGACTTTCGCGTCAACCGCATCCTGCGCCGTGAGCACGAGTACCGGACGCTCGAAGCCGCGCGCCCGCAGCGCGTGCAACACCTGCAACCCGGATTTCCCCGGAAGTCGCATGTCGAGCACGATGAGATCGTATGCCTCCGAGCCCGCGCGACGCTCGCCTTCTTCACCGTCGGCGACGAGGTCGACGGACCACCGCTGCTCCTCGAGGCCGCGGCGCACGTACTGGCCTACCGTGGGATCGTCTTCGATGACGAGAATTCGCATATCAAAGGATTAGACATTACGCGCGCGTCGGAGTGCCGCCGCGATTGCTTCCTCCACCACCGGTCCCCTGACCATCCGATCGGCGTGGGCGCTGAAAACCGAACTCGCGAATCTTGCGATAGAGCGTCTTTTCGGAAATACCCAAAAGGCGCGCCGCCTCGCCCTGATGCCACTTCGTCTCGGTGAGCACGTCCCAAATGTGCTGGCGCTCGAGCTCGAGCAGCGTCAGAGGCTCTCGCGCCGCCGAGCGGCTCGGCCCCGTCGGGGTGAGCGGAAGATCCTGCGCGCGGATTTCACCGCGGCCTCGGGTGAGCAGAAAGGATCGCTCGATCACGGTGCGCAGCTCGCGAATGTTGCCCGGCCAGGCGTACCCCTCGAGGACTTCGATCGCGTCCGGTGTGATCGACGGCGCTCCGGCGCCTCCGAGCTGACCGAGGAAATGGCGCGCCAGCAGTGGAATATCGCTCACCCGCTCGCGAAGGGGCGGCAGCGACACCGTGACGACGTTGAGTCGCTCGAGCAGCTCCGCCCTGAAGCCTCCGGCGATGACGGCCGCGCGCAGTTCGCGGTTCGACGACGTGATGAGCCGCATCGTGATCTCGACCTTCTGCGTCCCACCGATTCGCACGAATGAGCCCGATTCCAGCGCGCGCGACAATTTCGCCTGCAGCTTGTGGCTGAGCGCTCCGACTTCCTCGATGAGCAGCGTCCCATTCGACGCGAGCTCGATCAATCCCGCTTTGCGGCCTGCCGCCGCGCCGCGCACTCCGTTGCCGCCGCTCCCTCGCTCGTGACCAAACAGGTCGGATTCGAGCACGGCCTCGGTGACGACGGTGCTGTCCGCCTCGACCATCGGGCCGCCGCGTCCGGAGAGCCGATGGATGGCTCGCGCCAGGAGTCGCTTTCCAGTTCCCGACTCTCCCGTGATGAGGACGGGCACCTCGTTCGGAGCCACGCGTCCGAGCAGCGAGAGCACCGCGTGCATCGGTGCGTACTGGGTAACGACTTCCGGGGTCGCGTCGATTCGCGACAGTCGAGCGTGGAGCGAACGGTTCTCTCTCGCCAAGCGCAGCTTCTCACACGCGCGCCGCACGACGACATCCACCTCGGCCATTCGATACGGCTTGGAGAGGTAATCGTACGCGCCGAGTTTCATGCCGGTGATGGCGGTTTCGACGGATGCGCTGCCCGTCATCACAATGACCTCGGGCGGCGGCGGGTCGGTATCGGCGCGAATGTGGCGCACGAGCTCGAGACCGTCGGAGTCGCGAATGCCGAGGTCGAGCAACACCACCTCGAAGCTCTCATCGCGCAGCGCCTGGAGCGCGCCGCGGCTGTCGGCGACACTCACAACGTGGTGTCCTCGGCCGCGCAGGAACGAGGAGAGCGATTGGGACAGGTTCTCTTCGTCCTCGATGACGAGCGCAGAAACGCGTCCGACGCCGGCTTCTCTCACGCCCCTCCCGTGCCGGCGACGCGCCCGTTAGAGGAGGGCGTCGATCGCGGCGAACAATTGCGGGTCATCGCGGCGGTGGCTGGGCGTCTCCTCGACGTGTTTCCATTGGACGATCCCATCGCGGTCGATGAGGAAGTACGCGCGGTTGGAGTAGAAGCGATCCTCGAGCAGAACGTCGTAGCGCCGTGAAACCTCGCGCATCTCGCACAGCTCGGCGGTGCAGATGCTGGAAAACGCCAGTGGAGAGAACGCGATGAGACCGGGTTTGCCCCGGAGCGACGAACGCGTCACCTTTTCCCCCGCGGTTGACGGGAGCGTGACATCAGGCGCACTTGCACCGACGATCGGACCAAATGCGGCATTCACAACTGTCATTCGATGCAATCTAGACCAAGGTTTCGCGCGACGGCGCGCGCGATGGTGCTTCTCACCGCCCTCGCATGCGGGGGCGGATCGTCGTCGGCATCCACGACGCCTCAACCGGTCGCGATCGAGGGCGATGTCGAGCGGACCACGTTCGCTCCCGCCCTCGGCGTAGACCTCAGCGCGATGACGAAGCGCGCCTCCGGGCTGTATGTGCAGGATCTCGAGATGGGCACGGGTGCGGTCGCCGTCCGAGGACGGAGCGTGGTGGTTCGATATGCCGGCTGGCTCGCGAACGGAAAGCAGTTCGACTCGGGCGAGGTCACGGTCACGCTCGGGCAGTTCAAGGTTATTCGTGCGTGGGAAGACGGAATTCTGGGGATGCGTGTCGGCGGACGGCGGCGGTTGGTTACTCCGCCAAACCTGGCCTACGGTTCCCGAGGCGCGGGCAGCGACATTCCGCCGAACGCGGTTCTCGTGTTCGAAATGCAGGTGATGTCGGTATTGTAGACCGATTTCAAGGCGTTCGGACGAGGCGAGCGGATTTCCGCTCGCCTTTTTCGTCTCCCCCGGTTCGGATCCATCGAAAATCGGCATATGCTGAATATTGACAATGGCTTAACTATGCTGTTCGCCGGCAGATCGCTTCCGCGATACGGAGTCAGATCTCGCTCAGAAGGGACAATTTTGCCGCTTGGCAAAGGATTTTTGCGTTGCTATGCTACGTGCGGCGACCTCTGCCTTGAACTGGATGGGGCCGGTGCGCCGAGCCGTTGCGAACCCCAAGGAGATTCCATGAAGCGCTGCGCGTTGTTGGCTCTTGCCTTGGCGACGAGCCTGGGTGCGCAGACGCCGACGCTCCAGGGGAAGGCGCCCCGTAGTCGCAATCCGAAGGGCGCCCGCGCCATGTCTGACCAGCGGATCCCCATCCAAAAGACGAGAGTTCTTCCGATCGACACCGTGGTTTTACGGCGCGTCGACACCGTGACCGTCGTCCGCGTCGATACGGTTTACGTGCCGATGGCAGCCGCAACACCGCTCGCCGCGCTCGACACGTTAATGAAGACGGATACACTGAAGTGCACCAATGGCGTCTTCCCCGTACCGATTCCAATCCCTCTGCCGGGACCCGATCATCATGGCGGTCCAAGCGTAGCCTCGACCGCACCGGAGCCGGCGACGGTGTGGCTCGTTGGCGCGGGGCTGGTCGCAATCGGCTTCGTGTGGGGACGACGGCAGCGGAGAGGAGCCACCTAGCCGACAACGCGCGTCGCGCGGTTGGCGCGAATGTTCCAGAGGCGGCTCGTCGAATCTGTCGAGCGTGGCCGATCATCAAGGCTGGGCGCATTTTCCGGCTCGGCGATCGCATCACGATCGGCGGCGTTCGTGGCGACGTCGCGGCGATTGGCTGGATGCGAATCGTGCGCATCACGAACGACAAGGTGTTCGACTCCCCGGTCTACAACTACACGCGCGAGTTTCCCTGCCTGTGGGAGGAGATCGTGATCCCCGTTCGCTACGGCGATCCGCGGGACCGTGTGGAACGTATTCTCCTCGACATTGCCCGGCGCGAAACGAAGGAGATCGTCGCCGAGGCGACGCCGCACCTCGAGTCGCTGTGCAGCGTCTACCGCATCCCGATGGCGCCGAGCATAGAACCGGCCGTCTACATGCGGCTGACGGACAACTGGGTAGAGCTCACAGTCCGATTCCTGACACATGCGCGCGAGGCACGATCGATCAAGGACCGCATGAGCCGCGACATCATCGACGCGCTCGACGAGGCGAGGATCGGGATCGCGTCTGGGACGTATGAAATTGTTGAAGTGCCGACCCTCAATGTTCAACCTTCCAGCCCAGCCTCACTATGAAGTACACCTTCTATCTCGCCGCGTCGTCGGCGTCGGCCTCCTTGCCGCCTGTGCCGGCGCACCGACCGGCCCGAGCCGCAGCCCGGGAATCGGGGCCCGTGATGTCGTGCCCTGAGGACCCCATGGCCTACGTGCCGCGCGGCGACGTGAATCCCTAGAAAAGCGTAGCCAAACAAGAAGCGGGGGGGGGGGGCCCGGGGCCCCACGCCGCCCGAGGAAAGGATAAGGGCAGGGGAGGGCCCAAAAAAAAAAAGGACGAGAAGGGAAGAAGGTGAAGGGAAGGGGAGGGGAACAA
>JAICJQ010000038.1 GCA_025928335.1 Gemmatimonadaceae bacterium
AAAGCCAAGTTCTACTCGATGACGCCCGCCGGCCGAGCGCGCCTCCGCGCCGAGTCACGCGTCTGGCAGCGCAACGCCGACGCCATTGCGGCTGTCCTCCGCCGTACTTCGTCGGACGCGTCATGAGCTCACCAAAGCGCTGGCGTCCCCTGTTCCGACTTCCGCTGATCGGCCGGCGCGCGCTCACACACGACCTCGAGCACCAGCTCGACGACGAGCTCGCCTTTCATATAAGAATGCGCGAAGAGCGCCTGACAGCGCTCGGCCTCGCTCCCGATGAAGCGCGCGTCGACGCGATCGCACGCTTCGGCGACCAGGAGCGCATCCGCGCCGAGTGCCTCACGATCGACCAGCAGTACGCGAGGGAATTGACGATGATGGATTGGCTCGAGTCGGTCGGTGCCGACGTACGTTTCGCCCTCCGCACGCTCCGGCGCGCTCCCACCTTCGCGGTCATCGCCTCGCTCACGCTCGCCCTCGGCATCGCCGCGACGACCGCGATCTTCAGCCTCGTGAACGGCATCCTGGTGCGACCGCTGCCCTATCCGCACCCGGAGCAGCTCACCCGCATGTACCAGTCATTCCCCGAGAAAGGGCTTGACCGCTGGGTGCTCTCCCAGCAGAACGTCGTACTCTACAAGAGTGGAATACGAGATTTCTCGCACTTCGCGGCGTATTCGCCACAGGGAGTTACGCTGACCGGCGACGGGGCGCCGGAGCGACTCTCGCCCGTGATCGTCAGCGGAGACTTTTTCGCGACGCTCGGAGTGCCGGCGGCGATTGGCCGCACGGTGACCGACGCCGAGGTGACGAAGGGCAGCGCGCCCGTCGCTATCCTCGGTTACGGATTCTGGCAATCTCACTTCGGCGGCAGCGCGTCGATCATTGGAAAGATGCTCGATCTCGACGGGACGCCGACACGCGTCGTCGGCGTGATGCCAAAGGACTTCTCGTTCCCCAGTCCCGACGTTCCTATGTACCTCCCGTTCTTCGCCGATCCTGCGAGGCGCTTCGGCTGGTATCTCGTCGGGATCGGCAGGCTCGCGCCGGGCGCCACCGTCGCGCACGCCGAACGACAGGCAACGGCGACGATGTGGCAATGGGCGCGCGACAACCCGGACGAGCTGTGGGCTAGACCCATCCCGCCCGAGTCGACGCGCATGCATGCGATCGTCACGCCACTGCAAGCAGCGCTGACCGGTAACGTGACGCGGCCGCTGCTCGTGCTTCAGGCCGCGGTGCTGCTCCTTCTCCTCATCGGCATCGCCAATATCGCGACGCTCGTCTCCAGCCGGGCCGCGGCGCGCACGCCCGAGATCGCCCTCCGAACGGCACTCGGCGCATCGGCGCGGCGCGTCGCTCGGCAGCTCATCACCGAGAGCCTTGTCGTCGCGGCGATCGGCGGCGGCGTTGGCATCGCATTCGCGGCGGTCGCCGTGCGCTGGTTCACCTCGTGGAGCGACAATGCGCTGCCGCGCATTCGCGAAGTTGGCGTGGACTGGCGCGTCTTGACCTTTGCGCTCGTCGTCTCGGTCGGCAGTGGCGTTCTCTTCGGCCTCGCGCCGGCGCTCCGCATGGCGCGGCGGCGACGCTTGGCCGACGATCTCACCGGTACCCAGAAAGCGAGTGCGCGAAGTGCCACGCGACGGCTCAACAACGCGATGATCGTGACACAAATCGCGCTGTCGCTCGTGCTGTTGGTTTCAGCGGGGCTGCTTGTGAAGAGCTTTCGACGATTGATGACGACGGACCTCGGCTTTGAGCCCCGCGGTGTGCTGTCGATGTCAGTGCCGCTGCCGATGAAGAAGTACATGGACCGGCAGGCAGCAGCGCCCGCGGTTCAGGCGATCCTCGATCGAGTGCGCCGGATGCCCGGCGTTCGAGCCGCGGCCGCGGCGACGAACGTGCCATACAGCGGTGTGAACACCGACGGGTTCCTCGTCGAAGGCCGCGAGCCGCCGTCGACCGCCGGCGCCGAAACACAAGTCGTGCAGCTGGCGGTGTCGCCCGGCTACTTCGGCGTCCTGCAGATTCCGATGCGGTATGGACGCGACATCGCACCGAGTGACCGCGCCGGCGGTCTTCCCGTCGTCATCGTCGATGACGCGTTCGCGAAACGTTTCTGGTCGGGACCGGACGCTATCGGTCACCGCATGCGATTCACCGGCGACACGACGTGGCGCACGATCATTGGCGTCGTCGGCTCGGTGCGCGACCAGGATGCCGCTGAAGAAGGCCTCCCCCACGCGTACACGCCATTCGCCGAAGAGCCAAGCGAACGTCCAGCTCTGGCGATGACGACGAACGGCGACATCGCCTCGGTACTGTCCGAGGTTCGACGAGCCGTCGCCGAGCTCGAGCCGGGCGCGCCGATCGCGAACGTCCGCGTGTTGTCCGATGCCGTGTCGCAAGCGCTCTCGAACAGACGAATGACGGAGTTGCTGCTTACCGGATTCGCCTTGCTCGCACTGCTCCTCGCCGCGGTGGGGATCTATGGCGTGATGATCCTCTACGTCACGAACCGCACGCGCGAATTCGGCATCCGCATCGCGGTCGGCGCCGAGCCGTCGCGCGTCGTGCGGCTCGTGCTGCGCGAAGGGCTGGTGCTCGGTGTCGCCGGCGTGGCGGCCGGCGTGGCCGGCGCGCTTATCGCCACGCGTTGGCTCGGCTCGCTGCTCTACGAGGTCAGTCCAACCGATCCGGTCGTATTCATAGGGCTTGCGATCGTGCTGTTGGCGGTCGCGGTGGGCTCGTGCTACCGGCCGGCGAGACGAGCGGCGGCCTCCGACCCCATGATCGCCTTACGCGGCGACTAACTGCCGGCCGGATCGCCGGCTTTGACGCGCACGAGTTGAATCGACGACGGAGGAAACGACCCCCGGTGCAGAGTTCCGTCGATGCGGTCGCGCGTCGTCAGCACGGCGTCCAGCTGCGCAGTGTCCGGTTTGACGCCGACGAACGTCGGGCTCGGCACGTAGATGATCCGCAGATGGATCGAATCCGCGATCGCCGTTCCTGTTGGGACGAGAAAGCCGCTCGGACCGGCCTCGTTCTCCCACGTTCCGGTCCCAGTGACGATCGATGCGGAGTCGCGCAGTGCCAGCAGGAACTGCACGCCCGGGATCGTGACGCCAAGGTTCTCCGTCCACGAGCCGGTGACGTCGCTCGGACCCGGTTTCTCGGACGGCTGCGTTGTATCGTGGGAGCACGCGGTGGCCAACAACAGGCTACCGATCAGGGTCAGCCGGTTTCTATTCGTCATGCACGCCTAACTGAGCGAGCCCGCCGACCGGTCACTCGTGCTCTCGACGGCTCGAGCTACCTTGACATTCTAGGTACAGCAACCTAGACATCCTAGGTAGCCATGCCGAACCCCGCGCCACGAAGCCCGTTACTCCAAGGCACACTCGACCTCTTGGTCCTCAAGACGCTCGCCCGCGGGCCGCGTCACGGATACGCGATCGCGCGCTGGATCGAGGACGCGACCGACGACGCCCTCCGCATCGAAGAAGGATCGCTGTACCCCGCGCTCTACCGCATGGAGCGCCGCGGCTGGATCGATGCGGCGTGGGGCAAATCCGAGATCGGCCAGCGCATCAAAGTATACTCATTGACGACGGCCGGTCGCGCGCAGCTCCGTGCCGAGTCGGCGCAGTGGAGCCATTTCACCGCGGCGGTCGCGAAGATCGTCGGCCAACCGTGATCCCGGACCGCCTCCCGCTGCAGCGGCGCCTGCGACGGGCGTTCTTTCCTGTCTCGATCGAACGCGAGATCGCCGACGAGCTTCGCGCGCACATCGAGCTGCAGACCCGCCGTTACATCGCCGAAGGGATGTCTGAGGCCGAGGCGCGGACCGCGGCGCGCATGCGATTTGGCGACGTCGAGCGCGTGCGCGCCGAGTGCAAGGATATCCGCGACGACATGGAGGCAAGGATGAGCCGCGCCGAGCTGGGCCAGGAGCTGCGAATGGACGCGGCGTTCGCACTGCGAACGCTGCGACGCGCTCCCCTCTTCACCACGGTGGCCGTGGCGACCATTGCGCTCGCCGTCGGCGCGAACACCGCGATCTTCAGCGTGCTGAATGCCGTCCTCCTCCATTCGCTACCCTATCGACACGCCGCCCGGGTGGAGATGATCTGGAACAGCTACTCGCGGACAACAGCATCGTACACGGCGGTCGCGGTCCCCGAGTACTTCGATCTCAAGACGCAACTTCGCGCGCACGATGCCATTGCCGCCGTACGTCTCCAGCCATCGGCGCTCCTCGGAGACGGCGGTGATCCCGAACGTGTGAACGCCTACGTCGTCTCGCCGAACATCTTCGACTTGCTTGGCGCGAAGCCGGCGCTGGGTAGGAGCTTCGGAGGCGACGACGGCGCGCCGAGTGCCACGCGCGTCATTGTGCTCAGCCACGCACTCTGGATGCGGCGATTCGGCGGCGACCCGTCGGTGATTGGGAAGACCGTGAATCTCGCCGGGTTCGTGCGCACCGTCGTCGGCGTGATGCCGGAGGACGTCCGCTTCCCGGACGCGCCACTCGATTTCCTGCGCGAACGCGCCGACCTTTGGATTCCGACGACGTGGGACAATCTTCGCGGGGACGCGCGGGGCAACCAGATCATCGGCGTCGTCGCCCGGCGCGCCTCCGGGGTCAGCGACGCGCGCGCGAAGGCCGACCTCGATGCCGCCGCCGCGCAGTGGCGCGTCGACTATCCGCAGCGCTACGCCAGCGAGAACGCGAAGGATTGGTCGCTCGCCTCCGTTCCGCTCCGCGACCAGATGTTCGGCTCCGTGCGCCGCAGCCTGGTGGTGATCGCCGTCGCGGTGGGTTTCGTGCTGCTCATCGCCTGCGTGAATGTCGCCAATCTGATGCTGGCTCGAGGCGCGACGCGACAGAAGGAGCTGGCGATTCGCCTCGCGCTCGGCGCCGGCCGCATGCGTCTCATTCGGCAGCTGATGACGGAGAGCGTCGTCCTCGCCGTGGTGGGCGGCTTGCTCGGACTTCTGCTTGCCTGGCTCGGGGTCCGCATACTGGTGCGTCTTGGCGCGGACGAGCTTCCGCGCATCGCCGGCACGAGCATCGATGGGACGGTGCTGCTTTTCTCGCTCGCACTCTCGGTCGTTACGGGCCTGGTCGTCGGCGTTGTTCCGGCGTTGCAGCAGTCGTCCGACGGCGCGCGTGAAGGGCTCAACGTGAAAGCCGTCGGTATCGCCGGTCGCGCTCGCGGCGGCGAGCGGCTGCGGCTCGTGCTCGTGGCCGCCCAGGTCGCGATGGCGCTCGTCGTCCTCGTCGGCGCGGGCCTGCTTGGACGCACCTTCATTGCTCTGCAGCGGGTTCGGCCCGGATTTTCCGCCGACAACGTGCTGTCGATGCAACTCACGCTCGGCCGACCGAAGTACGACAGCGCCTACAAGCTCGTGAACTTTTATCAGCAGTTGTTGGCGAAGTCGAGCACGGCGCCCGGCGTGTTGCATGTGAGCGGCGGCGATCCGCTCCCGATGAGCGGCGACGGTTGGAGTGGATCGTACCAGGTGAACGGTGAGCCGTCGGGCCCGAACGATCCCATTCCGCACGCCGAATACGCCGTCTCGCTCCCCGGATTCTTCCAAACGCTCGGTATTCCTCTTCGGTCGGGTCGTGACTTCGAGCCGACGGACACGCGCGACGCGCCACGCGTCGTGATCGTCGACGAGCTGTTGGCGAAGCGCCACTGGCCTGGGCAAAACCCGATCGGGAAGGAGATCAATAGCGGCGGCCCCGCATCCTGGTGGCGGGTCGTTGGCGTCGTGGGCCACGTCTATCGCGCCGGCCCGCAGAGCGAAGGCGAACCGCAGTTGTACCTCCCGTACGCGCAGAATGCGCAGACGACGCTCTCCATCGTGGCTCGTGGCAACGGTCCGGCGAGCGCGCTCGTCCAACCGCTCCGCTCGGCGATTCGCGCGCTCGATCCCGACCTCCCGATCGCGCGCGTGCGTCCGCTGAGCGATCTCGTATCGAGCGCGACCGCACGCCAACGGTTCAACGCGACACTGCTCGGCATCTTCGCGTTGACCGCGCTCTTCCTGGCCAGTGTCGGCCTGTACGGGGTCATGGCATACGTCGTCTCGCAACGTACGCGCGAAATCGGTATTCGGATGGCATTGGGCGGTCAGCCGTCGTCGATTCGGTGGAGCGTGCTCCGGCAAGGCCTGTTCGTTTCTTTCGCCGGCCTTGCGATCGGGCTGTTGTTGTCGATGCTGACGTCGCGTGCGATCAGCGGACTCCTCTTCGGCGTCCAGCCACTCGATCTGCCCACGTACCTGACGATCGCCGGACTCCTGCTCGCGGTCGCTGTTCTGGCCTCATACGGCCCCGCGCGCCGAGCGACCCGCGTCGATCCCCTTCTCGCCCTGCGCGATTGACCGGCTGCTGACCTAACAAATTCCCTCAAACGGGGTCAGACTCCGTTTGGATGCGACTCCATTCGAATGGGGTCTGACCCCCATGGTATCCATTCGAATGGGGTCTGACCCCCATGGTATCACGGCATTGCATCTCGAGCACTCGCAGTAGATTGCGTGTGGATCCACACTCGATCACATGAGCGACACCAACGGTCGCCGATACGACGACAAGGAAATGGCCGCGATCTTCCGCGCGGCGGCCGACGGCCCTCAACGGACCGCGAGTGATGTACCGCGCGACGAAGGCCTGACCCTGGCCGAGCTCCAATCGATCGGCCGGGAGGTGGGGCTGGCGCCCGAGGCTATCGCGCGCGCGGCGTTGGCGCTCGACGTCCGCGGCGGCGCGGAGTCGCGCACAATGTTCGGCCTTCCGATCGGCGTCGCGCGCACAGTGAACCTCAATCGACGACTCAGCGACGACGAGTGGGAGCGACTTGTCGTGCAGTTCCGCGAAGTGTTTGGGGCGCGCGGGACAATGCGATCGGAAGGTTCGTTCCGACAGTGGACGAACGGCAACCTCCAGGTACTGCTCGAGCCGACGGAGTCGGGTCATCGCTTGCGCTTTCGCACCCTCCACGGCGCGGCGATGGGTTCGATCAGAACTGGGATGTTCGCCCTCGGCATGAGCGCGATCGTGGCGCTTTCCGCGGCGCCGGGGGGGCATCTGCTCAAGGCGATTCCCGGCATTGCTTTTTTCTTGCTGATTGGCGCCGGCATGATCGCCAATGGCGCTATGCGCCTGCCGCGTTGGGCGCGTCTCCGCCAAAGACAGATGCAGGCGCTCGCCGAGCAAGTCGCTCTCCCGGCGAGTGCTCCGGCGGGGCCAGGCGGCCACGACGTGTGATGAGCCGGTGACGCACCTCGGCGGCGTGAGCGAAGTTGCTTGCGCGGTCCGGTGCGCAATAACAGAATCCTGATAGTCACACGCGGTCGTGCCACCCACGCCCAACCCATTTTTCGCATGCGCACATGCAGTCTCCGCGGGCTCGCCGGTGCGACGCTGGTCGCGTTCTCCGGCTTGAGCGCGCAAGCGACGGCGCCGAAGATTCCGTTCGAGCGCTACACGCTTCCGTCGAACGGCCTCACCGTGATTCTCTCGGAAGATCACTCGACCCCGATGGTGACCGTCGACGTCTGGTATCACGTCGGTTCGAAGAACGAGCTCCCCGGCAAAACCGGTTTCGCGCACCTCTTCGAGCACGTGATGTTCACCGGATCAGGCCATGTGCCCTATGGCGTGCAGGATCGATTGACCGAGGGCGTGGGCGGGCCTCCGAACAATGGATCGACGACGAACGATCGCACGAACTACTACGAGACCGTGCCGTCGAACTACCTCGAGGCGCAATTCTGGATCGAGTCTGACAAGATGGGTTGGCTGCTCGACGCGCTCGACATCAACAAGCTCAACGCGCAGCGCGACATCGTGAAGAATGAACGGCGCCAGGGCGTCGACAACCAGCCATACGGCCGCTCGGGCGAGATCATCAACGCCGCGCTCTATCCGGCCGCCAATCCGTACTCGTGGCCGGTCGTTGGAAGCATGACCGATCTCAGCGCGGCGTCGGCCGAGGACGTGAAGAACTTTTTCCGTCTCTACTACGCGCCGAACAATGCGACGCTCACCGTCGTCGGCGACTTCGATCCCACGCAGGCGAGGGCATGGATCGCGAAGTACTTCGCCGACATTCCGCGCGGCAAGCCGATCACACGTCCCACCGTTCCGATGGTGAAGCTCCCCGCCGAGAAGCGGTTGGTGTACGAGGATCGTGTCCAGCTTCCGCGTCTGTACATGGTGTGGCCGACGGTCGGCGTCACGAACGACGATGCCATTCCGCTCAGCCTTCTGGGCGGCATCCTCTCGGGAACGCGAACGCGTCGCCTGACCAAGGCACTCGTCTACGATCAACAGGCCGCGGCGCAGGCAGCGGTTTTCGCCGGCTCGAACGAATCGGCCGGCACGTTCAACGTGCAACTCGTTCCGCGCCCGGGCCACTCGCTCACCGAGCTCGAGGCGGCCACCGATTCCGTGTTCGCGCGCATCAAGCGCGACGGTCCCACCGCCGCCGAGCTCGAGAAGGTGAAAGCCAACCTCGAGGTGGGCAGCATTGCGCAACTCGAGTCGGGCCTTGGTCGAGCGGAAGCGCTGGCGAATGGCAGCGTGTTCTTCAACGATCCCGACTACTTCCGCAAACGCCTCCAGAAAACCGCGACGGTCACCGTCGCGGACGTGAAGCGCGTCGCGAACAAGTACCTCACGAGCGGGCGCGTCGTGCTCAGCATCGTGCCGATGGGGAAGACCGATCAGGCGTCCAAACCTGAAGCCAGCACCAAGGTGGGCGCGACGACGACGTTACCGAGCCATAAGGAGGGTCGCTGATGCGTACGTCCTTCTCACGCGGCGCGATCCTTCCGGCCGCGCTCTTGCTCGGCACCGCCCTCCCCGCCGCGTCGCAAAAGCTCGACCGAACCGCCGAGCCACAGCCATTGGCGCCGCGAACCGTTCGCGTTCCGACGTGGACCCACACGACGTTGTCGAACGGCGCCGAGCTCGTTGTCACCCCGAAGCACGATCTGCCGCTCGTGTCGTTCTCGATCGTGTTTGTCGGCGGCGCGAGCCAGTTCGAGCCGGCGAACAAAACCGGCCTGGCGAGCATGACCGCTTCGATGATGCGCGAAGGAACGACGACCCGGAGCGGTGACGAGATCTCCGAAGCGCTGGAGGAGCTCGGTGTGAGCGGCATCGGGATCGGCATCGGATCGGAGAGCGGCTCGATCGGGTTCCTGACGACGACCGCCAAGCTCGCGCGGGTGCTCGACGTCACCGCCGACATTTTGCTTCATCCGTCCTTCCCCGCCGCGTCGCTCGAGCGGCTTCGCGGCCAGGAGATCGTCAATCTCACGCAAGCCAAGGATCAGCCGGCGTTCGTCGCGAACAACGTGTTCAATCGCGTGACCTTCGGCGACGCTCATCCGTATGGCCGCGTCGTGACCGAGGAGAGCGTGAAGGGAATCACCCGTGACGACGTCGTCGAATTCCATCGCACGTACTTCCAACCCGGCCGCGCGATCATCAGCGTCGCGGGCGACGTCGATCCGAACGTCGTGAAAACAACGATCGAGAAGGCGTTCGCGGCTTGGCCGAAGGGTGGCTCAAAGCCGGCGTTCACCTATCCGGCCGTACCGGCGCCTCGCGCGACGACGATCTACCTCATCGATAAGCCCAAGGCCGCGCAATCGGTGTTCGCGATCGGACTCGCCGGCCCGCCGCGCGATACGCCCGACTACTTCGCGCTGCAGGTCATGAACACGATCCTCGGCGGAATTTTCCAGTCGCGACTCAACCACAACATCCGCGAGGAGAAAGGCTACAGCTACGGCGTCAGCTCCCGTTTCGCGTACGGCAAGGGGCCCGGTGCCTTTTCGGGTGGCGGCGGCATGACGACCGCGAAGACGGACAGTGCACTCATCGAGTACATGAAAGAGTTGCGCGGCGTCGAGGGGGAGAAGCCCTTCACCGACGATGAGATCGCGCAGGGCAAAGCGCATCTCGCGCAGAGCCTTCCGAGCTTCTTCCAATCCGTGTCCGCAACGAACAACTCGGTCTCCACCCTGTATCTGCAGAACCTGCCGCCGGACTACTATCAGACCTACGCCGCGAAGATCAACGCGGTAACGAAAGAGGACCTCGCTCGCGTGGCTAAGCAGTACATCGACCTCAATCACCTCAACATCGTGATCGTGGGCGATCGTGCCGTCGTCGAGGAATCGCTGCGCAAGACCGGCATCGCGCCGATCGTTCTCCTCGGCATAGACGGGAAGCCGATCGGCAGCCCGGTGACGCCCTGAGCGGCCACTAGACTCCGCAGAGCTTTCGCGCGCGTTCGATCCGGGCGATCGGTGGGCCGAGCTTATCGAGGCGCTCGAATGAGCGAATCGTGCCCATGATCGCGTTGGTCGGTTTGCCACCGCCGCGGTTCATCACGATTGCCTGGTCGATGGCGTAATCGAAGCTCAGGCTCGTCGAGCGAGTGGTGTCGATCGCCACTCGCACGGCCTCCTGGCGCTGCGCATCGGTCAGGCCGACTGGCGATTGCGGTCGCGGAACACCGCGGAGCTCGGAGTAGCGAGCCAAGTGTCCGACCGAGTCGAACGTCAGGGTGATCGTGGTGCGTTGGACTTTTCGCGTTGGAAACGACGCGCTGACCGTCGTGACGCCGGAGCCTGGGATCCGCCCGGTGTAACATTCGCCTCCCGAGTCCACCGGCGCGATCTCGGGAACGAACGCCTGGATCGCGGCGTCACCGCGCTGCGGGGTGAATGACTCGCTGGATCTCACTCGAACCACCACGTCCGTCGGTCGTGCCGAACGGGCAGTGTCGACAGAGGCAGGCGGCGTCGCGCTTGGTTTTGGCGACGTCGAGCAGCTCGTGAGGAAGAACACCGCCGCAACGCCGAAGCGGCCGGCCCTCACGGCTTTGCGGGACCTCGCACCTGCATCGACACGTCTCGGCAGTTTGGGTCTCTCGGCGAGCCGGCGACCGTGAGAGTCATTTCAATTGGCGCTCCGGTGGAATCGCGTCGCGTGAACGTCCGACTCGCCGGCGGAATGGCGACGCCGTTCGTCGCCCACCCCGAATCCTGCAACTGGCGAGCGTAGTGGTCGAGCACGAGCTCGGGCGATAGTGTCGTGCGAATGTAGGTGCTCGTCCCGGAACTGTTGTTGTAATTCGGGTAGCACGCATTCGGTGCGGCGACTCCGCCGGTAACGGGCGGATCATACAGCGTCGGCATGGAATTCCGATTGCTGGGCACTTCCGGACGCGGCGGCGGATGGCAGGTGTCGTAGGACATCGGACCGGCGCGTGAGATGAATCGCAGTGTCACATTGGTACCGCCACCGCGAGCCGGCGCGCCGGAGATGAACAGCGTCGCGTCGTCGCGGCAGATGGTAGCGCGGTTCGTTGGGCCGGCCTGCTGCGACTGCGGCGCCATGGTTGCCGGGCGAAAACCTCCACCACCATAGACGGCGGGCGGGGGCGGCGCCGTCCAGCCGCGACCGAGCGACGTCGTCTTCAGCTCGGCGACCGCGGCATCAATGGGCGCATTCACGGAGTATACACCGACGAGCGTGCTCCCCGCGCTCGCCGCGCCGAGCACGCGGCCGGCCTTCGGGATCACAACTCGATTCGTGACCCATTCGGGGAACGACCCGACAATGATGATCGGCTCGCCCCCGATACCGCCGGCCGCGATGAGCGCTGTCGCGAGTTCGACGGGGATCGAGTCCGGCGTGACGAGACGACGCGGATCCTGAGCGGATGCCTGAATGGTCGGCATCCCGGCGCAGAACGCGATGACGACGGATCTGATGTGTCTCATGAGAACATCAATATACGCCGCGACCGGTGGCGGCAACACACTGCCCTCAAAGCGCCAACGGGAGAACGACCATCGAGAAATGGCAGTTCTCCCGTTGGCCGCGATTCAGATCAAGGCGATCCGTTGAGCAAGGCTCGCTCGAGGTAGGTCGACTTCCCCTCGGCTCGCGTCATGTAGATGACGTTATGTGGGCCGAATCCAACGAGCACGCGGTCCTTGGGCAGCTGAACGCGTTCAACCACTTCCCCGTTGCGGTTGACGACATCGTACGTCAGCCCATTGCCGGCATTGGTCGACGTCGCCGGCAAAATCCAAAGCCGCGCGTTGAGGTCGGACAGTACCGCGCCCTGCTGGATCGGTGGCCAGAACTGCGGAAACTCGCTGTCGGGCACGACGCTCACGTCGATCTTGATTTGCGGACTTCCCGGCGGCAATTGCCCCATTTGGCGTTTGAGCTGCTCGTCCATCAACCGCTTTACCGAGTCCACCCGCGCATGACGCTCGTCGTCGGTGTACCGGCGCCAGTCGATCGGCATTTTCGCGCTCGAGCGGCGCGTTCCATCCGGGTCGATCCAATCGATGTGGTAGTCGTGCGCGCGGACGATGGCGATCGTTCCGTCGCTGAGCAGCGACCATTCATCGGCCATCGGGAACGGGTTCACCATCATGTGCATCGTGATCGACGGCGGGCCGCCCGCCGGATTCTCCTTCATCTCCATGCCCATGCGACCCTGGGTCGGCGTCTTGAGCCAGGCGATGGTGTCGACTTTACGCGTGTCGAAGTCGCCGCGCAGGATCGGCGCCGAATCAGGATTCACCGGCGTCATTGCGACTTTCTGATCGCCGGAGGGCGTCGGGGCGGGGCGGATGTTCGGCGGAATCTGCGTTCGATAGACGAGGCGTCCCTTGGCGTCGAACCCCGGGTGGCCGAACGCCGCTGGAATACCGAGGAACATGAGGTCCTGGGCGCGCGGCGGCGCCATCGAGCGAACTTGCTTGCCCGTCGGATCGAGCACGAGGAGGGCGTTCGCGCCGAAATCCGGGAGCAGCGTCGAGTCAGCCAGATAAGGAATGACCCCCGTCGTCCGAACCGGGATGATGCCGGTTCCTGCGCCGGAGTCGGCGACGAGCGTAAAGTTCTTGAGCGTCGAGTCGAAGGCGTAAACGCGCTGTCGCGCGCCGGCGCCGACGATGACGTGCCCGTCCGATGTCGCACGAATGGTGACGGCCTGCCCAACATTTTCGGTGCTGGTGGCCTGAATGGGCCCGATGTGGTGAATCGGGACTGGCGTCTGAGCGGTGGCAGTGGTGGCGGCAACCGCAATTGCTGCAGCGAAAATATGTCGCACTGAAATATCCATCAGGAAAGGGAGAGTAGGTCCTTCGCTTCGCTCAGGATGACAACCAAGGACTCAGAATGAGTTCACGTCATCGAATGAAGAAGTTACCGCCGTCACCGGCGCTCGACGAACGAAGGAACTTCAGGACGCGATCGTCGAGATAGTTGAGAATGATCGACGGGAGCTTTCGCTTTTGTGCCGGCGTCAACAGATCGCGCACGGCGGGCGCGATCGAGATCAGGTAATCCATCGTCTGTTCCCGTGCCTCGACGTACCTCCGATATGCATCGGTGTGGCTGTACGCCTCGGGCTCCGCCTCGAGTGCCTTCGCCGCCGGCGTCCATACGGAATCCGCGTAGCGCGAGAATTTCGTGCTGAGCGTCGCCAGGCTGTCCGCTTGCTGCCGAGTCAGCTTGAGCGAATCCGATTGCTGCATGATCATCGACATCGGGTTCGGGATCGACGACGTACCGAATGCCTTGAGTGCCTGGGCGCCGGCTTTCGCACCCGGACGTCCGCGCCCGGCATCGAGGCGCTGCGTCAACATCTGCCGCTCGCGCGTGAAGCCAATGTCGTAATTGACGTTGATGCTGACGAACGCCGCCGAACGCGACGCCGATTGCTGCGGCCGCGTCGAGCCAAAGCGGTCGTTCACCGAATACTTGAACTGGCGCGTCGCCGGATCGAAGCCGCGCACGAAGAGCAAATTCTGATCGGGCGGGATATCCTGTCCCCAGCCATGGGTGTTGTTGTCGCCATGCGCGATGAGGTCGGCGATCGCCAGCGGATTCGTGAAATTGATCGAGATCGTCGCACGCTTGGGGAGCCGCAGTTTTTGCGGATTCAGATTCAGCCGAAGATTCGCCGTCGTCACCCACGGCGCCTGACAGGTCGCGCGTCCCGCGAGCTGGCCCAACTGCTTCGCCAGACACTCTCGTGCCGCCGGCGCGCCGTTGGCGAGCAACGACCGCATCGAGCTGGCCAAACTTGTATCGGCGCTCGATGACGGATTGAACACGAACGCGCGGTCGTTCAGGTAGCCGTCGCCGTTGATATCGCCGGCGATCATCGGGGTAAACGGCGTGCCCGAGCGCACCGTCGTGCCGATGGTGACGTAGACGAGATCGGCGATCGGAACACTGTTCCAGTTCACCGTGAATTGGTGTTTGCCTTCCGCCATGTGCGGGCCCCACTGCCGATCGAACGGATTCCCTGCGGTGTTCCCCGCTCCGCTGAACCCGTAGAACTGATCGCGGACATTGAGCAGCGAGTACGTGAAATCCCAATGGCGGTACTTGTTCGTCGTCACCGGCACGACCTTCACCACGAACTGCGACGTCGCCGAGTGCAGGTCGGACTTGTTGATCGCGACGTTGCGGAACGCGGTCGACAGGCGTGAGTCCGTCACGGCGATCGTCCCCGTTGTCGGCACGATCGCCGACGGCTGGACGAAGACCGGACGCCCGCCCTCGTTCGTCAACGGGAAGCCGCGACCCGGGTCGAGGTTGATGTCCACGAACCCGGGCTGATTCATGTTCCACGAGTACACGCCTTGGAGCCCGAGCACGAAGCGGTTATCGAGCACGGGGCTCGACCAGTCCGTCGCCGTACGGAAGGAACGCGGTTGCTGGAAGTCGCGGTCGAACGCGTACACGCTCGGCGCGACGTTCGAGAAAATGCTGCCCGTGCTGCCGTCGGTGCACGCGCCGGGCACCGTCGATGGATTGTTCGAGTACGATGACCAATCTGGAATCGGTGCCGTCGGCCCGACACAGGTGATCGTGCGTGTCGACGCGGGCAGGCCGGTTTGCGCCACGGCGTTGTCCATGAGATTCGCCGAACCGACGTTCTGGAAGATTCCAGCGACGGCGTGAATCACCGCCAGCGGCGGACGTGCCGCGCCAGGTGTGTACGCGACCTGCGGCGCCGTGCCGTACGTCCACTGCACGCCGACGCGTGGGCTGAAGTTGATCCGATTCGGAGCGACGTCGTTCCGGATGCCGAACGTGTCGCGCAGCGATGGATTGAGACTCGGCCGAGCCAGGAACCGATTGCCGTCGGCGCGGACACCGTATTGCACCTGCACCTTGCTCGACGGACGCCACGCATCACCCACCGAGAGAGCAGCCGTCACCTGGTCGCTCGGGAAGTGAATCGACGACAGCGTGCGGGTGTACGCCGCCGGCACACCGGCCGCGAGATCAGCGAGCGAATTGAAGGCGAAGCTGCCGAGCGACGCGTTGGCATCCGACGTGTTGTGCTCTCGGGAAACGCTCGAGGTGACTTTGATCGCGTGCTTGTTGTTCGAGCTGAACCACTGGAGCTGGTTCAGGAGCTGCACTGCGCCCGTCGCTACCTCGCTCGGCGGCGATCCGCCGCCGAATGAGAGATTCTTGATCGACGTCGTGCCGTCGGGGAGTTGGGACGCGACACGGACGGTTCCCGTCGGATAGTCGAGGAACGGCGCTACCGCTTGATGCGACATCGCGACGCCGAGCGTCGTCTGCGACAGCACTCCGAACCAGAAGTAGTTCGAGTGGAGGAGCGACGCCGACGTCGACCACGCGTGCGCCTCGCCCGTCTGTGCCGGGGTTCGCGTGAGCGTTTGCACTCCGCCGCCGGTCGGCTGGACATGCACGTACCCGCCGAACACGCCGAGCGTGAGCGAGTTGCCCGTGCCCGACGAGCTGGGTGTAAAGTCGACGTTCGCTTGGTAGTTCAGCTGATCCGTTGCACGCAGCGTCGGCCCGTTGGCGAGCGACACGGGCACGCCCTTGCTCCGCAGAATTCCCAGCAAACGCGCCGCCGAATCGCCGGCGACGCCTGCCGCCTGGAGTCCGCCTGGGCTCGTGTTCAGCAGCGTCAGCATGTCGGCGAAGTTGCGTTGGACCGAGTACGACGCGTTGTAGAACGACTCGTCCATCTTGATCGGTCCGCGGAGAGCGCCACCGAAGCGCAGCGTCGTCGACTTCTGGCCCGATGAATCCGCGCCGGCGTCCGTCCACTGGAGATCAGGTCCGGTACCGTAGCCGCTCAATCCGCGGAAAGAGAAGTTCGAGCCAGGGATCGACTGCACATTGATCTGCGCGCCCGAAAATCCACCGCGCGCCGGATCAGCCGGGAATTGGCTGAACGTCACCCGCACCTGCGCGTCGGGCGGCAGCGAGCTCACACCCGATCCGAGCCCATTGAACGACGTGTTATTCTGGTCGCCCGAGAGACCGAACGCCGAGAACATGTCGGCTTGGCCATCCATGCCGGGAATGCGCTGAATACCGGGCGCGGCCGCAGCCGCCATCGCCGCGAGATTCCCGGCCTGGTCCGGCGCGACCTGCGCCGAGTTGTTGTTGAGTGGCTTATCGCCGCCGCTCACGTCGGGGCTGCTGGAATTCCGATTGACGAGCGCGCGGTTGTCGGCGGTGATGGTGACCGCGTCGAGCGATACGACGGCAGACGCCAGCCGCGCGTCGGCGAGCATCACCTGCTCGTCGCCCACTTTGCGAATCTCGAATCGCCGCTTATTAAACCCGATTTTGGCGACTTCAATCCAATAATCGCCTTCGCCGTTGACGAAAATGATCTGGTAGCGGCCGTTCTTATCGGTTTGGGCGGTCTTCGAGATGTTGCCCTGGTAGGACGTCGCGGTAATGCGCGCGCCGACGAGGGGCAGCGTGTCGGGGGGCGGACCGGTCACTCGGCCACGAATGATGTCGGTCGACTGCTGGGCCGCAACGAGGGTGGGGGCGGAGGCGGCGACCAGGGCACCCCCGAGGCAAGTGAGGAGGGCGCGAAGGTAGGGTTTCACGATAACAATGTACGGAATCTCCCCGTAAAAGGTTGCCGTAGTGTCCAAACAGCCGGCCCTGCGCGACTTCCGCGTGCCGGTGCGGCACGTCCCCGTCCGGCGAAGCCGGCTCGTCCCGACGGTGAATTCTTCGGGTTGACATTCTACCAGAGACGCCTCAATACTCTGGAGGCACTGGGCATGTCACGCGCTGACGCCGAGCATCGCGCCCGCCGAACGTTCGGGAACGTCGGCGTGGCGGAGGACCGGTTCTGCCACGCGCAGCGCTTCGCGTGGGCGCAGGACGCAGGACGAGATCTTCGCCATGCATGGCGGTCTCTCCTCCGCACTCCGGGCTTTCTCGTGCGATTCAGCTACCCCGGACCCCGCGGTCCTCGCGCACTGTCACCTTCTTGCCCCTCAGTGTCGTACCGCGCAAGGCGGCGATGATCGACTTGGCTTCGTCTTCCTGTACTTCGACGATCGCGAACTTGTCGGTGATGTCGATCGAGCCGATGCCTTTGGGACTCACCCCTGCCTCATTGGCTATCGCGCCAACGATGTCACCAGGTCGAACACCGCTGGACCGACCAAGACCGATGTAGAGTCGGGTGACGTCGCCTCGATGCTCTTTACGGGCGCCCGGCGATCCCCTCTCGCGCTTGCCTTTTGGCTTGATGCGGCCGCCGCTGACGTCCGCGCGCGGCACGCCGACCTCAGGGATTTCGACGTCGTCGCTGTCGCGGGCGCCGGCACCGCTCCGGGCTTCGTGCGCGAGCTTGATTGCCGCCGTGGCGACGTCCATCACGTCGTATTCTTCGCCGAGCGTCTCGGCCACGACGCGATAGCCGTCCAGGTCCCCCGCGACGAGCAACTCCTGGAGCGCCGCGCGGGTCATTTCGAGCTTGCGGGCGCGCAGGTCGACGATCGTCGGAACGCTCTCCGTGTTGATCGTTTGCTTCGTGAGCTGTTCGATGTTCCGCAAATAGCGCCGCTCACGCGGCTCGGCGAAGGTGATCGCTGCGCCGGCACGGCCGGCGCGCCCTGTCCGCCCGATGCGATGCACATACGCGTCGGGCGACATCGGCACATCGTAGTTGACGACGTGCGAAACGTTCTCGATGTCCAGACCGCGCGCCGCGACGTCGGTCGCGATCAGCAACTCGACGGTCCCCTCCCGGAAGCGACGCATGACGCGATCGCGCTGCTCCTGCGTGAGTCCACCGTGCAACGCGGCCGCGCGATAGCCGTGCGCCGAAAGCGATTCGGACAGCTGGTCGACCTCGCCGCGCGTGCGACAGAATATGATCGCCGACGCGGGATCCTCGATGTCCAGCACGCGGCCCAACGCCGTGAGCTTGTGCTCGCGCGACACGACGTACGCCGTCTGCCGAACGCGCGGCACTTCGCCGGTGGCCGTCTTCTCCCGATGGATTTTGACGCGCACCGGATCGTTGAGATGTCGCTCGGCGATCGATGCGACGCGGGGGGCGATCGTTGCCGAGAGGAGTGCCGTCTGTCGCTCCTTGGGAAGCGCGTCGAGGATCGCCTCGAGATCCTCGGCAAAGCCCATGTCGAGCATCTCGTCCGCTTCGTCGAGCACCACAAAGCGCGTGTCGGAGAGGTCGATCGACCGGCGTCGAATGTGATCGAGCGCGCGGCCCGGCGTGGCGACGAGAACATCGACGCCGCGTCTCAACGCTCGCAGCTGCTGCTGAATCGCCTGTCCACCGTAGACGGGCACGACGCACGTGCCGAATGCCGCGTGCCCGTACTTGTGCACCGCCTCGGCGACCTGCATCGCCAGCTCGCGAGTCGGAACGAGGATGAGCGCGCGCGCTCGGCGGGAGTCGTCGTCCACGGTCCGCTCGCGATGAATGCGCTCGAGCAGGGGCAGTGCGAACGCGGCCGTTTTTCCCGTTCCGGTCTCGGCTTGGCCAAGCAAGTCGCGGCCGGCGAGAAGTGGTGGTATCGCTTCGCGCTGGATCGGCGTCGGCTCCTCGTATCCGAGGGACGCGAGCGTGGCGAGCAGCGACGGCGAAAGGCCAAGACCGTTGAAGCCCTCGACGGCGGTCGGCTGTGCTTTGGGACTCATGCCTGTGAAGCTAGCACCCGCGGATACCTCGAGTAGAGCACAATCCGCCTATTGACTCAACTCAACGCTTGCGCGCGCCGTCACATCGACCGGTTTGTGACCTTCGATGATGTGCAAGTCGCGGGATGACGATCGTCTCCATTCAGAGAGTTGCATCAGTATCCTCTGACGTCGAGGCACCCGTCGTGCAAAAAATCTTACGCGTGCTGTTCCCGTTGGCGGCGTTTCCTGCCGGGATCCTTTGCGCCCAGTCCGTTCCCGTCACCAAGGTGATGTTGTTCTCGTCGGGAGTCGGCTACTTCGAGCACGCCGGCACGGTGCACGGCAACAGCTCCACGGAGCTGCGTTTCAAGACGAGCCAGATCAATGACATTCTCAAGTCGATCATGCTTCAGGACCGCGACGGCGGCCGGATCGGAACGATCACCTATCCGTCGCAAGATCCGCTGGCCAAGACCCTGAAGAGCTTTCAGGTCGACATCGCGCAAAATCCAACGCTCGCCGACCTGCTGAACCAACTTCGCGGAGCGCGCGTGTCGGTGCAGACGGGAGGCGAACGCCTCGCCGGAACGGTCATGGGCGTCGAAACGAGGCAAAAGCCGTCAGGAGTGGGCCAACCGGTGGCGACACCGGTGCTCAACCTGCTGAGCGGCGCAACGATTCGCTCGGTCGAGTTGCAAGCGATTGCGAATCTCTCGCTTGATGACCCGGAGCTCCAGGACGAGCTGACCAAGGCGCTCGCCGCGCTCGTTCAGGCGCGCGATCAGGACAAAAAGCCTGTCTCGATCGCGTTCAATGGCGCCGGCGACCGCCACGTGCGCATCGGCTACGTCGTCGAGACGCCTGTCTGGAAGACGAGCTATCGCCTCATGCTCGAGCCCAAGTCGAATGTCGCGCGCATCCAGGGCTGGGCCATCGTCGAAAACCAGACGGAGAGCGACTGGAATAACGTCTCGCTGTCGCTGGTGAGCGGCCGGCCGATTTCGTTCACAATGGACCTGTACCAACCGCTCTACGCGAAGCGGCCGAACGTTGTGCCGGAACTCTACGCGAGCCTGCGACCGCAAGTGTACGCCGGCGGTATCTCCTCGCGGGCAGACACCGTTCAATTGCGTGGCGCGGCGGCAGCAGCCCCGCCCTCGCAACGACGCATCGGGTATGATGCGAATGGTCGTCCGCTCGTGAACCAGCTGCAGGAGATCGTAGTCACTGCCGCGGACGTCGCGAGTGCCGCGGAGAAGTCGTTCGGCACGGACAACTCGGTGCAATCGATCGCCAATGCCCTCAAGCTCGGCCAGCTCTTTCAGTACACCGTCGCCAACGTGACGCTTGCCCGCCAGAAGTCGGCGATGATTCCGATTATCACCGACACCGTGTGCATCGAACGCGTTTCGATCTTCAATGCGCGCGTGCTGTCGAGCAACCCGCTCAACGGAGTCTGGTTCAAGAACACGACGGGCAAGCATCTTCTACAAGGGCCGCTCACCGTTCTCGAGAACGATGCGTATGCCGGCGACGCGCAGGTCGACAACGTGCCGCCGGACCAAAGCCGCCTCGTGAGCTACGGGATCGACCTCGACGTCACGGTCAGCCAGCGTGTGGGGCAGACCGAGTCTCTGGTCGGCGCGAAGATCGCCAAAGGTGTGCTCACTCTCGACCGCCGGCTCGTCCAGACAGTGACCTACGTCGCGGACAATAAGTCGGCGCAGTCGAAAGAGCTCGTCATCGAGCATCCGTTGGAGCCGGGGTGGAAGCTGGTCGACACGCCGAAGCCCGTCGAGACGACCGCATCTGTCTACCGGTTCAAGGGGGCAGCACCGGCGAACAAAGTGACGACGCTCGTCGTCAAGCAGGAGCTTGTACAGAACCAAAGCGAAGCACTGTCGAACTTCGACATGCCTCAACTGATCCAGTACACCAACACGGGCGAGTTGTCGAAAGGCATTCGCGATGCGCTGGCGAAAGCGATCCAGCTCAAACAGGCGGTCGGGGTCCTCGAGGACCAGGAACACGCCCGGACGCAGCAGATCAACGAGATCACCGCGGAGCAGGGCCGCATCCGTGAGAATATGAAAACGGTCGCGCCGAGCACTCAGTACTACGACCGGTTGCTCTCCAAGCTGAACGAGCAGGAATCGACGATCGAGCGGCTGCTGGCGGAGCGGAAAGAGGCAGCGCCACGTCGCGCGGCGGCGATGAACGCATACGTCCAATATCTCGGGACACTGGACGTGGATTTGAGATAGGCGCGCCGCTCCGCGCGCAGACTCAGAATTGACGCGCCGCCGACGGTGGCTCAGCTTCCTCCGCTACAATGGAGACCAAGCCGAGCACCGCGGCAGGCGCGCCCCGACAACCAATCCGTCCGCTGGACGGCATCGTGGTGCTCTCCCTCGAGCATGCCGTCGCCGCGCCGTTTTGCAGCCGCCAGCTCGCCGACTACGGCGCGCGGGTCATCAAGATCGAGCGTCCGGGCGCCGGTGACTTTGCGCGTCACTACGACTCGGCGGTCAACGGCCTTTCGTCGTACTTCGTCTGGCTCAATCGCTCCAAGGAGAGCCTGACGCTCGATATGAAACATCCCGGGGCACGCGAGGTGCTCGACGCCCTGCTGCCACGGATCGACGTCCTGGTCCAAAACCTGGCGCCTGGGTCGGCGAGCCGGCTCGGTCTCGACTATCAGAGCTTGTCGCCTCGCTTCCCCCGGCTCATCGTCGTCGACATTTCCGGCTACGGCGACAGCGGCCCGTTTCGCGACAAGAAGGCGTACGATCTGCTCGTCCAAGCGGAGAGCGGGCTGCTCTCGGTGACCGGGGCGGCCGAGGCACCGGCGCGCGCCGGTGTCTCGATCGCCGACATCTCCGCCGGAATGTATGCATATTCAGGAACGCTCATGGCGCTCTTTCAGCGGCAACGCACCGGACGCGGTTCTCGCGTCGAAGTTTCGATGTTGGAAGCGCTCTCCGAGTGGATGAGTCAACCACGCTACTTCGCCGATGGGACGGGCAGCGCGCCGGTGCGGAGCGGTGCCTCGCACCCGAGCATCGCACCGTACGGCCCGCATCGCGCCGGAGATGGGCATGAGGTCCTGTTCGGGATCCAGAACGAGCGTGAGTGGGGACGGTTCTGCGTCGAGGTGTTGCATGACGCCGCGCTCGCCACGGATTCGCGCTTTGCTTCGAACGTCAGCCGCGTCGCGAACCGGGAGGCCCTCACACAGACGATCGAATCGAGCTTCGCCTCGCGCTCGAGCGCCGATATTGTCGGCGATCTGGATCGTGCCGGCATCGCCAATGGTCGCGTGAACGGCGCACGGGCCATTCGCGAGCACGAGCAACTCGGAGCACGGGACCGGTGGCGCTCGGTGGCGACGCCGGCGGGCGATGTTGATGCAACGCTGCCGCCGGCGAATCTCGACAATATGGAGGCGTTTATGGGATCGGTCCCGGCCGTGGGTGCCCACACGGACGCGATCCTTCGTGAGCTTGGGTTTGCGGCGGAGCGAATCGAGGAACTGCGCCAAACGGGGGCGATCTAGTGGACGTCGAGGCGACGCGCGCGCTCGCTGAATTCGTGGCTGGACTCCACTATGAACACATCCCGGCACACGTCATCGAGAAGACCAAGGACTTGATGGTCGACTGGCTCGGCTCCTGCCTCGCCGGAAAAGGCGCGCGCCCGGTTATCGCGTTCGAGCGTCTCGCCGCAACGATGGGGCCGAACACCGGTCGCGCCGAGGTGATTCCGAGCGGTGGGACGACCAGCGCCCTCTTCGCCGCGCTCATCAACGGCGCCTCCTCGCATGTCGCCGAGCAAGACGACGTACACAATGGCTCGGTGTTCCACCCGGCGGCGGTCGTCTTCCCCGCCGTTCTCGCCGCCGCGCAGAGCGAGCGGACGTCCGGTCGGGATGTGCTCGTCGCGGCGATCGCCGGCTACGAGGTCGGAATTCGAGTCGGCGAGTTTCTCGGCCGATCGCACTATAAGATCTTTCATACGACGGGCACCGCTGGAACTGTCGCGGCCGCAGCCGCTGTATCGCGCGTTCTCGGGCTCGACGCGAGCCAGACGCAGCACGCAATGGGCTCCGCCGGCACGCAGGCGGCGGGACTCTGGGAGTTCTTGCGGGACGCGGCCGACTCGAAGCAGTTGCACACCGCGAAGGCCGCCGCCGATGGATTGCTCGCCGCGTATCTCGCCCGCGACGGCGTGACCGGCGCGCGACGAATCCTCGAAGGCAATCAAGGCATGGCGGCCGGGATGTCGAGCGACGCTGATGCGTCGAAGCTCGTGGATCGACTGGGCACGCGATGGGCGACGGTGGAGACGTCGTTCAAGTGGCACGCGTCCTGTCGGCACACCCATCCAGCGGCGGATGCGCTTCAATCGCTGATGTTGCGCGAGGGCTTACAAGCGAGCGAGATCACTCGCGTCACCGCTCGCGTCCATCAGGGCGCGATCGACGTGCTGGGCGCCGTGACGAATCCCACCAGCGTACATCAAGCGAAGTTCTCGATGGGCACGGTGCTCGGGCTGATCGCGGTGCACGGTGCGGCGGGTCTCGACGAATTCGAGAATCAGGCGTTGGCCGACGAACGCGTTCGGTCGTTTCGCGATCGCGTGTCGATGGTGCTCGACGACGAGATCGACGGCGAGTATCCAAACCGATGGATCGGTAAAGTGGTGGTCGAGACGACGGACGGACGAATTCTGTCGGGGCGCGTCGACGTGCCGAAGGGCGATCCGGGCAACTCGCTGAGTCGAGCGGAGCTCGTCGCGAAAGCCCTCAAGCTCGGTGCCTTCGGCGGTGCAGCGACGGCGGAGGAGACGCGGGCCGCGATCGAACGTGTCTGGTCACTCGAGACCGAGAATCCGATTGCAATGCTTCTGCGTCGTTCGCAATGATTTCGCCCAACAAAATCCCTCAACCGGGGTCAGACTCCGTTTCAGATTCAACAAAATCCCCCAAACGGGGTCAGACTCCGTTTCAGAGCTGGGGTCAGACTCCGTTTCAGATCGAGAGATGCCACCTAATTCGCTCACAGACCAGGGACCTGATACGTTTCCGACACTCATGAACCGACAACAGGAGCCCACTGTGAAGCCCCAGATCGATCGCACCACCTCCCTGACGCTTCTTGCAGTCGCTGCACTGACCATCACCGCGTGCGAGAAGAAGGCAGCAACGAACGACTCAGCTGCCGCCGCCGCGAATGCTCCCGCAGCCGCGCCGGCGGCCGCTGCACCCGCGCCTGCCGCCGCCGGCGTGACGATCGTCTCGCCCAAGGACGGCGACAGCACCGGCGCAGACGTCACGGTCGTGCTCTCGAAGGAAGGTCCGGTGTCGATCGAGAAAGCGAGCGGCACGAAGGCCGAAGGCGTTGGGCACTACCATCTCTTCCTCGACACGGCATCCGTCGCCGACGGAACGGTCATCCCGCCGACGACGAAGCACATGGTCCACATCGGCACGGGTGATTCGACCTACACCTTCAAGGGTCTGACGCCTGGTCAGCACGAGATCGTCGCGGTGATCGGGTATGGCGACCATTCGGCCATGGCGGCGAAGCGCGACACGGTGAAGTTCGTCGTGAAGAAGTAACGGCGCTCCGGAACCGGCCGCGGAGAATCGCTATTTCCCCGCGGCCGACGCCGGGGTTTCCGAGTGCGCGACGGCGACCCACCGTCCACCGGTCTTACGCCACACCGACATTGAGTTGACTGGACTTGGCTGCTTCTTCCCGCCGCACACCTGCTCGCCGGCGGCGGTGTAGGTCAACACAATCAGATCCGGCGCCACTTCCTTCTCCTGCATGTTGGTGAGGGACCACTTCCCCGTCTTGCAGTCTTTGAGCATTTCAGCGGATTTCGCGCGCTCCCAGACCATTGCGCCGTCGCCGGAGACATACGTGAAATCGCTGCCGAGACCCTTGTTGAACGCGGCGGCATCGCCCTTGGTGAGCGCATCGTACAACCCGCGTTCGAGCACCGCGGGAGTTTCCGCGCCGCTGCCTTCCTTTTTGGGCGCTTTCGACTTCTCCTGAGCGGCGACTGGCGTTGCGAACAAGGCGATGATCACTAAAGCGGCAAAGACTCTGGGCACGGGAGCTCCGTCGTCGGGGATGGATTGATTATTCACGTATTTCGCGTTCGCGGAAGGGCACGAGCTGAGCGATCGCCGCACCGTCCTTGCGCGGGTCCGAAGCGCCGAGATTGACCCGCGTCGTAAAGTTGCGTGAGACGGCTTGGCCGGATCCCATGCGCGTCGACGAGAAGTCACCGCGCATGACGGGCTCGTGCCCCAATGCTTTGAGGGCGCGCAAGGTCGAGTCGGCGATGCGCGACTCGAAGTTCACGTCACAGCCGGGAAACGTCTCCTTCGAAAAGCGCGGCGCGTCGAGCGCGGCCTGAATGTTCATTCCGAAGTCGACGACGTTCGAGACGAATTGCGCGTGGGCTTGGGCCTGGTTCCATCCGCCCATGATGCCGAACGCGATGCGCGTGTCACCGCGCTCCATGAAGGCGGGGATGATGGTGTGGACCGGACGCTTTCGACCGGCAAGCACGTTAGGATGCGACCGATCCAGCGTGAACAAGCCGCCGCGGTTTTGCAGCACGAAGCCCGCGCCGGCCACGGCGAGGCCCGAACCGAAGCCGACCGTCGCGAAGTTGCTCTGAATGAGCGACACCATGTTGCCCTCGCGATCGACGACGGAGAGATAGGTCGTCCCATTGTCGACGCCCGGAGGCACGCCGGCGTCGACAATGCAATTTGCCTTCGCGGGATCGATTAGTTTCGCGCGTACGCCGGCGAACTCCTTCGATCGAAGCCCCTCGACGGGAATCTTCGCGAACCGTGGGTCGGCGTCATACCGAATCATGTCGGCGTAGGCGAGCTTCTTCGCTTCAATCATGGTGTGAAGCGCGCGTAGGGAATTCTGTCCCCACTGTCCAAGCGGGAACTGCTCCATGATGTTCAGCATCTCGAGCGCGGCGATGCCCTGCCCATTCGGTGGAAGCTCGTAAACGGTCCATCCGTGATAGGTCGTCGAGATCGGCGTGACCCATTCCGCCTGGTACTCGGCGAGGTCCGGGGCGCGCATCGAGCCCCCGTGAGCGGCGAACGTGGCGAGGATCTTTTTCGACACGGCGCCCGCGTAGAACGCCTCACGGCCAGTGGCCGCGATCTGGCGGTAAGTCCAGGCGAGCTCGGGGTTCTTGAACACCTGACCGGAAGCTGGGACCTTCCCGCCCGGCAGATACAACGCAGCCGTCGCCGAGTCTTCCTTTAGAATATTCTCACTGTCGCGCCAGTAGACGCTCACGACCTCTCCGACGGGAAAGCCTACTTCGGCGTAGCGAATCGCGGGCGCAAGGACGTCGGCGAAGGTCTTGGTGCCGAAACGCTGGAGTAGCTTCGACCAGCCATCAACCGTACCGGGCACGGTGACGGAGTGAATGCCGCGCTGCGGCATCGTCGTGATCCCCTTGTTGCGAAGGTACTCCGCGGTGAGCGTGGCGGGCGCCCAGCCGGAGGCATTGAGCCCGTAGAGTTTCCCAGTCTTTGCTTCGTACACGATGGCGAAGAGGTCGCCGCCAATGCCGTCGTTCATTGGAGCGATGAGACCCATCATGGCATTCGTCGCCACCGCGGCGTCGATGGCGTTGCCGCCGCTCTCCAGTATGCGGGCGCCGACCTCGGAGGCGAGTACGCTCTCGCTGGCGACGATGCCACCCGTCGACGCGACCATCGACCGCGACTGCGACCGATCCTGGGCGATCAGGGCGCTACTACCATAGAAGAGCAGCGAAGCGGCGACAGCGGCGATCTGACTCGAATGTCTAGTCATCGAAAGCGTCCGAGAAGCGGCTAGCGGAGAATCTACCGCAATAGTGAAACGGCCGCCGAGATCGTCGGCGGCCGTTTCAACTTCGATTTCAATTACCAGATCTTCACCCGATCTTTCGGATCGCGCCACATCTTGTCGCCTGGTTTCACGTCGAACGCCTTCATGAAGGCGTCGTTGTTCGTGAGCGGCACGAATGCACGGGCCATCCCCGGCGAGTGCGGATTCGTGAGCAACTGGTTGCGCAGCGCCGCGTCGCGGAACTTCGTCCGCCAGATCTGCGCGTAACCCATGAAGAACCGCTGATCGCCGGTGAGTCCGCCGATCACCGGCGCCGGCTTGCCGCCGAGCGAGATGTGGTACGCGCGGTACGCCTGCATGAGGCCGGAGTTGTCGCCGATGTTCTCACCCATCGTGAGACCCGGATTGATGTGCAGTTGGTCGATCGGATTGATCGCCGAGTACTCGGCGCCGAGCTTCTGCGTGCGCTCCTTGAAGGCAGCGGCATCGGCCGGCGTCCACCAGTCGCGGAGATTGCCCGATCCGTCGGACTTTGAGCCCTGATCATCGAAGCCGTGTCCGATCTCGTGGCCGATCACCGCGCCGATCGCGCCATAGTTCACCGCGTCGTCGGCATTCGGATCGAAGAAGGGCGGCTGAAGGATAGCGGCCGGGAACACGATCTCGTTGTTCGTCGCGTTGTAGTACGCGTTCACCGTCTGCGGCGTCATCCCCCAGCGCGAGCGATCGGCCGGCTTGCCGAGCTGACTCGCCATGTAGTCGTACTGGAACTCTGCGGTGCGGATCGAGTTGCCGAGGAGATCGTCGCGCTTGATGGCGAGCTTCGAGTAGTCACGCACCTTGTCGGGGTACCCGATCTTGACCGTGAAGTGCGCGAGTTTGTCCTGCGCCGCCTTCTTCGTCGTGGGACTCATCCACTCGAGCGAGTCGATGCCGACGCGGTACGCAGCAAGGATGTTCTTGACCAACTGATCCATGCGCGCCTTCGAGGCCGGCGGAAAATACTTCTCGACGTAGAGCTTCCCCGTTGCCTCGCCAAGCGCGCCTTCGGTCGTCGCCACCGCGCGCTTCCAGCGCGGCGACAACTGCTGCTGGCCACTCAGCGTCGAGTCGCGGAATTCGAATCGCGCCTGGACATATGGCGACGGCAGATCATTGGCGAACCGGTCGAGCAACTTGAACGTGAGGTACTCACGCCACGTGGACGCCGGCGTCTTGGCGATGACGTCGTTCATCGCCTTGAGGTAGTCAGGCTGCCGGACGATGACGTCCTTCGCCGCGGCCAGCCCCGCATCCTTGAGATAGGCGTTCCAGTCGTATGACGGCGTCGCCGCGGCCAGCTGTGCGACGGTCATCTTGTTGTACGTGAGATTTCGGTCGCGGCTCTTGGCGCGATCCCACTGCGGCGTGGCGATCGACGTCTCGAGCGCGACGATCCGCTTCGCCGCGCTTGCCGGATCGGGCTGATTTGCGAGCGTGAGCAGCCGCGTGATGTAGGCGGCGTACGCCTCTCGCGTTTTGGCGATCGCCGGGTCGTTGCGCAGGTAGTAATCGCGGTCCGGCATTCCGAGCCCTGATTGACTCAGCTGAACGACATTGACCGACGAGTTCTTCTGGTCCTGTCCGACACTAACGCCGAACGGCCCTTGGATGCCAAGGCGCGCGAAGTGAGCGAACGCCGCGGGCAGATCCTTGGTCGACGTCACCTTCGCGATCGAGGCGAGCTCTCCTTTGAGAGGCGCAATCCCGATCTGCTCGACGCGCGCCGAATCCATATAGCTGGCGTAGAGGTCGCCGATCTTGCGCTCGTTGGAGCCGCTGGGCGCGTTTGCTTTGGCGGCGTCCTCGAGGATTCCGTGAATCGCGGTGCGGCTCTTTTCGGTGAGCTCGTTGAACGCGCCCCAACTCGACGCGTCGGCGGGGATCTGCGTTTTGCCGAGCCACGCACCGTTGACGTAACGGAAGAAGTCGTCTTGTGGCCGGACGGAGTGGTCGAAGTTGGTGGTGTCGATACCGAGGGTGTGTGCGCCACCCTGCTGTTTTTGTGCGACGGCGATGGCCGGGAGCGCGAGCAAAGCGCCGGCGGCCAGAGCCTGAGCGGATCTGGTGAGATGCGACATTATATATTGGGGACAAAGGGTGTTGATCCGAGACTGTACACCCCCGACTCCCGAGCGATTCGGTGAGCTCGCTTGACGGCGTTCGACGAGATGTAGCGCTCAGGTCAGTCCGGCACGACCCTTACAATGAGCTGGTCGTGCCCTCGACCCGAGACCGCCATGCTTGATGACTTACGCCTAGCCGCGCGCGGTCTCGTTCGCGCGAAAAGCCTCGCTGCCGCCGCGCTGCTCTGCCTCGCACTCGGCATCGGCGCCACGACGATCGTCTACAGCGTCACCAGCGCCCTGGTGCTCCATCCAGTGCCGACACCGGACCCGTCCGGGCTCGTGGTCGTGACCGAGGTGCCGCCGTCGACTCCAAGGGCGGACGAATCGATCATGGCGCCGGCGAACTACGTCGATCTCGCCCGAAACAATCGCAGCTTCCGCGAGCTCGCCGCTTTCCGCGGCCTCGACGCCAGCCTCACCGGCATAGATGATCCGGAGCGCGTCAACGGCTACCGCGTGACGCCGAGCTACTTTCACGTTCTCGCGGCGCAGCCGGCGCTCGGCCGCCTGTTCACCGCCGACGACGCCCGGTACGCCGAGTCGCCCGATGTCGTGATCCTGAGCGACGCGCTCTGGCACCGACGCTTCGGCGCCGACCCCGGTGTCGTCGGCCGCGTCGTGCGGATCAACGACCTTCCCCGCACAATCGTCGGCGTGATGCCCGCGGGGTTCGTTTTCCCAACTGGCGCCGAGCTGTGGACGCCGCTCTCGGTCGAGGGTGCATTCGGACGTGAGCGGGACGGCCGGACCCTCAACGGTGTGCTCGCGCGACTCGCGCCCGGCGTTTCGATCGCTCGCGCCAACGGCGACGTCCACGGCATCATGCAGCAACTGCAGCGTGACTACCCGGCCGACGACGCCAAGTGGGACATGCGGGTCGAGGATGCCAACGCGTTTTACGGCCAGCATCCGCGGCCGTTCATGCTCGCTCAGATGGCAGCGGTCGTCCTCGTCCTGCTGATTTCCTGTGCTAACGTCGCAAATCTGTTGCTTGCGCGCGCCACGACACGCGCACGCGAGATTGCGGTTCGCGTCGCCCTCGGCGCCCCACGGAAACGGATCGTTCGGCGACAGCTCTCCGAGGCGCTCCTGCTGTCATTCGGCGGCGGACTGCT
>JAICJQ010000128.1 GCA_025928335.1 Gemmatimonadaceae bacterium
ATCGCGAAGAGGGCGTGGTACTCTTTGTCGAAGGTGTGCGGCATGTACAATGAGCGCTCCTGCACCCACCCGGCAAAGTCCGCCTCGCCGATCTTGTTCGGGCGCGCAAGCAGCGGCGACGACGGATCGATCACGCGCACCGTCGCGTGCTCGTCGGTAACGCGATCGGCCGGCCGCGTCAGCGTGATCGGATACGGCAAGATGCCCGGTCCGGGCTGCGCATACTCGTACTGGCCGTACTGTGTGACGATCGTACCACCGCCGCTCACGAAGCGCATCAGCACCGCATTGTTCGCGACGAGCGCGGGATTCGCCTCGTAGGCGCGCGGACCAATCACGATCGTCGTGTACTGCGACAAATTGGTCTGCGGCAACGCCGCCGGATCCAGCTCCGTGACGGGAAGTCCAAGCTCCTCGAGCATCGGCGGTACGTTGTCGCTCACGCCGCGGATGTAGCCGATGTGCAGGTCGGCAAACGTGGCGTTGACCGATTCGACGTACGTCCGCGCCGGCCTGTAATAGCGCTGCGGCGCGATGTGCTCGAACTCGACGGGAACAAAGCCCTGACTGAACGATCGCTGGCCGAGCCGCGCGACAGCGGTGATCGAATCGCGACCCGGGGCCAATCGCCCCTGAACCTTGAAATACAGCTGTGCGTCGCCGAACGGCTTGAGGCTCACGCGTCGAAGCGCGGTATCAGCCTTCGCGCCGCGTGGAACGGACAACGCCACCTCCACATCCCGCGGCGACGGCGACGCCGAGTGGAGCGAGACGATCACCGTTCGCTCGAATGGCGAGTTCGCTCGCGCGTACTCGACGTCGTGCTGCAGGAGCACGGAGATCTCGGGCACCGTGGCGATCGGGCGACGCACCTCGCCGCGCGCCGGATCGGCGTGGCGATAGACGATCGGCCCGGTTCGCACCGGGACCTCGACGTCGGCAATGCGCAGCACGACATCAGCACCCGACTCCTGGATGCGGTCGTCGCCGATCACCATGTCCTGCATCGGTTGCACGAACGTGTCGCCGCGGCGGCCGAGTCGAAGCCACCACGGCACGGTCAGCACGTCGGCACGATAGAGGAGACGTGAGCGAAACACGCTGTCCGGCTCGACGCGCCGCGCGATCAATGAGGAGGGCGACGCTTCGCCCGGGAGCGACACGCGCTCCACAGTCACTGGCTGCGTTCCCTGGTTGTACACGCTGATCGTCGTGCTCACCGTGTCGCGTTCGGCGATCAGTTCGCGCGGGGCGGTGGCGTCGATCGTCACGCCGGCCGCGTTGAGCAGCGCATTGACGGCGCGGGTGCGAGAGGTTTCCAGCGAGAGCGCGAGGTCTCCGATGACCGAGGCACACGAAGGTTCGCGCGACTGCACCGCCGTCAGCGGCGCGCACCGCACGCCGCTCATCGCGCGACTCAGCAAGCGCACGTACGCCGCGAGCGGCGTAACCATGCGCGACGGATGCTCGAGATCGCGGACGCGTTTGATCGCCGCCTCCTGAATCGCCAGCGAGTCGAGCGCGCTCCTCGCCGAATCCGCCAAACGAAGCGAATTGAATCGGCCCCACGTCGTGTCCAGGCCGTCGAACAGGCCTCGCTCCGGCGCCGTGGGATTGGACACGCGCGAGGCCTCGAGATGCACGCCATCGATCCGCGCGCCACGCTCGGCGAGCTCGCCCTGACCCTGCGAGCGGTGTTGCGAGCGGCTGATCGAGGCGATCTCCGAATAGGATTTGCCGGCCACGGGATCGTACTCACCGACGTTGAACGACAGGGTCGGCGTGAGGCGATATCGCGACCGATAGAATTTCGGCGTCGCCCATGGGCGCAGCCCGCCGACGCGCGACGGCGGGAAGCGTACGGAGTCGGCGGCCGCGTCGTACACCTCGCGCGCCGTGACGCCGGCGAATTGGTGGTGGCCGTGGCCGTCCGCCGGCGTGCCGGTCCACATCGCGATGATCGCATGCGGCCGATAGGCGCGGACGATCGCGACCATGTCGAGCAGAATTGAATCCTTCGGCCAATGCTCGAGCGTTTCGTCGAGCGTCTTCGAGAAACCGAAATCGAAGGCCCGCGTGAAGTACTGGCGACCGCCGTCGATGCGCCGCGCCGCGAGCAATTCCTGCGTGCGGATCATCCCGAGCACTTCGCCCAGCTGGTTGCCGATGAGGTTCTGGCCACCGTCGCCGCGGGTGAGTGAGAGATATGCAGTCTCTATATGACGCGCGCGGGCGAAATAGGCGATGAGCTGTGTGTCTTCGTCGTCCGGATGCGCACCGATCACGAGGATGCGCGCCGTGGTACCCAGCCCGGACAGCGCGGCATCCAACGCGACCGCGCCGCGCTCCTGGGCGTGGAGACGCGGCGCGGCGGCGAGCGATCCAACAAGCAGCAGCGAGCGGACCGCCGCGAAGCGGCCGCGCCCGATCACGCTCATCGCGCCGCTCCCGCGCGCCGCTTCGACGATTGGTACGTCAGCACGTCGTTGACGATCCGCGCCTGCTCGGCGTCGTGCGCCGACTTGTATCCCTCGGCCGGGCTCGCCCGCTCCGGTCGCCCGATGTACCGCAGCGTCGTCACCGTGCCGATCGAGGCACGCAGACGCGGTTGCACATACGTCCACGCGCCCATGTTCTTCGGCTCTTCCTGCGCCCACACGACTTCGTCCACGTTCGGGTACTGATCGACGATGTCCGCGATCTCGCGCGGCCATGGCGCCAGTTCCTCGACGCGAATGATCCCGATGTTCGACGGTCGTTCCCCCACGGCCATGAGGTCGTAGTAGATCTTGCCCGTACAGAACACGAGCCGCTGCACCGACTCGCGATTCGCGGCGGCGCTCGCGTCATCGATCACCCGCCGGAAGGTGCCGGACGAGAGATCGGCGAGCGATGAGGTCGCGGCCGGCAATCGCAGGAGCGATTTCGGCTGCATGAGCACCAGCGGCCGGCGCGGGCGTCCCGCGGCTTGCCTTCGGAGCACGTGGAAGTACTGCGCCGGCGTGGATGGATAGGCGACGATCATGTTGTCGTCCGCCGCGAGCTGTAGATACCGCTCGAGGCGAGCGCTCGAGTGCTCGGGGCCCTGCCCTTCGTAGCCGTGTGGCAAAAGCAAGACGAGCCCCGACTCCTGGCGCCACTTCGCGCGGCCCGCCGAGATGAATTGATCGATCACCGGTTGCGCGACGTTGGCGAAGTCGCCGTACTGCGCCTCCCACAACACCAGTTCGTCCGGCGCGGCGACGCTGAACCCGTACTCGAAGCCGAGCACCGCCGTCTCGGACAGTGGGCTGTTATAGATCTCAAAGGCGCCCGTCGCCTGCGGCAGCGCGCGCAACGGCACGAACACCTCGCCCGTGTTCACGTCGTGCAGCACGGCCTGGCGATGCGAGAACGTGCCTCGCTCGGCATCCTGTCCGGTGATGCGGACGCTCGTCCCTTCACTGATCAGCGACGCGAAGGCCAGGGTCTCGGCGTGGCCCCAGTCGATCGCGCCGGTGTTGATCGCCTCGCGGCGGCGCGGCAGCGTTCGCTGCATCGTCGGGTGCAGCTTGAACGTGGACGGCCACCCGAGCAGTTGCTCGTTGAGGGCGACCAATTTCTCGCCACGCACGGCGGTCTCCGACGTCGACGGCGCTTGTGACGGTCCGTCTCGCCCCTCCGCGCTCGTGTCGGCTTGCCCTGCCCGCTTCATCTCCTGGTACACCTGCTGGAGACGCGCCCCGACCGCCGCGTCGGCGGCCTTCACGTCGTCGTCCGTCACCAGTCGTTCACGAACGAGACGCGCACCCAACACTTCGCGCGCCGTCGGATGTTCGCTGATGATCTTGTACATCAACGGCTGCGTAAACGCCGGCTGGTCCGCCTCGTTGTGTCCGTGCCGACGGTAACCGACGAGATCGATCAGGAAATCCTTATTGAATCGGCGACGATAGGCGAGACCGAGGCGAACGGCCTGAATACACGACTCGGCGTCGTCCGCGTTGACGTGGACGATCGGAATCTCGAAGCCCTTCGCCAGGTCGCTCGCATAGTACGTCGAGCGCGCATCGTTCGGGTCGGTGGTGAAACCCACCTGATTGTTCGAGATGATGTGCAGCGAGCCGCCGACGCGATATCCGCGCAGCAGCGACATGTTCAGCGTCTCGGCGACCACGCCTTCGCCGGGGAAGGACGCGTCGCCGTGTACGACGATCGGCAGCACGCGCGATTCGTCGCGCGCATCGGGAGCTCCGCCGGTCACGCGCTGGCGCGCGCGGGACACGCCGGCGACGACCGGATTCACGACCTCGAGGTGACTCGGGTTCGGCACGAGCTCGATCGCGATCGATCCGTTCGCGCCCATCTCCCGAACCGCCCGATACCCCATGTGGTACTTCACGTCGCCCGTGTCACTCTCGGCGTTCGTGTCGGGGTGATGGCCCTCGAACTCCTCGAGCAAAGCGCGGTACGGCTTGCCCATCGTATGCGTGAGCACGTTGAGCCGGCCGCGATGCGCCATCCCGATCACGACGTGCCGCGCGCCGTCCATCACCGCTCGACCGATCGCCTCGTCGAGCATCGGAACGAGCATGTCGAGCCCTTCGATCGAAAAGCGCTTCACGCTCACGTAGGCGCGGCCGAGGAATCGCTCGAGGCCGTCCACTTCGCTGAGCCGCGTGAGCAGCGCGCGCTTCTCGTCGTCGGTCAGCGGCGTCGTCGCGACGCCCGACTCGATCGTCGTGCGGAACCACTGCCGCTCGGCTTCTTCCTCGAGATGCTCGAACTCGTAGCCGATCGGCCCGCAGTACAGATCGCGCATATGTCGCACGACGTCCGCGGCGGTGCCTTCTTCGTAGCCGAGGGCCTGCGCCGGCACCTCGAGTAAATCGGCTTCGGTAATGCCGTGAAATTCCGGCTTGAGCTCAGCGGCGCCCGGCGGCTGGGCGCCGAGCGGATCGACCTGAACCGCTAAATGGCCGTACCGCTGAATGGCCACGGCAAGCGCCGACGCGGCCGCGGCCTTTCGCAGAAGAGACGCGTCATAACCAGCACCCGGTGTGGACGGACGCCCCCCGCCTAGTCGTTCCGCGAGCCGAAAGAACTGCCGCCAGGACTCGTCAACTGAAGAAGGATCTCGACGGAACGCCTCGAACTGCTCGGCGATATAGCCGTCGTTAAAAACGCTTGAAATTGGTAATTCCGACATGCCCGAAATCTACGAGGTTCGTCCCTCGCAGCCGAGGCGCCCACTCGCCGGGCCCTACTCGTCCGCGGGAAGGAGCAGCCGGAACGCCGACCCCTTGCCCAGCACGGAATCGACCTCGATTCGCCCACCGAGCAGCTCGGCCAGGCTGCGGGAGATGTAAAGGCCGAGTCCCGTCCCGCCGTGCCGGCGCGTGAGTCCAGTGTCGAGCTGCGCGAAGGGTTTGAAGAGGCGGTCGAGGTCGCGTTTGGCGATGCCCATCCCTGTATCGCGCACCGTGAAGCATACCTCGTCGCCGAGCCGGGCTAGCTCGAGCCGCACCTCGCCGCGATCGGTGAACTTGACCGCATTACCGGCGAGGTTCACGAGAATTTGCCGAACCTTGTCGATGTCGCTCGTCATCCGGATCGCGTCGTCCGGAACATTGTAGCTGAACGCCAGGTGTTTGGCGTCGGCGATCGGCTCGATGACCGCCGCGGTTGCGCGAACGATGTCGGCGGCAAGGAAGTCGGTCGGTCGGAGGGTTTCCCGGCCTTCGTCCAGACTGGAGAACGCCAGGACCTCTTCGATCAGCGAGGCGAGATGCTGCGTCACCGACCGCATGCGCTCGAGCACGTCGAGCTGGCTGTCCGACAACGGACCGATCACTTGGTCGACAAGCAGTTCCTCGTAGCCGGAGAGCGCCGTCAACGGCGTGCGAAGCTCGTGAGATACGGTAGCGAGGAAACGACTTTTCGCCCGATCGGCGGACTGCGCCTGGTGAAGCAACTCTGCCTTCCACAGCGCCAGCGCGGCGTAATCGGCGATCGCGCGCAATCGGTGTATTTCGCGACGCGAGAACACGGGTTGATTCTGGTCCCGCGTCACAGCGATCACGCCGAGCATGACCTCATGCGCCATCAACGGCGCGAGCAGCATCGGGCCGACACGAATGTCGGGCGCCACCCTCATGAGCGGACGGGATGAATTCGCGAAGTCGTCGACAGCAACGACGTCGCGCGTCCGCAAGACCTCGCGGGCGAGGGAACCGGGGAGCGCGAAGCGCCGGCCGCGCGCGTCCGCCAGCGGTCCGATCGCGGCGACCAACTCTCCTTCGTTGGCTATCGTCTTGAGCACGCCGGCGCCATTCGCCTCACACTGCGCCGCGGCCGCGTCGCACAGGATCTCGAGCAGCGTCGCGGTATCCGTCTCGGCCGCCATCTCGCGAGTGAGCCGGCGGAGCGACTCACTGTCGTCCATTTCCTCGAGATGGTCGAAGCCGAGGAGCACGGAGCCGTCAGCGTCGCGGCAGACCGAGATCTCGACCTGGCGCTCCGGTTCGGTGACCTCTCGCAATCGAACGCGGCGAGACGCGCCATCGGCACGCGTCGCGTCCAGGGCGTCGAGCAGCGGCGTGGCGGGAACGAACGTTCGGCTGTCGTCCCCTCCGCGAGCCGCGTCGATCAGTGGAGCGGTTGACTGGTTGTCGTCGGGACGGGTGGCCACGGCAGGACGCTGGGCGGATTGATCGCGCCCGTTTTTCGCCGGACTGCGGCGAGAAGACGACAGGCGTCTTCAGCGTCGAGCGTCGGCAGGTACAGGAATCCGGCGATGCCATTCACGTCCATGACGTGCACTTCGCCAGGATGACGCGTCATGCTCACCGCGATGAGAGGAACTCCCGAGAGTGTCGGATCTTTCTCCCAATTCGTGAGCGGCATGGTGGCCAATAGATCGTAGTCACAGATGACGGCGTCAAGGTCGCCGGCCCTAACGGCCTCGACGGCGTCCGCCATTCCAACACAACCGACTGTGTCGAGGCCCAGTCCGTCGAAAAAGCGGCAGAAGTGTTCGGCTAGGAAGAGATGACGGCCCACGCACAAGACGCGCATGGATTCAATATACCAAAGGGCGCGGCCTCCGGTTCGCGATACACCTGAATCGCGGCGCGGTCAGCGGCGTATTGTGTCGCCAATCGGGACGCGATCGCGCTCTTCGCGCGATTCGAACGGCGGAACTGCCCGCTCGTCGCTCGGCTCGCGGTGCAGCTCATGGTCGACGAGCCGACCCGTTCGCACGGGCTCCGCATTTTGAGGGAGCTCGAGCCGGAACGTGCTTCCCTGTCCCACCGTCGATTCGACACTGAGCGAGCCGTGCAACAGCTCCGCCAAGCGTCGGGAAATCGGGAGCCCGAGACCTGTTCCGTCCTGCAGCTGTGTCTTTCCGAGCTGCACGAATTCCTGGAAGATTCGCTCCTGATCGGGTTCTGAAATTCCCTCACCCTGATCGATCACATGGATCGTGACACCACCCTCATCACTGGGCTCCGTGATCACCTGAATCGGCTTGCCGCGGCCGAACTTGATCGCGTTCGAGAGGAGGTTGAGCAGGATCTGGCGTAGTCGCCGCGGATCGGATATCACGCGAACCGCGTCGTCGCTTCGGTGATCGAGTGTGAGCGCCGAACCATGTTCGTCGGCCAGCGGCCGCACCGTCACGAACAGGTCTTCGATCAATGACGGGAATTCTACGGGCTGCAACCGCAGCTCGATCTTTCCCGCCTCGATCTTCGACAGATCGAGCACGTCATTCACCAGCTCGAGCAGATGACGCGCCGCCTTTTGCGTGCGTTCGATTCCCTCGGCCTGCTTCTCGTTGAGCGGGCCGTAGATGCGCTCCAAGAGCAGCGTGCTGTAGCCGAGCACCGCGTTGATCGGCGTCCGCAGCTCATGGCTCATCGAGGCATAGAAGCGGCTGCGCGCCGTCATCGCCCGCTCCAGCTCGAGCTGCCGCCGGCTGAGCTCTTGGTTGAGCTCCTTGAGCTCTCGGGCGGATTCGGCGAGCGACGTTGCCTGTTGCTCGAGCGCTTCTTGCTGTCGCACCCGTTCCGAGATGTCGCGAGCGATGAGGGTATACGTCCGCCCCATCGGTGAATCGAGGCACGATACCGACGCTTCGATCGGGAACGATTCGGCGTTCGCGCGACGTGCCACGAACGCGTGCGGCGCTTCCGCACCGTCGGTTCCTTCCCGTCCGCGTTCGGCCGCCGAGCAGATCGTCTCCAGGAGGTTCTCGGCAGTCGTCTCGGGGAAGAACGCCGTGATCGATGTTCCCAACGCATCGGACGCCGTCGTTCCGAACATTCGCTCGGCGGTTCCATTGAGCAGCGAGATCTTTCCCTCGGCGTCGAACAGGAGGATCGCGTCCATCGCCGATCGCACGATTTCGCTGAAACGCGCCTCGGACTCGAGCAACTCCCGCATGTGGCGAAGCTCGAGGTCTTGGCGCTCGACTTCGCGCAGCCGCTGCTCCTGCTCCGTAAGACGCCGCTGCTGTCGGTACAGCTCGACGAACACCTGCACCTTCGATCGCAGGATCTCCGGTTGGAACGGTTTGAACATGTAGTCCACCGCGCCAACCGAGTACCCGCGGAACACGTACTCGGCGTCCTTGCTGATCGCGGTGAGGAAGATGATCGGGACGAAGCGCGTTCGCTCGCGTGACTTGATCAATCGCGCCGTCTCGAAGCCATTCATGTTCGGCATCTGGACGTCGAGCAGGATCAACGCGAATTCCCGCTCGAGGAGGCAGCGCAGCGCGTCTTCACCGGACGATGCACGCACGACGTGCTGGCCGAGCGGCTCGAGGATCGCCTCGAGCGCGAGAAGGTTCTCGGGACGGTCGTCGACGATGAGGATGTCGACGGGTTCCGAGATCTGCGGCGCGGTCATGTTCCCGTCCGCCGTTGCGCGGGTGCGACGGTCAGCGCCGCCAGGACATCGGCGATCTCGGCGAGCGTGAGAACACGAGCACCGGGCACTTGCCGGAGAGCCGCAGCCGGCATGATCGAGCTTTCGGCCGTCTCCGGGCGCTGCACGATTGCCAGGCCACCGCGGTCAGAGACGCGTTTCAGGCCGCGTGCCCCGTCGGAGTTGGCACCGGTGAGCACGATGCCCACGACGCCCTTCCGATACGCGTCGGCCGCCGAGATGAACGTCACGTCGATCGATGGTCGACTGAACGCAACCGGTTCGTCCGTCGAGAGCGACAGATGTCCGCGCTCGATCAGCACGTGGTAATTGGCGGGTGCGATATAGATGTTCCCGCTGACAATCGGCGTCTTGTCCTCGACGTCGCAGACGCAGAGGCTGGTATCGTCCTGAAGGACGCGGGGCAGGAATTGTCCGGAATCCTTGTGGCGGTGCTGAACGACCACGACCGGCAGCCGGAACGAGCTGGGCAGCGCGCCGAGTATTTGGTGCAGCGCGGCGAGCCCGCCCCACGAGGTGCCGATCACGGCGATCTCGTAGGTCACGACTACCTGACTTTCCGGTAAATGCGTTCCTTCACATGAAGCATCTCGTAGCAATCCTCGTACTGGGAAAAACGCAAAGACTCTTTGCTCCCCAGGGCGAGTATGCCCAGCATCACCAAGCTGTCGTAAAACAGCGCATGAACGCGGTCCTGCAGAGCACGGTCGAAATAGATGAGGACGTTCCGGCAAAAGACCATGTGGAACTCGCTGAACGACCGGTCCGTGACCAGGTTGTGCTGCGAGAACACGGTGTTTCGTGTCAGCGACGGGCTGAATAGCGCGCCGTCGTACATGGCCGTGTAGTACTCCGAGAACGACCGCTGTCCGCCGGCATTGATGTAGTTCTCCGTGTACTCCTGCATGCGATTGAGCGGAAAGATTCCGGCCTTCGCCTGCTTCAACACCCGATCGTTGATGTCGGTCGCATAAATGCGCGCTCGATCGAGCAGCCCCTCCTCCTCGAGTACGATCGCCGCCGAATACACCTCCTCGCCCGTCGAACAGCCGGCGTGCCAGATCCGGATGAACGGATAGGTTCGGAGCAGCGGCACGACCTCCTGGCGGAAGACTCGATAGAAATCGGGATCCCGAAACATTGCCGTGACGCTGATCGACAGGTCGAGCAGCAGACGGTCCATCGCCGTCGCGTCGTGGAGCGCGAGCGCCTGCAGCTCCGAAATGGAGCGCAGTCCCTCGGCCTCTACGCGTTTCCATAGACGGCGGCGGATCGACGCATACGCGTACGAGCGAAAGTCGAACCCGTAATGGCGATAGACCCCTTCGAGCAGAAGCTCGATCTCGATCCGTTCGAGGTCTGGGTCATACGAGACGGGCGGACCTTCGAGCGGACCACTGTCACTTAGCGGTAGAGCCATACGCGCATGAGGCTGAGCAGCTGTTCCGTGTCCACGGGTTTTGTGATGTAATCCGACGCTCCCGCCTCGATGCACTTCTCTCTATCCCCCTTCATCGCTTTCGCCGTCAACGCGATGATCGGCAGGTTTCGGAACCGCTGCCGGTCTCGTATGGCTCGCGTCGTTTCGTAGCCGTCCATCTCCGGCATCATCACATCCATCAAAACCAGGTCCACGGACTCCGCGGCTTCGAGCTTGGCGATGGCGTCTTTGCCGTTTTCGGCGAAGGACACGTTCATCCCGTGCTGCTCGAGCACACTCGTCAGAGAGAAGATGTTTCTCACGTCGTCATCGACGATCAGGACGTTCTTCCCGGCGAACACGGCGTCCGTGCTGTGCAGCCGCTCGAGCATCCGCCGCTTTTGCTCGGGCAGTCGCGCCTCGACGCGATGCAAGAACAGGGCGGTCTCGTCGAGCAGACGTTCCGGCGACTTGACGTCCTTCACGATGATCGTCTCGGCGAAGCGCCGGAGGCGAGTCTCCTCTTCCTGCGACAGCTCGCGGCCGGTGTAGATGATGATCGGCAACTCCTTCATCTCCGGATCGGCCTTCACGGTTTCCAACAGCTGGAAGCCGTCCGTGCCGCCGGCGAGCCCGAGGTCGAGCACCATGCAATCGAAGCGCGTTCCGTGCAGCGCATCGAGTGCTTCCTGCGCCGACGCGACGGCGGTGATCTCCACGTCTTCGTGCGAGATCAGCTCCACCATGCTCTTGCGCTGCGATTCGTCGTCCTCGACGACCAGCAATCGCTTCACCTGCTGGTCGATGAAGCTCTCGATCTTGTTGAACGAACCCTCGAGCGCCTCCTTCGAGACGGGCTTCTCGAGATAGGCGATCGCGCCCGCTTTGAGGCCATGCTGGCGGTCGCCGACTCCGGTGATGATGTGCACCGGGATGTGTCGCGTTTCCGGATGGTGCTTGAGGCGATCGAGCACGGCCCAGCCATCCATGCCCGGCATATCGATGTCGAGCGTGATCGCATCAGGATGGAACGCGTGGGCGAGATCGAGCCCGGACTCGCCATCGAGCGCGACGATGCCCTTGAACCCCTTGTCGCGCGCCATGTCGAGCAGGATGCGCGCGAAATTCGTGTCGTTTTCGACGAGCAGGACCACGCGATCGCTCGGCACGATGTCTTCGCGGTCGTCCGCCATCTGCGGCTTGTCGAGCGAGCGACGGCGCGGCACTTCCGTGACCACACCGGCGTCGGCCACGTCGTCGTCCCACGGTTGGGTCGCGGTGGCTGAAGCCTGCGCCGGCCGGCTGGCTGCGGGCGCAGCGGCCGTCGCCGTTGCCTCACGGTCCGCCGGCGGAAGCTGGCGCGGCGCGGTACCGCGGCGCTCCGTACCAACGACCGGCAGATACAGCGTAAACGTACTGCCCGAGCCGGGCGTACTCTCGACCCGAATTTCGCCCCCGAGCAGTCGAGCGAGCTCACGGCTGATCGACAGCCCAAGACCCGTTCCGCCAAATTTGCGGCTCGTCGTCCCGTCGGCCTGCTGGAACGCCTCGAAGATCAGCTGCTGCTTGTCGCGCGGAATCCCGATGCCGGTGTCGCGCACCGCGAACGCGAGGACCCCGTCCGGCGAACGATCCAGCGATCGGCTGGCGAAGCGCATCGCCTCGGGCGCGCGATCGATCGTCATCGTGATGGTGCCGCGTTCCGTGAACTTGAAGGCGTTGGACAGCAGGTTCTTGAGCACCTGCTGCAACCGCTGCCCGTCGGTGAAGAGCGCCGGCGGAAGGTCCGGCGCGATGTCGACCCGGAACGGAAGGCCCTTCTGCTCGGCGACCGGCCGGAAGGTGCGCTCGACGAAATCGCGCACTTCACTGATCGGGACGTCGGAGTAGTTCACTTCCATCTTGCCGGCTTCGACCTTCGACAGATCGAGAATGTCGTTGATCAGGTTCAGGAGATCGGTGCCCGACGAGTAGATCGTCTGGGCGAACTCCACCTGCTTGTTCGACAGGTTCCGGTCTTTGTTTTCGACGAGCAGCTTGGCGAGGATGAGCAGCGAGTTGAGCGGCGTGCGCAGCTCGTGCGACATGTTCGCCAGGAACTCGTTCTTGTATTTCGAGCTCAGCGCGAGCTGCTCGGCTTTCTCCTCGAGCGCCACGCGCGCCGATTCGACCTCGCGGTTCTTCTGCTCGACCCGCGCGTTTTGCTCGGCGAGCAACGAGGCCTTTTCTTCGAGCTCTTCGTTGACCTGCTGCAGCTCTTCCTGCTGCTCTTTGAGCAGTTCCTCGGATTGGCGCAGCGTCCGCGCCTGTTGCTCCAGCTCCGAGTTCGAGCGCTTGAGCTCTTCCTGTTGCTGCTGCAGTTCCTTCGACTGCGATTGCAGCTCCTGCGTGAGCTTCTGCGATTGCTCGAGCAGCTCCTCGGTGCGCATGTTCGCCTGAATCATGTTCAACACGACACCGATCGATTCCGCGAGCTGATCGAGGAACGACTGATGGATCTGGCTGAACGGGAGGAAGCTCGCCAGCTCGATCACCGCTTTGACTTCGCCCTCGAACAGAATCGGCAGCACGATGATGTTGCGCGGCGGCGCTTCGCCGAGGCCGGACGTGATCTGGATGTAGTCGTCGGGAACGTTCTGGAGGAGAATTGGCTGCTTCTCCAGCGCGGCTTGACCAACCAGGCCTTCACCCGGCATGAACCGGTTCGCCACATGCTTGCGCGCGCGATAGGCGTAGCTCGCGATCAGCTTGAGCAGTTGAGCGCTCGTCGCCGTTTCCTGATCGGCGATGAAGAACGCGCCGTGGTGAGCCGACACGAGCGGCGTCAGCTCCGACATGATGAGGCGCGACACCGACTCGAGATCCTTCTGGCCCTGCAT
>JAICJQ010000227.1 GCA_025928335.1 Gemmatimonadaceae bacterium
AATAGGTTCTGGCCTTGCCGATTACAGCAATCGCGGGTTCTTCACCGAGCAAAGGAATTTTGGGTCCACGAAGTACCGAGCCCCAACTAGCAATGTCGTTGACTACGTGATCCGTGACGAGATTCCACTTCAGTGGGACGATGCCGTTCCTAGTGATTCCACACCCGTCAAGGTTTACTACGGGCAAGTTCCTGACACATTGGACAGCCAGAGTACCGCAATCGCGCCTCTGACTACATTTGGTGTCTGGGATGAGTTCCTGAAGTCGAGATCGAAGTCGCCGCATTACTCATTGAATCGTTTTACCTACGACGCGATGGCTGATTTACTTATTCCGCGCAGCGTGTCGTACTCGGCTGGCTTGGTGAAACTCTTCTTCCGTGGCCGAATTCTCATCTCGCTACCCAAGGAGGGCGTCTACGCCATTTCGGACCACGGGTCGCCAGATGGTTTCAAGATCCTGCGCGTCAAGGTCAAGAACGTAACGGGCGCGTTTGTCGACCCACAAGGCGAAGATCAGCCCCAGCACATGCGCGGCGGCACCTTCTTCGCCGTGATCCGGTATCACAGGGACAAGAAGTACGTCGACAGCCTCGACAAGACGGTGGGCACCGAGCCGTGCGACGACTACTTCGAGATCGTCAATGGCGACGATCTTTCTGCATCCACCGAGTGCCGCGATGGCGTCGAGCAGATCGTCGTTTCGGAACCGCTCACGGAATCACTCGACGTCAATACCGAGAAGACGCTCAAGTTCACGTTCGCGCAGTCACCGATTCCATACGGGATGACCGACGTGATGCTCCAGATCGTCTATCGGGGGCCGCTTGGAAGCGAAACGGATGCCGTGGCCGTTGGCTCGTTGGACATCTCGGAGCCGACCTACTTTACATATCAGAACGACACCGACTACGTTCATCTCGCCGGTCACGTCTACACGCGGCCGGAGGTCAATGCGAATCCGTCGCTGCTCGCGCTCGTTCAGCCACAAACGTGTATTGACTATCGACTCAACCCTCCACGATTGATCGATTGGTGCCTTACGACGTTCGACATCGACATCGACTTGAGTTTTGAGAACGTTTCGTCACCGATCGCTCACGCATCCTCATTGCCTGCGCGCCGCTTTCTTCGGCTCGTTTACCTCACCGACGTCAACGAGCCCTTCAATCCACCAATCAAGGCGTCCGCGAAAGTTGCACGCGCGGCGCCTCGCGACCGAGGCGCCGGCGAGAAGGCCTACCTTTACCATCAAAGCGTCTGCCTGCCGCTCGATCCGTTCTTCGTACGCGCGCGCGAGTCGCAGTTGAAGGTCGTCGCGCCAGGACAGGTTCAATATGCCACCTCGAACTTCAAGCGGTTGCGTGCCGTGAACGGGTGGCAGAACGAAGCGTGCGTCGTCAATGGCGACGACGCGACGCCGGGTACGCCCGATGACCGTGAGACGGTGATGACCAGCCTGACTCCGGATAGCGACGAGATGCGCCCCTACGTCGTCACGATCGCCGACGAGTACCAGCCGCCGCCGCAACCGTGACGCTTCACGCCGCCCGCAGAGCATCCACGATTTTCATGCGCGCTGCACGCGCCGCCGGCAGGAAGCCCCCGACGAAGCCCATGCCTAGCGCGAAGATGAGTGATGCGACGACGATCCGCGGCGTCAGCGTGAACGAGAACGCGATCTCGGCGAAGGTCTGGAAGTTCGTCGTCGAGATCGAAAGCGCCTGCATGACGGAGGCGGCGAGAAGGCCGGCGACGCCTCCGATGAGCCCCAGCAGCAGCGCTTCGAGCAGGAAGGCCGTGAGCACGGCCTTTCGTGAAAAACCGAGTGCGCGCAAGGTTCCGATCTCGCCGGTCCGCGAGGCGACGCTCGCATACATCGTAATCGCGGCGCCGATCACCGCACCGATCGAGAAGATGATCGAGATCGAAGTCCCGAGGATGCTGATGAACTTCGACAGCGCCTCCGACTGCTCGGCGTAGAAACGCTGCTCGCGCTTCGCCTCCAGCGTCAGCCGCGGATCCGTCTCGATCGCGTGCTTGACCGCATCGAAATCGTCGGCGTTGGTGAGCCGGAACAGCATCGACGAGTAGCCGTTGCGGCGGAACGCCTGCAGCATCTGCTCGGCATCGCCCCATATTTCGGAGTCGAAGGCGGTGTGTCCGGCATCGAAGACGCCGACGACGGTCCAGTCGCGCGACGCGAAGCGCAGCGTTTCACCGAGCCCCGCGCCCTGAAAGCCGTCGGCGATCGAGCGACCGGTGATGATTTCCGCCGTGCCGGGCCGGAACATTCGGCCTTCGACGAGATGCACTTGCGGCCGTAGGCCGAGCCCGGCCTGCGTCACGCCGCGAATCACGACGTTGGCCGGCTTGCCGGTCCCGCGCTTCGGCAGGTTGATCAGCACGACGGGTTCCTTCGACACGAGCGGCCGCCCCTCGGCATCGAGTGCGATCTGCGGCAGCGCTTCGACGACGTCGGCCTGGGCACGCGCGATGCCGCTCTGCACCTCGGTCTGCGAGCTGCGCCGGATGACGACGACGTTGTCCTCCTGGCCGGTGGCGATCAGCGTCTGCTCGAGCCCCGCCGACAGCATCAGCACGGTGGCGAAGACGTAGACGACGAGCGCCATGCCGCCCGCGGTGAGCGCGGTCGTCAGCCGGCGGGCCGCAAGACTGCGCGCGACGTAGGCAAGCGGTATGGCCATCAGCCGATCGCCCGCAAGCCGTCGACGATGCGCACGCGCGCCGCGCGCCACGCGGGAATGGCGGCGGCGACGACACCGATGACAAGCGCCGCCGCAAGCTGCAACACGATCGTGTCGGCCGACACCTTGAACGCCGGAAGGATCGAGCCGACGGTCTTCGCGAACGTCCCGGCGGCGGGGAACGTGAGCGCGACGCCAAGCAGGCCGCCGAAGAGCGCGATGCCGAGCGACTCCGCGAAAATCAGAAGCGCAACGAAGCCATTGGAGAAGCCGAGCGCCTTGAACGTCGCGTACTCGGCGTAGCGCTCGCGCGCGGTCATCGCCATCGTGTTCGCCATGACCGCCATGATGATCACGATCACCACGAAGCTCACCGCCTGGATCGCGAGCAGGATCGCCTCGGACATCGCGACGAAGCCGAGCTGGAACGCCTTCTCCGTCTCGGTCAACGTCTCCGCGAGCGAGTTGCGGAACATCGCGTCGATCGCCGCCGAGACGGCCGCCGCGTCGTCCGGATGTGCCAACTGCTCGATGTACAGCCCGGCCTGGTCGCCGCGCCCGCCGAGCTTCTGCTTGATCGTCTCGTTCAGGAAGTCGTAGTGGAAGAGGAACGTCGAGGTGTCGGTACCTTCCTCCGCGCCGTCGTAGATGCCGCGCAGATTGAACGTCCACGTGCCTGGGAAGATCGTTCCCCGCAACGGAATCTGGTCACCGACCTTCCAGCCGTACTTCTCCGCCAGCTTGCGTCCCGCGATCGCGCCGGTGCGATCGGCGACGAACGCGCGGCGCTCGTCGTCGGAAAGCACGAATTCCGGGTACATGTCGAGGTACGACGGGCTGATCGCGAACTGTGCGAAGAAGTTGCGCTCGTTGATGTAGATGCCGCCGAACCAGTTCGCCCACGCGACGCGCGTCACGCCGTCGACCTGGCGGATCTTCGGCGCGTAGGAAAGCGGCAGCGGGAATACGAGCGACACCGAGCTTCGCGTCACGAGGCGCGCCGACGAGCTGGCGTTGGCGCCCGCGTACCAGGCGTCGACGATGGTTCGCAGCATGCCGAACGCGACGATCGCGACGATGATGCCGACCACGGTCAGCGTCGTCCGCAGCTTGTGGCGGAAAGCGTTGCGCAGGACGAGGAGCGGAACGAACATTCGGCGGCCTCGTTCAGTGCACCAGCACGCCCTTCTCGAGGTGCACCACCCGGTGCGCCTTCTCCGCCGCCTTCGGGTCGTGCGTCACCATGATGATGGTCTTGTCGAGCTCGCGATTGAGCCGCTCGAGCAGGCCGAGAATTTCCCCCGCGGTCGTGCGGTCGAGATCGCCCGTCGGTTCGTCGGCCACGATCAGCGTAGGGTCGGTGATGAGCGCACGGGCGATCGCCACGCGCTGCTGCTGGCCGCCCGAAAGCTCGTTCGGGAGATGCGTCGCGCGATCGGAGAGACCGACGAGCGCGAGCGCCGTTTCGACCCGGTCACGCCGCTCGCGCCGCGACAGCGACGTCAGTTGCAGCGGCAACTCGACGTTGCCGAACGCGGAGAGCACCGGCATCAGGTTGTAGAACTGGAAAATGAAGCCGACGTTCGCCGAGCGCCACAGCGCGAGGTCGGCGTCGGAGAGCTGCGTGATGTCGACACCCGCGATGCGGATCTCACCCGACGACGGTTTGTCGATGCCGGCGATGAGGTTGAGCAGCGTCGACTTGCCGGATCCCGACGGACCCATGAGCGCAACGAAATCGCCTTCGGGCACGTCGAGGTCGATATCGACGAGCACCGGAATCACCTGGTCGCCGCGCAGGTAGTACTTCGAGAGATTGCGGATCGCGACCAGCGGCTCCGGCGGCGCGCCGCCCGCATGCTCCCGCCGCTCGTCGACGGTGCCCACTTGTGCGTCGGCGGTCATTTGCTCGGCGCGCGCACGAGCGCACCGCTCGCCAGCGCCTTATCGGGCTTCGCGACGGCCTTTTCGCCCGGCTTCAAGTCGCCTTCGATCGCAACCGTATCGCCGATCTTCGCGCCCGTCGTCACCGGCACTGCGACCGCGTGCCCGTCGCGCACGACGAACACGACGCGCTTGCCGTCACGGCCGACGATCGCGTCCCCGGCGACGGCGACGACCGGCTTCTGCTGCTCCGCGCTCACCGGCTGCGAGAGGAAGCTCACCTTTGCGCTCATCTCGGGCAACACGCGATCGTCGATCGTGTCGAACTTCACCTTGGTCATGACCGTCGCTTTCGCGCGATCGACGGTCGGCACCATGCGATCGATGTGGCCGCGAAAGCGCACGTCGGGCAGCGCGTCGAGCACGATCTCGGCCGGCTGTCCCACGTGCACCTTGGAGAGGCTCGACTCGGAAACGTCGGCCTCGACTTCGAGCGTGCTCATGTCGGCCATCGACACGACGGCGCCCTTCGAGTCCGTCGCGTTCGAGAACGGCGTCACGAGGTCGCCGACGTTCGCGCTCTTCGACAGGATCACGCCGTCGAACGGCGCGCGGATTTGCGTGTAGTCGACGGCCACATCGGCGTTGCGTGCGTTGGCGAGCGCAACGTTGAGGTTCGCCCGCGCGCTTGCCACGCCCGCCTGCGCGCGGTCGAGGCGCGCCTTCGCGGTGTCGAGCGCCGAGCGCGAGATGAAGTTCTTGGCGACGAGCTCCTCGTTGCGGCGATATTCGACCGCGGCGTTGTCGCGCTCGACGGCCGCCTGCTGCACGTTCGCGCGCGCGGCGCGTACCGCCGCCTCGGCGCTTTGTGCCTGCGCGACGACGTCGCGGTTGTCGATGCGCGCGATCACGTCGCCCGCCTTGACGCGCGAGCCTTCGGCGACGCCGAGCCACACCAGGCGGCCCGTGGCCTTCGACGCAATCGCGGCCTTGCGCTGCGCGACCACATAGCCCGTCGCATTCAGCACGACGAATTGCTGCGACGGATACGTGGTCACGATCGGCGTCGTCTGGACGTCGATCGGCCGCGGCTTCGTGAAATACCAAACGACGCCGGCGAGCACGGCGAGCGCGAGCACGCCGAGCACGATCCACCGCCGACGTCGCCGTCGACGAATCGGCGCGAGGCTGCGGTCGATGCGAAGCCGCGCGAGATCGGGCAGTGTTGCGGTCATGGAAATGAATTGCCGGCCCCAAAGGCCGGCAATCTCATTTTACGTCA
>JAICJQ010000275.1 GCA_025928335.1 Gemmatimonadaceae bacterium
CTCCCGACACGTGGAATTCTGGGCGTCCGCATGTAGCAACGAGTACCGCTCTGCGACCCGCGCTACCATCCCACGTCCGGATCGGAGCGCTTTTATTTTCGCGGAGGCAAGCGGCGCGATGGTCCAACGGGAAAGGAGAGGCGGGTCGACCTACACGACCCTTACCCGGACCGCCTCATGCAACCCATCGCCATCTATCACGAACACCCCGACTGGTTCAAGCCGCTCTTCACTGAGCTGGAGCGCCGCGGCGCGCCGTATGTGCGTCTCGACGCCGCGGCCCACGCGTTCGATCCCGCGGAGCGCGACGTCCCGTACTCGCTCGTCTTCAATCGAGCGAGCCCGTCGGCGTATCTGCGCGGGCACCGACAGACGACCTTCCACACGCTGCATTGGCTCAGGCACCTCGAGCGCGTCGGCGTGCCCGTCGTCAACGGCTCGACGGTCTACTCATTCGAGCTCTCGAAAGCGTCGCAACTCGATCTGTTGACGGAGCTTGGTCTGCCGTTTCCGCGCGCGATCGCGATCAATGATCCGTCGCGAGCGGTCGACGGGGCATCGGGCCTGCGCTACCCGGTGCTCGTGAAAGCGAACATCGGTGGAAGCGGTGCCGGCATTGTTCGATACGAGAACGAAGCGGCGCTCGCCGGCGCCGTCGCGCGGGGAGAAGTCGACCTTGGCGTGGATGGCGTCGCGCTCGTCCAGGAATCGGCTCCGCTCCGCAACGGGCACATCGTCCGGGTCGAGACGCTCGGCGGAAAATACCTCTACGCGATCAAAGTGTACCCGGCGGTCGGCTCGTTCGATCTCTGCCCGGCCGACGCCTGCCAGACGACTAACGGCGTCGAGCTGGTGCGTGGCGCCTGCGCGGTCGACGCGCCGAAGACGGGACTCAAGGTCGAGCGATACGAGCCGCCGGCGGCGATCATCGAACAGGTCGAACGAATCTCGAGGCACGCGTCGCTCGACGTCGGCGGGATCGAGTATCTCGTCGACGATCGTGACGGCAAGCACTACTTCTACGACATCAACGCACTCTCGAATTTCGTCGCCGACCCGGTGAACGTGCTCGGATTCGACCCCTGGGTGAAGCTCGTCGATTATCTGCTGGAGCACGCGACCGAGAACCGGCCGACCCACGACACGCGAAAATCCGAGAGCAGCGTTCGTCGTGTGGCGCGCGAGACCGCGACGGCGCTCGCCTCGGCAGTCATCTCGGCGCCGGCCCTGCCATGAGGTACGGATACTGGCTGCCCGTTTTCGGCGGATGGCTGCGCAACGTCGACGACGAAGGGATGGCGGCGTCGTGGGACTACGTGAGGCGCCTCGCGAAGCGCAGTGAGGAGATCGGCTACGACCTCACGCTCATCGCCGAGCTGCTGCTCAACGACATCAAGGGGATCGCCGCCCCGTCGCTCGACGCCTGGTCGACGGCGGCGGCGTTGGCCGCCGTGACCGAGCGGCTGGAGTTGATGGTGGCCGTGCGTCCGTCGTTCCATCCTCCGGCGATTCTGGCCAAGCAGGCGGCGAACATCGACCGCATCTCGAACGGCCGGCTCGCGCTGAACGTCGTCTCGGCGTGGTGGAAGGATGAAGCCCGACGGTTCGGCGCGGCATTCGACGAGCATGACGATCGCTACGGACGCACGACCGAATGGTTGGACGTGGTCAACGGCGCCTGGACCGAACCGTCGTTCAGCTATCGCGGGCGCTTCTATCAGCACGACGACATCGTGCTCGAGCCCAAACCGATATCTCGCTTGGGGCGGCACCGTCCGGTGATCTACGCCGGCGGCGAGTCGGAGGCGGCGAAAACCATGATCGCGCGTCAGTGCGACGCCTACGTGATGCACGGCGATCCGCCCGAGCGCATCGCGCCGAAGATCGCGGACATGCGGGAGCGACGGGCCCGCGCCTCGGAGGAGCTGGGGATCGACCTGCCTCCGATGCAGTTCGGGGTGGCGGCGTACGCCATCGTCCGTGACGCGCGTCACGAGATCGAGGGGGAACTCGAGCGAATAACGAATGTCTCCGAGGGATCGCCCGGCTATGGCAACTATCGCGACTGGATCGCCAATACGAAGCTGGAACAACAGGTGACGTTGCAGGATTACTCGGTTTCGAACCGGGGACTTCGCGCGGGTCTGGTTGGCACGCCTGAGCAGGTCGCCGAACGGACCGCTCAATTCGCCGAAGCCGGCGTGGATCTCCTGTTGCTGCAATGCAGTCCGCAACTCGAGGAGATGGAGCGATTTGCCGAGGAGGTCATCTCGGCGGGCGTTTGAGGCGCAAATGTCCACGGGCCTAGGCCTTACGGCGATAGGCCCGCGGGCGACTCGCAGAAGAAGGCAGTGCGTTGCAAGGCGCGAGGCGCATCGTCTGTTTGTAGGGCGATCATCGAGATCGTAAGCCGCTCATCTGCAACGAGTTGAATTTTTGAATCGGGACGCAGAGTGAGTGGCCCAATAATTA
>JAICJQ010000097.1 GCA_025928335.1 Gemmatimonadaceae bacterium
CGGCGGCGATCCCGCGACAAGGCCGTGGATGCGGGCGAGATACTCGCTCGCGCCGAGGTGCGCCGTAGGCTCGCCGAAGAGAACGATCGTGTGTCCTTCGTCGTCGAAGTGCGCACGCGTGATGTGGGCAGTGTGCTCGATCAAGCCCACCATCCCGATCACGGGCGTCGGGTAGACCGCGCTGACCGGACTTTCGTTATACAGCGAGACGTTACCGCCGGTGACCGGCGTGCCGAGGGCATCGCAGGCCTCGCCCATTCCGCGGACCGACTCGCGGAGCTGGTAATACACCTCCGGCCGGCGCGGGTTGCCAAAGTTGAGATTATTGGTAATCGCCATCGGCCGTCCGCCGGTGCACGCGACGTTGCGCGCCGCTTCGCACACGGCGATCTGCGTTCCAAGTCGTGGGTCGAGGTATACGTAGCGTCCGTTACAGTCGGTCTTGACCGCGAGCGCCCGGTCGCTGCCCCGCACACGAACGACCGCCGCGTCGCCACCGGGGCCGATCACCGTGTTGGTCCGCACGCTCGTGTCGTATTGGCGATACACCCACGTCTTCGACGCAATCGTCGGCGACGAGAGCAGTTGCTCGAGGGTCCAGAGCGGATCGCGCTCTTCGGGGCGCTCGGCGACAGCGGATACGTCGCGCGCGCGAAGTTTCACGATCTCGGCGCTCTCGGCGGCGTCGGGCGTGTAAGTCGGACAGTCGGTGACGAGTCGCGTGCCCGGGAACTCGGCGACGACGCGGTCGCCCTCGGTCACACGATACACCGGCTCGGCGATCACTTCGCCGATGACGGCGGTAGTGAGGTCCCACTTCGAGAGAATGCTGTGAACCTCGTCTTCGCGGCCTTGTTTGGCGACGACGAGCATTCGCTCCTGCGATTCGCTGAGCAGAATTTCGTACGGCGTCATTCCTTCTTCGCGCACCGGCATCTTGGTGACGTCGATCGTGACGCCGACATCGCCACGCGCGGCCATCTCAGCGGATGAGGAGGTGAGACCAGCGGCGCCCATGTCCTGGATCGCGACGATCGCGCCGCTCTTGATGAGCTCGAGGCTGGCCTCGAGGAGCAGTTTCTCGGTGAACGGATCGCCGACCTGCACGCGCGGGCGCTTGGCGTCGCTCTCCTCGGAGAGATCTTCGGACGCGAATGACGCGCCGTGAATGCCGTCGCGGCCCGTGCGCGCGCCGACCGCGATGATCGGGTTGCCGACGCCCTGCGCGACGGCGCGAATGAGCTCGTTCTCGTGCATCACGCCGACGCACATTGCGTTGACGAGCGGGTTCCCCTCGTAGGCCGGATCGAAGAAAATATCGCCGGCGACGGTTGGGATGCCGACGCAATTGCCGTAATCGCCGATGCCTTTCACCACGCCGCCGAACAGGTAGCGGACACGCGGGGAGTCGAGCGATCCGAATCGCAGGGAGTTCAACATCGCGATGGGCCGGGCACCCATCGTAAAGACGTCGCGCAGGATTCCGCCGACGCCCGTCGCCGCCCCCTGGTAGGGCTCAACCGCCGACGGATGGTTGTGTGATTCGATCTTGAATGCGACGGCGAGTCCATCGCCAATCGCGATGACGCCGGCGTTTTCGCCCGGGCCCTGAAGTACGAACGGCGCCTTTGTCGGCAGCGTCTTGAGCAGCGGCCGGGAATGCTTGTAGGAGCAGTGCTCGCTCCACAGCGCACTCACGATTCCCAACTCGGTGAAGGTCGGCTCGCGACCCAACATGTCGACGAGTCGCCGAAACTCGTCCGCGGTCAGTCCATGTTCGGCAATGAGCGCCGGCGTGATGAGTGGATCGCCGGGCCGCGGCTCGACCTTCGCTCGAGTGGATGTCACGTTCCTGGGTTTTTCGTTGGTACCTTGAGAGGAGCGGCCGCCGCAGGCGCGTTCTTGCGAGCCTCGACCGCGGAGATCATGTGCGGCGAGCTGCTCGTGCCGCTGTACTTGCGTTCAGGTGAGCGAAAGACGGCGTCGACCACCTTTCCGCTGTCGAGCACGACGAGATCGTTCATGCCGCACTTCTTCTCGCAGCCGTTGCGGTACAGCAGATACATGTGACCGTCGTAGCTGCGCGCGGACAATGGCTCGCCGAGCTTGGCGACGACTTGCTCGCGCGTCATACCGGGGTCGATCGTCACCGGGCCTTGCGACTGAACGGTGAGCGCGGCGACGAAAGCGATGATCATCGGGGTCATTGCAACTTCCTCACACGGTGATGCGGGCGAGCACCGACTCGAACAGGCCAAGACCGTCAGCCGATCCGAGCAGCGGATCGATCACCCGCTCGGGGTGGGGCATCATGCCGAGGACGTTCCCCTCCTCGTTGATGATGCCGGCGATGGCTCGCATGGATCCATTCGGGCTCCACCACTCATCGGCGTCACCCGGTCCGCCCATATAGCGGAACACCACGCGGCCCTCGCTCTCCAGTCTATTGAGTGTCTCAGAGTCCGCGGTGTAACGCCCGTCACCGTGTGCAATAGGAATTCGCAGCACCGAACCGTGCTCGTAGCGGTTGGTAAACATCGTATCTGTTGTTTCGACGCGAAGCTGCACGACCTCGCAGACGAATTTCAGACTTGCATTTCGCAAGAGTGCGCCGGGAAGCAATCCCGCTTCGCAGGCAATTTGAAAACCGTTACAGATGGCGATGACCGGGCCCCCGCGCCGCGCGAACGCGACGACGTCCTGCATCACAGGGCTGAACCGGGCGATCGCACCAGGGCGAAGGTAGTCGCCGTAGCTGAAGCCGCCGGGCAGGACGATCACGTCGCTCTGATGCAGGTCGTGATCCTTGTGCCAAAGAAAGGTCGCTTCCTCACCCAGCCCGTCGATGACGGCGCGGTATGCATCGTAATCGCAGTTGGAGCCCGGAAAAGTGACGATGCCGAACTTCATGTCGCCTCCACGTGCGCGATCTCGAAGTCTTCGGTGACGGGATTGGCCAACAAGCGCTCACACATTTCGCGCGTGGATTGCTCGGCGTTCGGCCGGTCGGGCGCGTCCAGCTCGACGACGATGTGGCGCCCGACATGGACGTCGCGCACGCTGGCAAACCCCAAGGTGTGAAGCGCCTCGGCGACCGTTTGTCCCTGCGGATCGAGAATGCCACGACGCGGCGTGATGCGAACGGCGATGCGATATCGGCTCATGTCGATGAATCGGGAGAGGACGGAGTGTCTGGCTTTGGCGGCTTCGGAGACGACGACGGAGATGACGGAGATGACGGAGACGACGGACCACCGCCGCCGGACCGATTGCCGCCGCGGCCGCCGCGCCGACGGCGACGGCGATTGCCGCGCTCTTGTTCTTCGCCCCTCGGTTCACGCCGCGGCTCGCGGCGCTCGAGTGACTGACGGTTCTCGCGCGATTCATCGCGGCGCGGCGCGGCATTGCCATCGGTTGTCGATGCCGCGATGCCGGGTGCCGAGCGCATCGGGGACGGTCGACGCTCGAATGAGCGTCCGACCCCGGCGGGCTCCGGTTCCCAGAAAATCTCGTCCGGGCGACCCGAGCGGCCGAGGAAGCCAAGGATCACCCATTTGGTCGCGCCCCAGAGCACGTAGGCGAGCATCGCCGGAAAAATGAACTCCTCGCGACTCACCACGAGCAGCGCAACGCAACCCGCGACGACGAGCGTCCCGAGGATCTGCCTGAGAGTCTTGAAACCGATCGACGGCACCGTCGGATAGGGCACATCGCTCATCATCAGCGCGGCGAGAACCGCCATCAGGCCGCGCAGAATCGTCTGCCAGGGGAGGTCGCTGAGCGTTTTGCTATCGGTGAAGAGGATCACCGTTTGGTTGTAGAGCGGTGTCTGGCTGAACCAGTAGTAGCTGGCGAGCGTAAGACCCGCCGCCGGGCTCGGGAGCCCGTGGAAGTGGGTCTTCTTGCGGCCCGCCTGCTCGACATTGAAGCGCGCGAGGCGCATGACCGCGCACGCCGTGAAGATGAAGGCGAGCAGCCATTCCCACGTCCCGCGATTCGGCTGCTCGAGGTACATGAGCAGCGCCGGCGCCAAGCCGAAGGAAATCGCGTCGACGAGAGAATCGAGCTCTTCGCCAAAGCGGCTGCCGGTACCCGTCGCGCGGGCAACGCGTCCGTCGAGCACGTCGGCGATGCCGCCGAGGACGATGAACATCGGCGCTTTCACGAACTCGCCTTTGATGCCGAGGATGATGGCGTAGACGCCACAGAACAAATTCAACAGCGTAAGGCCGTTCGGCGTCATCACGACGGCTCGCCGAACGACTTTGCGTCGCCGTTGCCCGCCGGGCGGAGGAGGGATCATTGCCCCCTCAACTCGGCGATCACGGATGCGCCGGCGTAGGTCACGTCGCCAACTTTGACGCGCAGTGCGGCCGACGCTGGAAGAAAGACGTCGACGCGCGAGCCGAAGCGGATGAGGCCCATGCGCTGCCCCTGCTCGACGTGTTCGCCGTCCTTCGCGTCGGTGACGATTCGTCGCGCAATCAGGCCGGCGATCTGTCGCACGAGAATGTGATTCGAGCCGACCTCGATCCCGATCGACGTCTGTTCGTTCTGCAGACTCGACTCTTCCGCGGCGGCGTTCATGAAACGCCCCGGTTTGCGTTCGACGAGGCGGACGATGCCGCTGACCGGGTAGCGGTTCACGTGGACGTTGAAAACGTTCATGAAGATCGAGATGCGCTTCGTGGGCTCTTTCATGAACGTCGGCTCGTCGACGTCGGTGATCATCACGACCTTGCCGTCGGCCGGGGCGATGACCAGGCGCTCACCCCGCTCGCCGATGCGCTCGGGGTCGCGAAAAAAATACGCCACCCAAAGCGCGAGAAGCGTGAGCGCAAATGCGACGAGCCAGAGGGGCCACGAGCGTCGCATGATCGCAACGCCGAAGCCGCTGGCCGCGACAAGCGCCGCAATGACGATGAAGCTGATCCCTTCGCGGGCGAAACTCATGAGAGATCCGACGTGTCGAGGTCCGCGCCCGTGATGCGACGAAACGCGTCGAGATAGCGCGCGCTCGTCGCGTGCACGACGTCGGGCGGCAATGTCGGCGGAGGCGCGTCGCCGTTCCATCGCCCCGCGCGCCGCTCGGTGTCGAGGTAATCACGGAGCGGCTGTTTGTCGAAACTGGGCTGTGAATGGCCCGGCTCGTACTGCTCGGCGGGCCAAAAGCGCGAGCTGTCGGGCGTGAGGACTTCGTCGATCAGCGTGATGCGACCGTCGCTGTCACGACCGAACTCAAATTTCGTGTCGGCGATGATGATGCCCCGCTCGGCGGCGATGTCGCGTCCGCGGCCGTACACGAAACGACTCAACCGTTCGAGCTCGCGGGCGATGTCGCCGCCGACGACGCCGGCCATCTGCGCGATCGTGATGTTCTCGTCGTGACCCGCCTCCGCTTTGGTCGCTGGGCTGAACAACGGCGGGTCGAGGCGATCGCTTTCGCGCATTCCGGTTGCAAGGCGTTCCCCGGCGAGCGTGCCGCGTGCTCGATACTCCTTCCAGGCCGAACCGGAGAGATACCCGCGCACGACACACTCGATGGGAAACACGGTGGTTCGGCGACAGAGCATGGCGCGTCCGGCGATGTCGGCACGTCGAGCGGCGAGCGCCGGAACGAGATCGATGATCTCGTCGGCGTCCGAGGACAGGAGATGGTTCTGCACTTCGCTGCCGAATTGCCCGAGCCACCAGGCGGTGATTTGGGTCAAAACCGCGCCCTTGTACGGAATGGGCTCAGCCATGACAACATCGAACGCGCTGACACGGTCGGTCGCGACGAGCAGAAGACGATCATCGTCGACGACGTAGACCTCGCGCACCTTTCCACGGCGTAGGTGGCGGAGGGGAAGGGGCTCGAGCTGCGCGATCGTCATACACGCACCTCCTCAACGCGCTCATCGTGGGTCGCGCGCCCGCTCATGATGGGATCGATAACGCCGCGGAGAAACTCGTCCACTTGCTCCGGGGCCCGTCCAACGAACCGGCTCGGCTCCAGGACGTCGGATAGGTCGTCGGTGCGAACGCCGAACTCGGCGTCGTGCCCGAGGCGATCGAGCAGATCGTTCCGGTTGGCGCCGTCCTTGAGCGCGCGGGCCGCGTCGATGCTGTGGCGGCGAATGCGCTCGTGCGCGACCTGGCGATCGACGCCGGCGCGCACCGCCCGGACGATCAACTCCTCGGTCGCCATGAACGGAAGCTCGTCGGCGAGTCGGCGCCGAATGCGCGCCGGATGAACCTCGAGCCCGCCCGCGACGTTCGCCATGAGGACGAGGATGGCGTCCGTGGCGAGAAACGCCTCAGGGATGACGAGCCGGCGGTTGGCGCTGTCGTCGAGCGTGCGCTCGAAAAACTGAACGCCATGCGTGAGATTCGCGTTCGGCTCGATCGTGATCACGAAGCGCGCGAGTGAAGCGATTCGCTCGCTACGCATCGGATTTCGCTTGTAGGCCATCGCCGACGACCCAATCTGCTCGGTCTCGAACGGCTCTTCGATCTCGCCCACCGATTGAAGCATGCGGATGTCGCCGCTGAATTTCATCGCGCTCGACGCGATGCCGGCAACGACGCCGAGCACCTGGGCGTCGATCTTTCGGGTGTACGTTTGCCCTGAAACGGGGATGGCCGTCGCGAACCCCATCTTGGAGTTCACTCGCGCCTCCAACTCGCGGACCTTCCCGTGGTCGCCGCCGAAGATCTCGAGAAAGCTCGCTTGCGTCCCCGTCGTGCCCTTCACGCCGCGCATCGGCATCGTCGCGATGCGATGATCGATATCCGCGAGGTCGAGCACGAGATCCTGCATCCACAGCGTGGCGCGTTTGCCGACCGTGGTCGGTTGTGCTGCCTGGAGATGGGTCGAACCGAGCGTCGGTTCGGCGCGCCATTCGCGCGCGAACGCGGAGAGCGCGCCGAGCACGCGGAGCACCTTGCCGCGCAGCAACTCCAGGCCGCGTCGCATGAGGACCAAGTCGGCATTGTCGGTGACGTAGGCGCTCGTCGCTCCGTGGTGGATGAAGCCCCGGGCCGCCGGCGCCACGTCGCCGAACGCGTGGACGTGGGCCATCACGTCGTGGCGGAAGCGCCGCTCGTACGCGGCCACCACCTCGAAGTCGATGTCGTCGAGATGGGAGCGCATCTGCGAGACCGCCTCGTCCGGGATCGGTACGCCGAGCTCGCGCTCGGCTTCGGCGAGCGCGAGCCAGAGCTGGCGCCAGAGGCCATGCCGGACCGCGGGCGACCACAGCTCGAGCATGGCCGCGGACGCGTAACGCTCGGCGAGCGGCGACGAGTAGCGGTTGGCCGACGTCATCGGATGCCGAACTCCGTCCAGCTCACCTGTCCCTGCCGGTCGAAGATCACCCGCAGGTAGACGCGCGAGCCGTAGTAGTCGATTGCCTTCGCGACGTCTTGGGCGGCGCGGATCGGGGTGTTGTTGATCTGAAGAATCACGTCGCCTTGCTGAAGGCCGGTCTGATCGCTGACGAGCGGAGACGCGCGGTAGACTAACGCCCCGTACGCCCGTCGCAGACCGCGCTCCTGGGCGATGGCCGGCGTCACGCTTACCAACTCGAGCTCACGCAGTACTTGGACTTTCGGGGCGCTGACTTCGGGGCGGTCGGCGACATTCACGTCGACGTCGAATTCGCGTGTGCCACGCTTGATGTGGAGATGCGCCGGCGATCCAACGCGCAGGTCGAGCAGCGCGGCCTGCCAGTCGAATGGGTTGCGGATGGCGCGACCACCTTCGCGAAGAACGGCGTCACCCGCCTGCAAGCCGGCGGCGGCCGCGGGGGATCCGGGGGCAACGGTCGCGATGACGGCGCCCTGCGTCAGGATGTCGCGCGGGTTCGTGCTTTGTTGTGACCGAAGCGAGATGCCGATCCACGGGCTCCGGATCGAGCCGTGACTGAGGAGATCATCGACGACGCGCGCCACGCGATTGATCGGAATCGCGAAGCCGAGTCCCACCGATCCGCCGCTGGGCGAGAAGATGCTGCTATTCACGCCGACCACTTCACCGTCCGCGTTGACGAGTGGACCGCCGGAATTTCCGGGGTTGATCGCCGCGTCGGTCTGAATCATGTCGAAGTACGACGCCTGGCCTTCGTTCGGCGCGATGAGGTTGCGCTGCGTTGCGCTGATCACGCCGACGCTGACGCTCGGCTCGCTGTTGCCGAGATAGAAGCCGAACGGATTTCCGATCGCGATGGCCCATTCGCCGATCACGAGGTTGCTGGAATTTCCCAGCTTCACCTCGGGCAGACTCTTGGCGTCGATTTTCAGGACGGCGACGTCGTTCGCCTCGTCGGAGCCCAGCGTCCGCGCGGGGTACACGGTGCCGTCGCGCATCATGACGGACACTTTTGTCGCGCCGGCGACCACGTGATAGTTGGTCACGATCACGCCGTCGCCACGCACGATAAAGCCTGTTCCGAGGCCCGCCGATGTTCGAGGCTGGGCGCGACCGCCGAAGAGAAGCTCGAACGGGTCAACGGGTGTCTGGTCGACGGCTTCCGTTTGAACCGTCACGACCGACGGCGCCACGCGCGCGGCGGCCGCTGTGATTGCGTTCTGGCGACTTTGCGAGACCTGGGCGCTCGTCGAGGGTCGCACACCCGACGATTGCGCCGCCGATCGATCGGGAGCGTGGGAGCAGCCGACGATGAGCGCGATGAGCGCGCCGCGAATGACGGAGCGCATTAGACGACCGTCCACGTGGCGTGCCGCCGCGACAGCTCTCGCAGAAAGCGATCGATCCCGCGATCGGTGAGCGGATGCACGAGCAGCGAGCGAAGCACGTCCGTCGTGACGGCGATGCCGTCGGCGCCGGCCGCCGCGCAGGCGCCGAATTGCGACGCGGTGCGCGGGTTGAGCGCGATGACGTCCGCTTCGCTTCCCGATCCGTCGAGAACCCCGCGGAGCTCTCGCAGCACCGCCCCTGCGTCGCGACCCGCGGCATCGAGATCGTCCATCGGAATCACGACGGCACGCGCGCCCGCGCGCGCGGCGAGGAGCGCCTGCGCAGCGCTGAACACCAGTGTGGCGGCGACGCGAACGCCATCGACCGACAGCCGGTAGATCGAATCCACAACATCTTCGACGAACGGGATCTGCACGATGACGTTGTCGGAGAGCTTGGCCAGCTCGCGAGCGTCGCGATACACGTCCGCGCTCGTCAGCGCGTGCACGCTGACGAGCACCGGGCCGTTGCTGACGCGGCAGATCTCGGAAAGAAGTTCGCGGCTGTCGTCGGGCTCTTCCGCGCCGACAAGCGCGTGGGTCGTGAGGACGCCATCGATGAGACGGCGATGCGCCGCCCAACGAATGTCCTCCAGGTTCGCCGAAGCGAGATAGATCTTCATGCGTCCTCGAGGTACAGCTCGCGCGGGTAAGTCACCGAGTCGAGAAACAACGCGTGTGCCGCCGCGGGCGCCGACGTGTCCTCATTCGTGTTTGCATTGAGTAGGCGTGACATGTCGGTGAGCGGGCGACGACTGCTGGCGATGTCGAGCATCGTCCCGACGAGAAATCTGACCATATGGTGGAGAAAGCGGTTGGCTGCGATCTCGAAAACGACCCCGCCGGAGCGAGGTTGCCATCGAGCATGCGTGACGTGGCACCGATGCTCGTCGCCGGGTGGCGCCGTTCCGAGTACGGCAAACGCTTGAAAGCAGTGTTCGCCCTCGACGTGGGCGGCGGCTGCATCCAGAGCGCCCCGATCCAAGGGCTGCCCGAATGCCAACTCGTACCGACCACGGAACGGCGAATGTGCTCCATCATCCGTACCGACGTAATAGCTGTATCGCCGGCTCAGAGCACTGTAACGCGCGTGGAACTCGTGCTTCATCTCGGCCGCCGAAGCGACCCATACGTCGGAGGGCAGGACGGCGTTCAGTGCGCGCCGCAACTTCTGAACGGTCCATCGCTCCGGTACTCGAACACCGACCGCTTGGCCCCTCGCATGCACGCCGGCATCAGTGCGCCCCGATCCCGTTGCCGCGACGCGCTCGCAGACGAGGCGCTCCAGCGCCTCTTCCAATACGCCTTGTACGGTCCGCTGATCGGGTTGGCGTTGCCATCCGCTGAATTCGGCCCCGTCATAGTGCAATACGAGTTGCACAGTGCGTTCGGCCATTGCTGGAAAGCTACCAGAGCGGGGGGGTGTGTCAAGCAAGCATGGTCACGCGTCTGAGTGATGAAAGCGATTGACATTGCACGACGTACGCACTCACATTGCGCCCTCGATGCCCCCACGCACGCTCGCGTCTCTCGCCCACGCGCTGACGGTTTCGGCGACCCCCGATGAAGCACTGATTGCCCTCGGCGAAGCGCTCGCCGAGGTCGACCGTTTCGCGCAGTTGGCGCTGATCCGGTTCGACGAGCGACGTGGCATGCTGACCGAGCGGTCATTGCTTACGAACGGCCGTCCCGAACCGCTCGCGCTCGAAACGACCTTCGACCATCTCCCGTCGCGCGAGCGCGCGGCGATCGCCGCCGGCGGACAGTTCGTCGATTTCGGCGACAATGGCGACGAGTTCGCCCGCCTGTTTCAACTCCCGTCGTTCGGCGAAGCGGGGTGGCTGAATGTTCGCGGACTTTCGTACGAAGGAAAGCTCAGCGCGCTGCTCGTGCTCTACGAAGCGAGAAAATTGTTCGGCGCCCGCACCGCGGAGCGCTTCCTGCCGGCGATCGCGTTGTTCGAATTGGCCTACCTGCGCTTTCTCGAGCGGAACGCGCGTGAAGACGCGGTGCGAACGCTCGAAGACGTCACCCAGCGTGTGCACGACGAGTATGGCCGCCGACTCGCCGAGCTCGAGTCGCGCGTCAACCAGACGAAGACCGCCGAGTCGGTTTCCGGATCGGCGCGAATCGTCACGCTCGAGCGCGAGCTCGCACAGGCGAGCGAGGATGCGCGTCGCGCGCTCAAGCGGGCGGCGGCTGTCGATGCCACCGTGTCGTCGGCCGTGGAGCAACTCGAGAAAGCGCACGTCGAGTTGCATCGACGCAGCGACACGCTTCGGCAGAAAACGCGCACGATTTACCTGATCGACCGCGTCTTGACGCTCGACGCGACGACCGACGACCCGCGCCAGCTCGCCGATGGTCTCCTCTCGCTCGTTGGCGACGACATGCATGCGCAACGCTGCTCGCTCATGCTGCGCACCCCCGACGGGGAGTCGCTGTACATCGCGGCAACGCGAGGCGTGGCGCCAGGCGTGAGCGAGGGCGCGCGCGTCGCCATCGGGCAGGGAATCGCCGGCCGTGTTGCGGCGACGCGAGAGCCGCTGCTGGTGCGCGACGTCGGTGAGGCGGGCGAGCAGCAGCTTCAACAGGATCAGTATTTTACGACGGGATCGTTCATCAGCTTTCCACTCGTCTATCACGGCGAGCTGGTCGGTGTCGTGAATCTGGCGAATCGCGCAATGCAGGGACTATTCAGTGAAGAAGACGTCGACCGCGTGCGCTTGCTCGGACTCGTGATCTCGTTGGTCGCGTCGAAGGCACGGCTTCCTGAGCGCCTCGTCGAGGCATTGAGTGTCCACTAGCTCGGCGCCGAACCCGCTGCTCGGAACAATTCGTCGGCTCACGCTGGGAGAACCGCCGGTTCCGCAGGAATTGACGGGCGCATTCAACCTGATTCTGTCGGGCGATGCGACGCCCGCGCAGGTCGCCGGACTGCTCGTCGGGCTGCGCGTCAAAGGCGAAACGCCGATCGAGCTCGCCGCCGTGGTTCGATCGTTCCGCGAGGCAATGGTCGCGCTCCCCGCCGACCGGCCAGAAGAGCTGGTCGACACCTGCGGCACAGGCGGCGGTTCGATCAACACGTTCAACATCTCGACGGCGGCGGCCCTGCTCGTCGCCGGTGTCGGCGTACGTGTCGCGAAGCACGGAAACCGTTCCTTCACGACGCAGTGCGGCAGCGCGGACGTCCTCGAGGCGCTCGGCGTTGCCATCGATGTACCCGTCAGCGTTATGGAAACCGCGCTGCGTGATGCGGGCATCGTTTTCATGTTCGCGCCTCTGATGCATCCCGCCATGCGCCACGTGGGGCCGGTTCGGCGCGAACTCGGGGTTCAGACGATCATGAATCTGGTCGGGCCGCTGGCGAATCCGGCCGGTGCCGGACGCCAGGTGGTCGGCGTCTCCGATCCGCGACGACTACCGCTCATCGCCGGCGCCCTGGCCGAGCTGGATTCCGTGCACGCGTTGGTCGTCCATGGGGAAGGGATGGATGAAATCTCCCCGTTCGTTCCGACTCAGGTCATTGAAGTCCAACGCGGCTCGGTACGCTCCTGGGAGATCGATCCAAAGCGTTTCGGATTCGGTTCCGGCTCGACCGGGGATGTGGCCGGGGGCCCTCCGGAGGAGAACGCCGGTGCGATCATGCGCGTGCTCCGCGCCGAGGGCAACGCGACCGCGACGGCGGCAGTGGTACTCAACGCCGCGGCTGCGCTGTATGTCGCCGGAAAAGCGATGACTTATGATGACGCAGTCGAGCAGGCGAAGGCCGCGATCGGCGGCGGGGCCGGGATAGTCGCGCTCGACCGACTGCGAGTGGCGTTCGCCCGGAGCTAGTACCGACGCAGTACTCCGACGACGATGCCCTGGATCCTGATGTCGTTTTCGTGCACGTACAGGGGCTGCATCGTCTCGTTCGCCGGCTGGAGGCGGATGCGTCCGTCCCGCTCGCGGTAGAACTTCTTGACGGTGGCGGATGATCCGTTGAGCAGGGCGATGACCATCTCGCCATTGTCGGCGCGCTGGCGCTCGTTGACGACGACGAAATCACCATCGCGAATCTGTTCGTCGATCATGGAGTTGCCTCGGACACGCAAGACATAGTGGCTGCCTCCGCGTCCGACGAGGGTGTCCGGCACACACAACGTCTCATTCTGCTCGAGCGCCTCGATCGGCATCCCCGCGGCGACGCTCCCAAGCAGCGGGAGCTCGATAGCCCGCGGGGACGCCTCGGTGGGGAGGATCTCTATCGCGCGGCTTTCGTTGTAACTCCGCTTGATGTAGCCCTTGCGCTCGAGGTTTGTGAGGTGCTCGTGGACCGTCGCCAGCGAGTTGTAGCTGAAGTTCTCGGCGATTTCCTCGAAGCTCGGCGCGAAACCGTTTTGCTCGGAATACGCGGTGAGGTAGTTTAGTATTTCGCGCTGGCGCTTGGTGAGCGGCATGGCTGAGCCCCGTTGTCCGAATGATTGGGGCCGGCGTTCATTCACCGAAGAGGCCCCGAAATACAATATCCGAAGAAGGACCGAAGTGCAAGCTACCCCGGCCTGGACCCCACCGGCAGGCACGCTCGGTGGCATCGTCAACGAGGCACATCAGCGAGCCGAGAGACTCCGACAGGACCGGGACGCGCTGGAACGCGCGGCCGCGGCCGTCGGGGCCATTCCGTCGTTCGAAAGCGCGCTCCGCCGACCGGTCGTGAGCGTGATCGCGGAAGTAAAGCGGCGGTCTCCCTCAAAAGGCTGGATCAAGTCGGACATGAGCGCGGCGGCGCAGGCACGGACGTATGAAGCGGGGGGTGCAGCGGCGATCTCCGTTCTCACCGAGCCTGAGCATTTCGGCGGCTCGAATGAGGATTTGACGAAGGTCCGCGGAGCCGTTCACCTTCCGATCCTGAAGAAGGATTTTCACGTCGATCCCGTCCAGTTAGTGGAAGCGAAAGCGCTCGGCGCGTCGGCAGCACTGCTCATCGTCCGCGCGCTGGCGCCGGAGCGCCTTTCGAAACTCGCGGCAGCGGGTGTTGAGCTCGGACTGGAGCTGCTTTTCGAGGTTCGCGACAGAGCGGAGCTCGATCGCGCGCTCGAGGCCGGTGCACGGATCATCGGCGTGAACAACAGGAATCTCGAGACGTTGGTCATCGACCCGACGACCGCCGAACGACTCATCGCCGAGATTCCGGGTGACCGGATCGCGATCGGTGAGAGCGGCGTGTCGAGTCGGGCGGACGTCGAACGACTGGCGCGATCGGGAGCCGACGCGGTTCTGGTCGGCTCGGCGGTCTCCGCCGCTCAGGATCCGGCGGCGGCGGTGCGAGAGCTCTCGAATGTACAGCGAGTCGAGCGTGCCGCCTGACATCAAATTCTGCGGGCTGACGCGGGCGACTGACGCGGAGCTTGCGTTGGAGCTTGGCGCCGCCTACGTCGGCATCATCTTCGCCGGTGGTCCTCGCAAGCTGTCCATCGACCACGCTGCCACGGTCCTCGCGCGCGTACCCAAACGGGTGAAGCGAGTTGGGGTCTTCGGCGGGCAGTCCCCGGAGGAGATCGCATCCGCGGCGTCCGCGATCTCGCTCGATGTCGTTCAGCTCCACGAGAGCGGAGATCCGTCGTTCGTTTCAGCGCTCCGCAAACTGACGTCTGCCGACATCTGGTGCGTGCTGCGCCTTTCGAGAGGTTTGTTACCTGAGAACTCGAAAGCCATTGCCGGCATGGCGGATGGAGCCGTTCTCGATGCCTACGTACCTGGCATGCTCGGCGGAACCGGTGTCCCGCTGCCCTGGCAGGAGCTAGCGGGCGGACTGGATGCCCTGCGGTCAACCCGTCTCATCCTTGCCGGTGGTCTTCGCCCGGAAAACGTGGCGCGTGCGATTTCGCTCGTTGCGCCCGACGTTGTCGATGTGTCCTCAGGTGTCGAGGCTGACGTCGGCATCAAGGATCCGGCGAAAATGAGGGCCTTCCGCGACGCCGTACGTCACGCATCAATTTCCACCCCATGATTGTTCTTCAGTCAGATCGGTTCGGCGCCTTTGGCGGCCGCTATGTTCCCGAAACTCTCATTCCAGCCATCGACGAACTGGAGAGAGCGTACGATCAGGCACGTGTCGATCCCGCCTTCCAGCACGAGTTGACGGACATGTTGGCGCACTATGTTGGGCGCCCGTCCGCGCTCAGCGACGCGCCACGGTTCTCTCACCTCGTTGGCGCACCCGTTTGGCTCAAAAGAGAGGATCTGAACCACACCGGCGCGCACAAGATCAACAATACGGTCGGTCAGGTGTTGCTGGCGCGTCGGATGGGGAAGCGACGCATCATCGCCGAAACCGGCGCCGGCCAACACGGCGTCGCGACGGCGACGGTCTGCGCGCGCTTCGGACTCGACTGCGTCGTCTACATGGGCGAAGAAGACATGCGACGACAGTCACTGAACGTCTTCCGCATGCGGCTCATGGGGGCGAAGGTAGTCGGCGTGTCGAGCGGAACGAAAACGCTCAAGGACGCGACGACCGAGGCAATTCGCGATTGGGTGACGAACGTCAACGATACCTACTACATCATCGGGTCAGTCGTTGGCCCGGCACCGTATCCGCGGATGGTGCGTGATTTTCAAGCGGTGATCGGACAGGAGGCGCGGGCGCAGATGGTGGAGCGAGCGGGCCGGCTGCCGAAGACCGTGGTCGCGTGCGTCGGCGGCGGAAGCAATGCGATCGGCGCCTTCCACGCCTTCGTCGATGACAAGGATGTCGAGCTCGTGGGCGTCGAGGCCGCCGGGAAGGGACTCGATAGCGGCGAGCACTCGGCATCGTTGGCTCGTGGGCGGCCGGGCGTTCTGCACGGATCGTTCAGCTATCTCTTGCAGGACGCTCACGGACAAGTTCACCCGGCCCACTCGATCTCGGCGGGCCTCGACTACCCTGGCGTCGGTCCCGAACACTCCTTCTTGAAGGACAGCGGTCGCGCGCAATACGTGGCCGTCTCGGATGACGAAGCGCTGCAGGGATTCCAGCTCTTGAGCCGCCTGGAAGGGATCATTCCGGCGCTCGAGACGGCGCACGCCGTGAGCTGGATCGCGTCGCAACGCGGCCGTTGGACCAAGGACGAGCCGGTGCTGCTGTGCGTGAGCGGACGAGGGGACAAGGATGTCGCGCAGGTCAGCGGGATGAACATCCTCGGCGCGTGACGGCTCCTTCATCGTCGCCTTTACGCGGTAGCACTCGAGGTCCGTCCGCGGCGGCGATGACGTCGCCGAAGACGGCGGTCGAGGAAATGCTCCGTGCATTCATGAAAGCCGCGCGGGCGCGCCAGCTCTACCTGCCAAACAATCCGATTTATCGGAGCGCGATCGAGACGCTGCGCGCGACGTTCGTCCCCGTGTGGCAGCAGACGAGCGACCTGGTGCTCGCCATCGATGAGTTGGAGATCCGGTGGGAGGATGAAACGGTTCTCGCGGATCCAATGAGCTCCAAGTCGGCGGACAATCTCGCCTGGTTGTTCTTCAAAGACGGTGTTCGCGAGTTGAGGCTGACGCCCGGGTTCGAGAACGACGAAGTCGTAAAGCTCCTCGACATCGTGCAGCGCGCGCGGCGAGCGACGACGGACGACGACGATCTCGTGGCGATGCTCTGGGAGGCCGAGTTCACCTTCCTCAGCTACCGCCATCTCGATCTCCTTCAGGACGGCGCCGGCGGCAGCGAAACGTCGCTCGGTCCCGAGGTCACGCCACTCGCCGCGGACCAGGTCCAGCGGGAGACGCAAGCCGCCGTCGAGGAATCGCAGACTGCCGGCTTTGTCAACATGGCCGACTTCGATTCAACGCTCTACTTCCTCGATGGAGAGGAAGTCGAGTATCTGAAGCGTGAAATCGA
>JAICJQ010000236.1 GCA_025928335.1 Gemmatimonadaceae bacterium
GGAGACGCTCCTTCGGCACGTCGACCGGTGGGGAGAGCGGGGCAACGACGAGCGGGGCACGCCCTGGGTCTTCGGTTCCGACGAGCTTTATCTCCTCGCCGCACGCGAGCTACCGGACGCCGAGTATTACGTGGACTTTCCGCAGATCGAGAACGGCGTAGGGTCGGTCGCCGCGCTGCGCCAACGACTCTATGAAGGCGTGTCCGATCTGCCGCGGCTCGACGGCAAACGCATTGGCGTCGTGACGGGTGTGTCCATGTCCGGCATCATGCCGGAGCTGCTCCAGGCGCTCCGCGAGCACACCGGCGCCGACTTCGAGCTCATCGTCACGACGAATTCGCTCTTCGGCCCGACGACGACTACCGCCGGCCTTCTCGTCGGCGCCGACATTCGCCGCGCGCTCGCCGACCGCAACGATCTCGACCTCGCGCTGATTCCGGCGGAGTGCATCAACGACAGCGGCGTTTTCCTCGACGACGAGCCATTCACCGCCGTGCGCGACCAGCTGTCGATGCCGGTGCTGCCGTCGTACGACTTCATTGACGTCTTGGGCGACTCGGCGACTCGGCGACTCGGCGGCTCGGCGGGTCGGGGACTCGGCGACTCGGCGATTAGCGCCGCTGGCCCAATCGCCCAACCGCCCAATCGCCCAACCGCCCAATCATGACCGTCCCTGTCGTAGCGCTCATCGGACGGCCGAATGTCGGCAAGTCTGCGTTGTTCAATCGCATCGTCGGCGACGACAGCGCGATCGTGTCCGAAGAGGCCGGGACGACGCGCGACCGCCACTTCGCCGAGACCGATTGGGCGGGCCGGCATTTCTGGCTCGTCGACACGGGCGGCGTCGCGGATGATCCGCGCGCGCCGATGGATGTCGAGATCCGCCGGCAAGTGGACGAAGCGATCGGCGAAGCAGATCTCTTGTTGTTCGTCGTCGACGCGCGCGTCGGGATCCATCCGAGCGATTACCACGTTGCCGAACTGCTGCGCAATTCACAAAAACCGTGGATGGTCGTGGCCAACAAAGTCGACGACCCGCGCGCCGCGGATTTCTACGAGTTCTATAACCTCGGCGTGGGCGACGTGTATCCGGTTTCGGCGATCAACGGCAAAGGGTCCGGCGATCTCCTCGATGCCCTCGTCGAGCATTTGCCGCAGGTCGAAGCGGAGCCGGAAGACACGCTCCGCGTGGCGGTGGTCGGCAAACCGAACGTCGGAAAATCATCGTTCGTGAACCGGCTGCTCGGCGAGGAGCGGCTCGTCGTGTCCGAGATCGCCGGCACGACGCGCGACGCGATCGACACGCCGCTTCGCTACCACGGCCGGCAGTTCATTTTCGTCGACACGGCCGGTCTGCGACGGCAGAGCAAGATCGACGACGGGATCGAGTTTTACTCGTCGCTGCGGACGCGCCGCGCCATCGAGCGCGCCGATATCTGTATCCTCATGGTCGACGCCACCGAGGGCGAGATCCAGAACCAGGATCTCAAGATCGCCGCGCTCGCCTGGGAGGCGGGGCGCGGACTGATCCTCGTCGTCAACAAGTGGGACCTTTACGCCGAGAAAGACGACAAGGCGTCGGCGCACTACCAGAAAAAGGCGGCGGAGAAAGCGCCCTTCCTCAACTTCGTCCCGTTCCTGTTTACCTCCGCGTTGACGGGCCAGCGCGTGAACCGGGTGCTCGAGGTCGTACTCGACGTCGAGGCCGAGCGAGAGAAGCGCATCTCGACGTCGGAGGTGAACGAAAAGTTGGGAGAGCTCGTGGCGCGGCTCCAGCCGCCGCAGGCCGCCGGTCGGGAAGTGAGGCTCAACTACGCGACCCAGGTCGAGACGGAGCCGCCGACGATCGCTGTCTTCGGCAATGCACCTGATTTGGTTGAAGAGCACTACGTGCGGTATCTCCACAACGGCTTCCGCGCGTTCTGGGGATTCACCGGCAATCCGTTGAGGATCGTTTTGCGGCGTAAGGCCGGCTAATGCTGATCTTCGCCGCGTGTCTTGCCGCCTCGTATTGCCTCGGCTCGATCCCGGCGGCGTACATCGCCGGCAAGTCACGCGGTATCGACCTGAGAAAACACGGCTCGGGGAATCTTGGCGCGACGAATGTCATGCGCGTCCTCGGGACAAAGGTCGGGCTCCTTGTTTTCGCCTTTGACATGGCGAAGGGGGCAGCGCCTGTTCTGCTTTTCCCGCGCCTGGTGCAGGCCTCGATGCTGCCTTTCGGCGATCCGGTCTGGTTTGCGATCCTCTGCGGCGCTTTTGCTATCGCGGGTCACACGCGTCCGGTCTTCCTCGGATTTGGGAAGGGAGGGAAGGGCGTCGCGACCGCAGCGGGGGTGTTCCTCGCGCTCGCCCCGGTGCAGACGCTGCTCGCGCTCGTCGTCTTCGCGGTCGTCCTGCTCTCGAGCGGGTATGTGTCGCTTGGGTCGCTGACCAGCGCGACGATCCTGCCCCTGTTGCTCGCCATCACCGTGGGCCTGCGGTCCCCGGTTTTCCTGGTGAGCATCGCCATCGCGCTGTTCGTCTTCTGGACGCACCGCGCGAACATCGTGCGCTTGCGTAACGGCGAAGAGAATAGGTTCGGTAAGCGAGCCACCGCTGGATCTGCCGCGCCGAAGCGTCCGGCCGCGACGCTGGCCATTGCCCTCGTGATCGTGCTTGCCGTATTGATCGCGGCGAGGTTCGCCTGATGCGCTGCGCCGTGATCGGGGCCGGCGCTTGGGGCACCGCGCTCGCCGATCTGCTCGCGTCGAACGGCAACGAGACGGTTATCTGGGCGCATGAACCCGACGTCGCCCAGGCGATCGAGGAGTGTCACGAGAACCGTCGCTTCCTCGCGGGACAGCAGCTGGCTTCGTCGTTGCGAGCGACGAACGACCAGGGCGCGGCGCTGCGCGGCGCCGAGTTGGTGGTGTACGCCACTCCCTCGCAGCACCTGCGGCGCATCGCGCGCGCCGGCGCGTCGCACGTGACGTCGCACGCCATTCTCGCCGTGGCGAGCAAGGGTGTCGAGCACGGAACGCTCGCGCTGATGACCGATGTGATCGCCGGCGAGGTGAAGGCCCGCGCCGTCGTCGGCGTCTCAGGGCCGAGCTTTGCGAATGAGGTGGTAGCGCGCCATCCCACGGCGATCGTCGCCGCGTCATCCGACGCCGGCGCCGCGCTCGCCGTCCAGGAAGTCTTCGCCAGCCCGACCTTCCGTGTCTATACGAGCGACGATGTCACCGGCGTCGAGTTGGGGGGTGCGCTCAAGAACGTCATGGCCATCGCCACCGGCATCGTCGAGGGCGTTGGGTTCGGGTTCAACTCGCGGGCGGCGTTGATCACGCGCGGCCTGCACGAGATGACGCGTCTCGGCGTTGCACTCGGCGCCAGTGCGGCCACCTTCGCCGGTCTGGCCGGCGTGGGCGACCTCGTGCTCACGTGCACGGGGGCGCAGAGCCGCAACCGCCAGCTCGGCGTCGAGATCGGCAAGGGCGCCACGCTCGATGAAGCGTTGCGCGGCAAAGAGACAGTCGCCGAAGGCGTCGCGACGACGGAGAGCGCCATGCAACTCGCCGCGCGCCATGACGTCGACATGCCAATCGTCGAGATGGTGCACCGGATTCTTTTCGACGGACACGCGGCGCAAGACGCCGTACCCGAGCTGATGGCTCGCGAACTTCGATCGGAGCAAGATCTATGAGTCCCGCCGCCAAGTCGGAACCCATTCAGGAATTTTTTTCGATCGGTGAGGTCTGTGAGCTTACCGGTCTCAAGCCGCACGTGCTGCGCTACTGGGAGAGTCAGTTCCGGTTTCTCAGCCCGGCAAAGAATCGGTCGGGAAACCGCGTCTATCAGCGACGCGAGGTCGAGCTGATCATGCTCGTGAAGCATCTGCTGTACGATGAGAAGTACACGATCGAGGGCGCGCGACAGAAGGTCGACGACCACCGCAAGCAGGGCGATCTCAAGGTCGTAGCGCGGGGCGCGCTCACCATGCAGTCGCTCCAGACGCTCGAGACGGACCTCAAGGACCTTCTTACCTCGCTCGGCCCGTCTCCCTTGGCCGACTGATATGCGCTTTCTCGTCACGAACGACGACGGGATTTTGGCGCACGGCATGGAATGCCTCTGCGCCGCCGCCGAGCCGCTCGGCCAGGTGACCGTCGTCGCCCCCGACCGCGAGCAGAGCGCGACGTCGCACTCGCTCACCCTGCATCATCCATTGCGCCCCGTGAGGCGCGGTGAGCGCAAATGGCAGGTCGACGGCACGCCGACCGATTGCGTGATGCTGGCGATCGAGGCGCTGATGCCGGAGCGTCCCGATTTCGTCCTGAGCGGCATCAATCATGGCCAGAACATGGGCGAGGATGTGCTGTACTCGGGCACGGTCGCGGCGGCGATGGAGGGGCTGGCACTCGGCGTTCCGTCGATCGCGGTATCATTCGCCGGTGGTGATCTGCGCGCCGACGTGAGCCAGCTGCGCGAGCAAGTGAAGGTGCTGACGCCTCTCCTCAAGCACCTCACGTCGCTGCCCAGCTTTCCAGCCGATACGCTGTTCAACGTCAATCTGCCGCCCGTGCCCGCCGACGACGTGAAGGGCGTCAAGCTCACGCGCCTCGGCCGCCGCGCCTACTCAGGATCGGTCGCCCCGATGAAAGACCCGTGGGGGCGGTCCATCTATTGGATAGGCGGCGGCGAGATTAGTTGGACCGGCGAAGCCGACTCCGACTTCCGCGCCGTCCAGGAGGGCTACGTCTCGGTGACTCCGCTGCATCTCGATCTCACCCACTACGATGCACTGAAAGGAGCCGAGCGCTGGTGGCGAAGCCTGTAGACAACAACGAGCTGCTCGGCGCGCGCCGGCGGTTGGTCGAGACCCTGAGAGAGAAGGGGATTCGCGACCTCGCGGTGCTGCGTGCGTTCGAGATGACCCCCCGGCATGCGTTCGTGCCGACGGGGCTGCGGCACCGCGCGTACGAGGATACGGCGCTACCGATCGGCAACGGGCAGACGATCTCGCAGCCGTGGGTGCACGCACGGTATCTCGAGTTGCTCGAGTTGAGGGGCGACGAGCGCGTGTTGGAGGTGGGGACTGGATCCGGCTACCAGACGGTGCTCCTTGCCCATCTGGTGGCCCAGGTCTTTTCGATCGAGCGGATCCCGGCGCTCCTGCAGCAAGCCCGCGAGAACATCCAGCGGGCGGGGGTCAAGAACGTGAGTCTGTTGATGGGCGACGGCACGATTGGGTGGCGGGAGTACGCGCCATACGACGCGATTCTGGTGGGCGCCGGCGCGCCGTCGATTCCGCAGCCACTGCTTGATCAGCTGGCGGACGGCGGGCGACTGCTCATTCCGATCGGCGACCGGGACGAACAGAAGCTGGTGATGGCGGAGCGGAAGGCCGGCCAGATCTTGCTGCACGACTTCGCGCCGGTGAGGTTCGTGCCGCTGGTGGGCCACCACGGCTGGTCGCAGGACATCAAGGACGTCAGCGGGCACGAAGTCACGTTCCCGA
>JAICJQ010000017.1 GCA_025928335.1 Gemmatimonadaceae bacterium
CAGAACGCGGCGTCGATCGCGGGCCTCCTGCTCACGACCGAAGCGTTGGTCGTCGAGAAGAAGGAAGACAAGCCGGCCGCGGGTGGACCGCCGGGCGGCGGCATGGGCGGCATGTACTAAGCCGTTCGTTCAGGAAGGAGAAACGGGCTGCCGAAAGGCGGCCCGTTTCGTTTCTGCAGAATGTTTCCTGACGCGTTGAAACCGGCGCGGATTGCGGCCGTATGATGGATTACATCATATTGTCCGCGAACCCATGCCTTCGCCCACCAGCTTCCTTCCGCTCAAACCCGTCGAGCTGCACCTCCTGCTGGCGCTGTCCGACGGCGATCTCCACGGCTACGGGCTCACGCTCGCCGTCGCCGAGCGCAGCGACGGCCTGATTCGGCTCGCGCCTGGGAACCTCTATCAGGTTCTCAAGCGGCTTCTGACGGATGGTCTGGTCGCCGAAGCGCCGCGCTCGGCGTCCAACGACGACAGCCGCCGTCGTCTCTATCGGCTCACCGCGCTCGGCGGCCGCGTGGCGGCGGCGGAGCTCGAGCGCCTGCGAGCGCTCACCTCGTCGGCGACGGCGAAAGCGCTGCAGCGCAAGTGGGCGACATGATCCGCACAATCGCCTCGCGAGCCGCTTGCCGCGCGTTTGCCGCGCTCGTCCGATTCTACCCAGTCGAATTTCGCCGCCGCTTCGGCGACGACATGCGGTCGCTCTTCGACGACCAGCTCCTGGACGCCGAGCGCGCCGGCGGCGTCGGCGTCGCCCGGTTTCTCGTACGCACGTTCACCGCGACTGTCGCGAGCATCGGCGGGGCCTGGTGGGACCTCGTCGCGCCGGCCCACGTATCACGCACTCGGTCTCGAGGAGATGGCATGACAGCGAACATCGGCTCCGACGTCCGGTACGCAGCGCGCAGTCTGCGCAAACAGCCGCTCTTCACGCTGGTCGCGATCGGGGTCATCGCGATCGGAACAGGCGCCGTGACGACGATCGCGAGCGCGATCAACTCGATGATTCTGCGACCGATTCCGGGCGCGACGGATCCGGATCGGCTCATCGCGTTCGATCGGCGAAGCGACGACGGACGCCAAGGGGCATCGGTCTCCTACCATCTGTATGAGCGGCTGCGCGATCGGTCTCACATGCTGGCGGGCGTCGCGGCATGGAGCAAGGCGGACATGACGCTCTCGATGGGCAGCGCGGGGACCATGGTCGCGGGCAATGTCGTGAGCGGGAACTACTTCTCGGTCCTCGGACTTCGGCCGGCGGCGGGCCGCTTCTTTCTCCGCGAAGAAGACGATGTGCCGGTGGCGCACCCGGTCGTCGTCGTGTCGTACCTGTACTGGACAGTCAACCTGGGCCGTGACCGCAGTGCGATCGGGAAACCGCTATGGGTGAACGGGAATCAGTACACACTCGTCGGCGTCGCACCGAAGGGTTTTCATGGTGTGTTCTCGCCGATACGCGTCGACGCGTGGGCTCCGCTCGCGATGCAGCCATGGCTTCGGCCGCAACGCGATCTCGCGGACCAGCCGTGGCTCTGGACGTTCGGGCGCTTGCGCGCGGGCGCGACACGCGACGCGGCGCGCACGGAGCTCTCGTCGATCATCGCCGCGCACGCGGTCGAGACGGGGCTCGTACGGGAGTACACGAAGGCACGCGTCTGGACCGGCTTCAGTTTGCCGGAGGACGCGCATGTGATGTTCCTATCCTTCGCGGCGGTGCTCCTCGGCGCGGCGGGGCTGGTGCTCGTCATCGCGTGCGTGAACGTCGCGTCCATGCTCTCGGCGCGCGCGATGGCGCGACGCCGCGAGATGGCGGTGCGCGCCGCGCTGGGCGCCGGACGCGCGCGGCTGGTGCGTCAGCTGCTCACGGAAAGCGTCATGCTCTCGGGGGCGGGAGCGATTGCCGGCGTTGGCGTGGCGTGGATCGCGTCGTCGCTGCTCGAGTCGCTGCCGTTGCCCGCCGACCAGTCGTTCGTACTCGAGCTCACGCCTGATCCGCGCGTGCTGGCGTTCGCCGCGCTGCTGTCGATCGTGACGGGTATCGTCTTTGGGCTCGCCCCGGCGCTTCGCGGCACGAGCGCCGACGTCGCCACGCGTCTCCGCGAAAACAGCGCGGCGAGCGCCGGCGGCAAGCGGCGCGCGGGCAACGCCCTCATCGTCGCCCAACTCGCGCTGGCGCTCACGCTGCTCGTCACGGCAGGGCTTTTTGCGCGGTCGCTCGTCGCCGGAACGTCGATCGATCCCGGTTTTGAGACGGCGCACGTCGCGACGATACGTATGAACACGGAAGCATGGGGGTACACGCCGGACCAAGGGCGTGCGTTCTATGGTGCGCTTCGCCGACGGGTCGCGGCGCTGCCGGGCGTCGACGCGGTGTCGTCGACGACCGTGGTGCCGCTCGCGGCCCAGGGCAGTTCGACACGGATCGACGCCAGCGCGTTCGGCCAAAGCCCGAAGTTCACGGTCTCGAGATCGGACATCGATCCGGGATACTTCACGGTGCTCGGCATTCCGATCGCGCGAGGGCGGGCGATCGAGGCGACGGACGACGAGCGCGCCGCGCCGGTCGTCGTGATCAATGAAACGCTCGAACGCCGGCTCACGGCGTCGAGCGGCGGAACCGCGGTCGGCCGAACGTTCGGGCTCGGCTCGCGGCACGTCACGGTGGTAGGCGTCGCTCGGGACGCCAAGTACGACGACCTCATCGCGACGCCGCCGGTCGTCTTCGTTCCGCTCGCGCAGCAATGGACGCCGACACAGACGATGCTCGTTCGCACAAAGAGCTCGCCGAGTGCGCTGGCGCCGGCGCTCGATCGTGTCGTGACCGAGATCGATCCGCGAGCGCCGCACCCGGTGGTCGTGCCGATGGATGCCGCGACATCGGTCGCCTTGCTGCCGCAGCGTGTCGCCGGCGGATTCACCGCCGTTCTCGGGCTCATCGGACTGGTGCTCGCGTCCGTGGGACTGTACGGGACAATCGCGTACTCGGTCGGACGCCGCACGCGCGAGATCGGCATTCGCGTCGCGCTGGGCGCGCACTCAACGACGGTCCTCGCGATGATCCTGCGTGAAGGGATGCTGCTCGCGTCGCTCGGGCTGGTGATCGGCCTCGGTCTCGCCGCGGCGGTAACGCGGTTCGTGAGCAGCTATCTGGTCGGCGTGAGGGCGCTCGATGCGCTGACGTTTGGGTCGATGGCAGCGCTGCTCACACTCGTCGCCTTGGCGGCGAGTTACATCCCCGCGCGTCGCGCGGCAGCAATCGATCCAGTGCGCGCGCTCAAGATGGAGTAGTGCGAAAAAAAGGGGCGCCGGAATCGGCACCCCTTCGATCCGTGAAACGGCGGCTTACTGCGTCTTCGTCGCCTCCCATTTTACCTTCGACACCACCGAATCCGGCTTCGACGCGAGCACAGAGACGACCGTGCCCGCCCACTTGTTGCCCGACAGCCGGCCCATGACGTGATCGATCAGCTTCGGGGACTTGGGCGGAGTCGGTGGCGTGTGGGCGGCCGACACCCACGTGACGCTGTCGGCGCCGCTCAGCGTATAGGTGTAATCGACGGTGTCCTTCGGGGCCGCCGAGTTCACGCACTTCGACACGCTGCTGCCGGCGGCGGTCGTGCAGACGAACGTCGAGACGACCGAATCGTTGGGAGGCGCCATGATCTTGCCGCTGACGGTACCCACGAGATCGGCCGCCGTGAGGGCCGCGGGAGCCGCCGGGGCGGCGGCAGCCGCGGGCGCGGCGGAATCGGGCTTTGGGGTTTCGTTCTTGGCGCACGCAACGAGGGATACGGCTGCGATGAGCAGTCCAGCTTTACGCATAAAGCCTCTGATGGAGAGTGGTGAATGGGCGAGCGGCTGCGACAGCCCGAAGCATTCGGCACTATCAATCTGCACGATCCAGGCGCTCGCGCCAGATGGCGCGGCAATGCCGGGTGGGCGGCTCAATAGCGCAGCAAGCGATTGACTGAAGCGCAGCTCACCGACGGAGCGCTTGAAGTCGGTGCGGCGGACGAAGCCGACTTCCGGATTGAAGTTCTTGCCGACGACGAGGGACTCGCCGCGTGCTCCATAGCGGTCCGCGTTATAGTCGTATCGGCCCTGGTAGCTCTGATCGTTGCCGTCGCGGCCGGTCGTCGCGGTGCGTGTCCAGTGGACCGCGGCCGTGACGTTGTCGAAGAACGAGAAGGTGCCGTCCACGCCGAACGCCTGATTCGACCCGCTGTCCGAGGCGGCCAGTGACCGATTGGACGCCATGACGCCGATCGCGCTGCGTTTGAAGATATCGCGCTTCACCCGCGCCACGGTGAAGTTGGTTGGCCGTGTGAGCGAGACGGCTTCGTCCCCGGTCTGGATGTTCATCAGGCGCCGCTCGAGAAAAAAGTCGCGCTTCTCGGGGAAAAAGAGACTGAACCGCGTGAGGGTTCACCTGCTGCTCGTCGATCTCGACCTGCGCGAAGTCTGTGTTGTACGTGAAATCCGCGGTGAGGTTCGGCGTGATGCCATACTTCATGTCGCCGTAGATGTATTCGTTTTCGTAGGCGATCCAGAACTCGCTTCGCTCCGTCATCAGCTCCATGTAGTTCGGCGTGACCTGAATCAGGCCGCCGAAGGGCTTCTCGCGGGCGTAGACCTCTTCGTCGAGACGACCATCGAGCTTGAAGGGGACGTGAGCTTGATGGCGCGCACCGTGGCTTGCCCGACGACGCGCGCGTGATGACTTCCGGCGCGATCGGACGCGGTGGGCCGTCGATCTCGGCGCGCGACTGGGCACGAGGCTGGACGGCGCACGTGACGAGGAGAATAGCGATGGAACGGCCGGTGGGATGCCTCATGCCGTGATGCGGTGCGGTAGGCTTGCGTCGCCCCAATGATCCCCGGAAACGCGGCAAATCGGAAGCGTTGCTTGCGCGAAATGGGGTCTGACCCTATTTCGCATTGTCTCGCAACCAACCCAAACATGCGTCCTCTCCTTCGATGGCTCGTTGTCGCGCTGCTCGCGGGCGCGCTGGGGCCGAGCGTGGCGCGCGCCACGTGGTCCGTCATCGCCGTCGACCTGAGCACTGGACGCATCGTGATCGCGTCGGCGACCTGCGTCGATCGCGACGACGCGTTCCTGAAGGGCGTGCAGGCGGTCGTCGTGCCGGGAAAGGGCATCGCCGCCTGTCAGGCCGGCGTGGACAACACGCATGCGAATCAGATGCTCGTGTTCGCCGAGCTTCAAAAGGGCACCGAGCCGGAGAAGATCATCGAACTGCTTTCAGCCGACCCGGCGTTTCAGTCTCGGCAGTTCGGCATCCTGGATCTGCAAGGTCGCAGCGCCGGGCACTCCGGCCTGTCCAACGGCTACGTCACCCAGGACATCCAGGGCCGCGTCCCCGGAACGCAGATCTACTACTCGATCCAGGGGAACATCCTGCGGCCCGGCGAAGTCGTTCCCAAAGCAGTGCAGGCCTTTCTCTCGACGAATGGCGCCATCACCGATCGCGTCATGGCGGCGATGGAGGCAGCAGACGCAGCGGGCGGCGACAGCCGGTGCAATTGTCCGCCGCCGCCCGAAGACGGTTCGGCGCCGGCGATCCCCTGCGACAGCAAGACGGCGCACGTCGCGTACATCCTGATGGCCGAGCGGAACGACACGAACGGGGACTCGCACAACAACGGCAAGTACACCATGTATCTCACGGTGAACCAACCGGCGCAAGGCGGACCGAACGCGATCAAGGCGGGCGAGAACCTCAATCCGGTGAAGACGCTGCGCATGCGCTACGACGCCTGGCGGAAACTCCAACCGGCGTCGTTCAAGTGACACGCGGCGCGACACAGCTGTTGCGCGCATTGCCGACTGTCTTCGCATTGGTCACCCTCGCCCGAGGCGTCCACGCGCAGAATCCGCCGGCAGGCGCGCCCGCTGGGCAGCGAGGCCGCGGGGGCGGCGGCGGACGTGGTCGCGCGATCCAGGTCATGACACTGACCTCGAGCGGATTTACCGATGGCGGCGTAATTCCGACGAAGTACGCCCAACCTGGCGCGGAGGCGTCGCCGCCGCTCGCCTGGAGCGGTGTGCCGGACAGCAACGTCGTGAGCTTTGCCCTCGTCGTGCACGACCTCGACGCCGCGGGCAACAGCGGCGACGATCTCTTGCATTGGCTCGTTTGGAACATCCCCGCGGCGTCGCGATCATTACCGGAGGGGATGCCGCAGGGACCGCAACTCGGCGATGGCGCGCGGCAGATCAGCGTGAGCGGCCCATACTATCGCGGCCCAGCGGCGCCGGCGACCGGGCCGACCCACCACTATCTGTTCGAGCTGTACGCTCTCGACGCAACGATCGACGTACCACCCGTCGGCGCGGCACCACCGGCGACGCGAGCCGCAGTGATGGCGGCGATGACAGGACATGTGCGCGGCAAAGCGGTGCTCCTCGGAACGTTCAGGCGAAAATCGTAACACCACGCATCGTGCAACCACCGCTCGACGCCATCGCCGTGCGCATCCTTGGCGCGCTGGTCGAAAAGGAAATCACGACGCCCGACAACTACCCGTTGTCGCTCAACGCACTCGTCGCCGCGTGCAATCAGACGTCGGCTCGCGAGCCGGTGATGAGTCTCGACGAGGGTACGGTCAACAAGACCGTGAACGATTTGCGCCACCGCGCGCTCGTCCGGGCTGTGCAGCAGAGCGGTTCACGCGTGCTGAAGTTTCGCCACCTCATGGTCGAGTCGTTCAATCTCGACGGTCCCGAGCTCGCGGCGATGTGCGTATTGATGTTGCGCGGACCGCAGACTCCAGGCGAAATCAAGGGGCGCAGCAACCGGCTGTTCGATTTTCCGGATCTCGAGAGAGTCGAGTCGACGCTCGATGCGCTGATCAATCGCCAGACGCCGCTCGTCGCGCGCTTGCCGCGTCGTTCCGGGCAGAAGGACAGTCGCTACGCGCATCTGCTCTCGGGGGACGCTCCGGTCGACGTTCCGGATGCGGTGACGGCGAGCTTCGTCGCCGAGAGTGGGCGTCTCGAGGCGCTCGAGCAGGCGGTAAACTCACTGCGCGCGGAGCTGGTCGATCTTCGCACGCAACTCGATGAGTTTCGGCGGCAGTTTCAGTAGTTCAAGTCGACGAGATCAGAGACCGTCGCGGGAGCGGCGCTCAGTTCGTTCAGAACGCCGATGACGAATTGTCGATCGCTTTCGGTCGCCTGGCTGCCCTCGCGCGTGATGACGATCGCTGTGCCACCGTGGCTGGCGTCGACCTCCAAACCATGTGCCGTCAATCGTTCAGTGAGCGCGTGAGCAAGGGCCGACGCGTTCTGGGTCGGGCCCGACGTGACGATGAACCCGAACCTCGGGCATGCGGCGGTCATTGCTCGACAGTGGCCGGAATCGCGGGCAGAAGGTCGCAAAAGGCGAATCTGCCGTCGCGAAGCACGGTCTCGCCGCGCGCGACGCCGATCGGGCGATCGAAGATAGGTCCGCCCGAAACGAAGGTGTGGAACTCGCCGCGTTCGCCGCAGGGGTCGATCGCGGATGGTAACTCGGCGAGCAAGCTTCGATCGAACTGTCGTCCGGCGAATTCGGCGGCCAGCTGTTGGGTATCGACGCACACGAGATGCGCGACGAAGCCGGCGTCGATGAACGCTTCCGCAAGCTCGCCTGTGTCGCGTCCCCAAATCGGGAACAACGCGCTGAAACCGGTGCTCGACAGGGCCTGCTCGCGGTAGGCGCGGACGTCCCCGAGAAACAGGTCACCGAACGCCATGGTCTTTGCGGTCGGAAAGCTCATGTTGAGACGATTTAGCGCATCGCCGAACGCGGCTTCGTACGCGCTATTTGACGATTGCGGCTCGATCTCGATTTCGACGAGCGGCAGGCCGAGGGCCGCGACTTGCGCGTCGAGCAATTCGCGTCGAACGCCGTGAATGCTCACGCGATCGTAGCCGCGCGTCACACTCGTGAGCAGGGCCACGACCTCGTAGCGCGGATCCGCGCGCAGCGACGCCAGCGTCAAGCTACTGTCTTTCCCACCGCTCCAGCTGAGGATGACGGGTTCACGGATCACGGGATCAATCGACCTCTGCCCGTACCCAAAATCGCCCAACGGGGTCTGACCCCGTTGGCGATGGTTTGGTACGGCTGGCGTTCCATTTAGTATCATAAGATGCCGGGGATGACCTGGCGATACCCTATCACGAGCATGGTAACCGTGACCCATCGATCTTTAGCGCGACGCGGCGTTGTCGTCGCCCTCATTCTTGGCGGAGCGTCGTTCAGACTGTCCGCGCAACAGAAGTGCCCGGCGACGAGCGGCGGGGCGCTGCCGTTGACGTATAGCGGCGGACCGACCGTTGCCGAGATCACGGCGTGCGACCTGATGACACGACTCTACATCTATGCCGCCGATTCCATGAAGGGTCGGGAGGCAGGAACGCCGGACGCGATCCGCGCTACGACGTACATCGAGTCCGAAGTCAAGCGCCTCGGCCTCAAGCCCGCCGGAGACAACGGCACCTTCTTCCAGTATCTGCCCGTGACGGCCCGCGTACTTGGCGCCGCCTCGTCGATCACGACCGGTTCGACGACGTTCAAGCCGAATGAGGATTTCTCGATCACCGGCCTCGGCGCGGATCGAAACGTGTCGGGCGACGTCATCTACGCCGGCTCGCTCGCCGACACCGCGAACATGCTGACCGCCGACCAGGTACGGGGCAAGATCGTGATCGCGGCGGGTGGGACCGGCGGCCGTGGGTTCGGTGGCCGCGGCGGGTTCGGAGCGGGGGGCGCGCTCGGCGGTGCCGCCGCGATCCTGACCATTGTTCCCGCAATCGCGCCGGCGCGCCCGGCGTTCACGCTGAACGACACCGTACAGAGCGAAGGTCGCGCCGCATACGCGGCCGCGAATCCGAATGCCGGTGGCCGCGGTGGTCGCGGCGGTCGTGGCGGCCGCGGTGGCGGTGGCGGCCAGCAACCCGTCGCGGGCACGATTACGCCGGCGGTCGCCGCAGCGCTGCTCGGGAAATCGGTGCAGAGCGCGGCACGCGGTGACGTCGGTGGTCAGGCGACGATCGACGTTCACGTCCAAACGGTTGCCGCGCCGACGCGAAACGTCATCGGCATCATTCCGGGAAGCGATCCGAAGCTCCGCGGCGAATACGTCGTGATCGGGGCGCATTCGGATCACGTCGGCATGTCGGGGGCGCGCCCGGTCGTCGAACACGATTCGCTCAAGGCGTACAACATCGTGGCGCGCGTCGAAGGCGCGGACACGCGCAACGCACCGCCGCCGACGGCCGAGCAGTGGGTGCGCATCAACGCGATCAAGGATTCGCTGCGCAGGCTCTACCCGCCGCGCCTCGACTCGATCAGCAACGGCGCCGACGACGACGGCTCGGGCAGCGTGTCGATTCTCGAGATCGCCGAAGCCTTCGCCAAAGGTCCGGCGAAGCCGAAGCGCTCGCTGCTCTTCATCTGGCAGATGGGCGAGGAGAAGGGACTGTGGGGCTCGCAGTATTTCACCAACCACCCGACGGTGCCTCGCGACTCGATCGTCGCCGATCTCAATCTCGACATGGTCGGCCGTGGTGAGGCAACCGACATTACCGGGCGGAGCAAGGAGGACGTGGAGCTCTCGGGCGCGCCGAACTACCTGCAACTCGTCGGCTCACGGCGTCTCTCGACCGAACTGGGCGACATCGCCGAAGACGTGAGCAAGAAAGAGCCGATGCCCTTCAAGTTCGACTACGCGATGGACGCGAACGGGCATCCGCAGAACATCTATTGTCGCAGTGACCATGCAAATTATGCGCGATACGGAATTCCCGTGATCTTCTTCACCACGGGAGGCCACGCCGACTATCACCAGGTGACGGACGAGCCGGAGTACATCCAGTACCAACACATGGCGCGCGTCGACAAGCTCGTCTACGATATCGCGACCCGTGTGGCGAATCTTGATCACCGCGTGAAGGTCGACGGCCCGAAGGCGCCGAGCCCGTTTGCCGGCTGCCAGCAGTAACGAATCAGGATTCTCTAAGCGTGCCGATCTCCCGCGTTCGTTCGGCGACGGTGTAGTGAACCAATCCAAAGATTCCGATCGCGGCGAGGTGAGAGCAAGCGCGGCGAAGGCGGGAGTAGCGATGTCGCGAGCCGACGTTCGGCGGCGAGCTCGCCGAATTGTGCCTCGGCTACCGCAACGTTCGCGACGACGGCGCCCGGAATCCGGGCCACGGCTTGCCGCACGAGCGGCGCGAACGCTAGCGGATCCGTGAGCCGTCTCCAGTTGAACGTCAAGAGGACGACGGCGAACGTACGAGGCCGGTCCTCTTGATTGTCAGGATGCGCCGATTACCGCTGGCGCGAATGCCGCCACGCGGCCGGCGAGAGCCCAGTCTCACGTTTGAAAGCGCGGCTGAACGCGGCCTCGGAATCGTACCCCACCTGGGCGCCGATCGCCGCGACCTTCGCCGAGCTGTTCACCAACTGCTCGGCGGCCAACTGCAGCCGCCACCGCGCGAGATACGACATCGGCGGCACGCCGACGACGTGAGAGAAGCGCTCGGCGAGGACCGTCCGCGAGGAGGCAATGCGCTGCGCGAGCTCGGGGAGTGTCCACGAATGCGCGGGACGCGCGTGCAGCTCGGAGAGCGCGGGACCGACCACCGGATCACGGAGTCCGGCGAGCCATCCCGTATCGCGCTCCGGAATAGTCTCCATGTGCCGCCGAACGACCTCGACGAACATCAGTTCGGCCATCCGCGTGAGCATCGTCTCACTGCCGAGGCGCTCGGCGCGCGATTCGGCGACGGCTTGTTGAGGAAACTGTGAAAGCCACCCGCCGGCGATGCCCGTGAGATGCATCTGCGGCGGAAGTGAGGCGAGGAGGGGATTGTACGGCCGAACGTCACAACCGAGAAAGCCGCACACGAACACGGTATCGCGGCCCCCGGCCGGGCCGAGTTGCACGGTATTCGGGTAGCGATCGGGCGAATCACGAAGCGAGTGCAGGCGAAGGCCGGCCGCGCTCGACATGAGATGCGCCCCACCGTGCGGAAACATGATCGCATCACCCGGTCCCAGCAGCACCTGCGGCTGCCCCTCGAGACCACCCCAACAACTGCCCGAGACGAGGATGTGATACGAGATCAGGTGCTCGGCTTGCGGGAGAATGCGCGGGACGAGATCGCGCGCCGGGGCGGTGAACACCGACCATGGGTGTCCGGCCTCGACCAAATAGAAGTAGGCGCCCGTCAGGCGAACCGCGCGCAACACATCCGAGACCGGATCCATGGTGATGAAGCCTCGGGACGCCCGAGCACTCGAGCAAGTGCGCTACTGCGCTGTGATGTCTTGGTAGCGTGTGGGCGCGTAGCGCGATGCGATCAGGCCCGTCGCCGCCGCGATGTCGATTTCGGCGACGAGAACGCCTTCGTCTCCATACGGCAGATACGCCTGGCAGTCGCCAGACGGCGTAATGAGTGCGGTCGCCGCTTCGGGGTACGGAACCGCGTAGTTCACGCTGGCGAAGTAGATCGTATTCTCGATGCCGCGGCAGCGCATCGCCTTCTCGTAATACGGTGCGTCTTCGGAACCGAAGGAGGCGAGTGCGACACCGTTCGGTCGATGACCGCCGGTGAGCGACGGGTGAAAGACGATCTTCGCGCCGCGCGTTGCCGCCCAGCGCACCGCCTCCGGGTAGCGCCACCCTTCGTGACAGATCGCGATGCCGAATGTGACGCCGTTGACCTCGAAGACGCGTCGTGTCGTGCCTGGAACGTAGAACCGATCTTCGCTCGGATCGAGCTGGTTCTTGGTCTGACGTCCGAGCAGTTGGCCGGCGGCATCGAAGACGAAGGCGGCGATTTGGCGGCCGTCGTCGGAGATGTGTTCCAGGCCGAGAATGACGGCGATCCGAGACTCCCGCGCGTACGCACCGACTTCGAACAGCACGCGGAACTCGTCGTCGCGCTCGAAGGCGGGGATTTCGAAGTCTTGTCCCCGGAGTCCAGGCAGGTATGCCTCGGGGAAGCACACAATCTCGGCATCGTGCGCCGCGGCGTCGGCCACCAAGCGCTTGATTCGACTCAAGCCGTCGTCGATGGACGACGCTACACGCGGCGATGCGAGTCCGACGATCACGTCGTTACGGCTTCACCATCTTCGGCGGCGCGTCAGCGAAGGTGTACACGCCCTTCGGGCACTTCACCGCGGAGTTGGTGGGGCTGAACATGCCGTTCGGGTTGTCCTTGTAGAGCCAGACGTGGAGATCCCAGTGGTGCAGCTCGGCCGGGATGATCGGCGCGTGTCCTTCCATGGGGCCCATGAGCTCATGCCCGAGGATCGACGGCGGGGTCTTGGACACCGCGGTGGGGACGAACCACTCGGCGCCGGTCAGCACGAGCTTATCGCCGACGGGTTCGTAGAGCAGCACCTGCGGCTTGGTCGAATCGAGCTTCGGTCCGATGAGGGCCGGGTTGAGGAAGTGGACGCCCATGGCGCCTGGCTTGTACTCCATCGAGCCATGTTCGCTGCCGCCGCTGGGGAAGTCGATGCAGCCAACGGTCGAGAAGTATCCATCGCGCACGGCGGCGATGGGGTCTTTGTATTTGTCGAGCGCGGCCTTCACCGCGGCGATCGCGGCCGCGTTGCCGCCTGCGGCGGCCTTCCCCTGCTGCTTCACCTGCGCCTGTGACACACTTGGCGTGGCGATAATAGCTAGCGCGAGGACAGCGATAAGGCGGGTGGTCCAGGACGGCCCGAAACGGCGGCTCATCATCGAACGGCTCCTGTGGGGTAAGCGTAAAGCTTCCAACCACTTCGGCTCACTGTCAAGGGCATCACGCGATCTGTTGTGGATTGACGACGCGAGGTACGCGGACGAACGTCTTGATCGCGGGATCCACGTTAACCTCATGGCGTCATGCGAACGCAGCATCGGACCTACGCACTTCCGCTGTCGGCGCTCATCGCCGGCGCGGTCGCACTTGTGCCGGCACGCGGACAGACACCCGACTCGACGCAGTTCCGATGCGAAGGGAAGGTGATCTCGGCGATCGAGATACAACCGCATCCACCGGCGGTGACCGAGCGCGGACCGAACGTTCTGCGCCAGGCGTTGCAACGGTTTGTCTTTCAATCGGGGACGACGCGCGATCGGGCGATTCGGCCGTTCTTGCTGGCGCGCGTCGGCGATCGGTGCTCGGATAAGTGGCTGCCCGAGTTGGCGCGGGTCGTCCGCGCCCAACCCTATCTCGCGGTCGCGACGGTGCGCGCGGAAAGCGACGGGGGTGACGGTGTCCGATTGGTCGTCGAAACGGTGGACGAAATTCCCGTGATCGTTGGCGGCGGCTACACGAAGAATGGGTTGACGAATGTCAAATATGGGAACTCCAACGTCGCCGGTACGGGGTTCTATGCGGCAGGCCAGTGGCGCGACGGGCGGGCATACCGCGATGCGCTCGCGCTGACGCTCCGGCAGTACGGTCTTTTCGATCAGCCGATCGTCGCGGAAGTGAACACGCAGCGCGACGTGCTCGGCGGGCAGTTCAACGCGTCGGTGTCGCGCCCGTTCCTGAGCGATCTCGAGCACATCGCGTGGTACGCGGGCGGGACGCACGAGAACAGCTACCGCGGATTCGTGCGAGCGCCGGGCCCTCAACTGTCCCTGCCGGTGACGCGCGACGTGTGGTCCGTGGGCGGCGTCGCGCGATTCGGCTGGCGCGGTGCGGGCGTAATGATCGGACCGGTCGCGACGTATGAGAATGCCCGCCCCAACGACGCGGGGGTGATCGCGTCGGACAGTGGGCTCGTGCCCGCCGACACCGCGGTCTTCGCGCATCGCTATACGCCCTATAAAACCTTCCGGGCGGGCGTCGGCGCGGGATTCCGCTGGCTCGACTACATGCGCGTCACGGGCTTCGATGCGTTGATCGGGGAGCAGGACGTGGCGCGTGGCTTTCAGCTGGCCGCGACGTTCGAGCGCGGGCTCGGTGCGTTCAGCGCGACGGACCAATCGTCACTCGTATCGGCGAACATGTACGCGGGCGCCGGCACGCCGCGGTCGTTCGTGGGACTGGCGATGCAAGGTGAAGAACTGCCGGCGGGCGGCGCCGACTCGTGGAGCGCGGCCGCATTGAGTGGGCGACTCGCCTGGTACATCAAGCAAAGCGATACACGGACGTTCGAGGCGAGCGCGGAATTCGCTGGAGGCTGGCGCGAACGATTGCCGCTGCAACTGTCGCTGGGCGACCCCGTGAGTGGTGTGCGCGGCTACAACGGTGCGGCGATCGCGGGGGGCCGTCGCGCCGTGCTGCGGTTCGAAGAGCGCCGCGTTTCTTACCAAACGAAATTCATTCAGTGGGGCACAGCGCTGTTCACCGACATCGGCAAGACGTGGTCGGGCGATGTGCCGTTTGGAGAATCGGTTGTGCGGCCGAGCATCGGTGTTGGTTTGCTCGCCGCGGTGCCGCCGAAATCGCGGCGAATGATACGCGCCGATCTCGCGGTACCCGTCGCCGGCGGCGCGCCCAAGGGATGGGTCCTCCGCGTCTTCGCGACCGACATGACGCGCTTTTTCTGGCGCGATCCGAACGACCTGGCGCCGGTTCGGGCGGGGGCGCCGGCCTCGTCGATCTTCGGCTGGCCGTAGCCGACTCGTAGCCGTTCTCCACGACGCCCGAGGGTCGCCGGCTCACGGCCCCACCTTTGCTCCGTGGTGTTCGACGTGTCGCAACCGCTGCGTTCGCCCACGGCGCCTGTCTTGCCCGCACCAGCGCCGGACCATTTCGACGGCCGCTGGTGGGTTCTCGTTACCGTCGGCCTCGGGACGTTCATGTCGGCGCTGGACGGAAGCGTCGTCAACACGTTGCTCCCCGTGCTGGCGCGTGAGCTTCACGCCGGCGTGGCGAACATCGAGTGGGTAACGACCGTCTATCTCCTCGTCATTTCCGGATTGTTGCTCAGCGTCGGCCGCGCCGGCGATCTCTTCGGGCACAAGCGCCTGTATCTGGCCGGGTTCGTGGTCTTCGTCCTCGGCTCCGCGGCGTGCGGTCAGGCAAGATCGTCGCATGTGCTGATCGTGCTGCGCGCGGTGCAGGCGTTGGGCGCGGCGATGCTCATGGCCACGTCGCCGGCGATTCTGACGCGAAGCTTTCCGGCGAGTCAACGAGGACGCGCCTTGGGTGCGCAGGGCACGTTCACCTACCTGGGTTTGACGGTCGGTCCGTCCCTCGGCGGTTGGCTCGCCGGTGCGTTCGGCTGGCCGTCGGTGTTCTACATCAACGTGCCGGTCGGCGTTGTTGCCATCGCCCTCGCTGTCCGCTCCATCCCCGACGATCGGGTGGAGCGGCGCGAGGAGACGTTCGATTTTGTCGGCGCGGCGCTGTTCACAACCGGCCTCGTCGCCCTGATGATCGCGCTCAATCAGGGACACGTCTGGGGGTGGTTGGCACTGAAGACAGTTGGTCTGCTCGCCGCGTCGGTTGCTCTTCTCGTCGTATTCGTGCGCGTCGAGCTGCACCGGCGGAGCCCGATGCTGGATCTCTCATTGTTCGCGGATCGCGTATTCAGCGCGGCGACGGCGAGCGCACTGCTCAACTACGCGTGCGTCTATTCCATCCTCTTTGTCCTGCCATTCTTGCTGATTCAGGGGCGATCGCTGACCGCGTCGCAGGCGGGGATCGTGCTGACCGCGCAGCCGATTGTCATGGCGATCGTCGCGCCGATCAGCGGAACGCTCTCCGATCGCCTCGGCTCGCGCGGTCTGGCAACAGCGGGAATGGTCCTGCTCACCGCGGGCATGGCGGCTCTCGCACTTTTGGTCGAGCGCGGGTCGCTTGCGTCGATCGCGGCCGCGTTGGCGCTCGTTGGGCTTGGCGTTGGAACGTTCGTCTCGCCGAACAACAGCGCGATCATGGGATCCGCGCCGCGCAATCGTCAAGGAATTGCGGCGGGGGTGCTGGCCACGGCGCGGAACGCCGGCATGGTGATGGGAGTCGGCTACGCGGGGGCGATCTTCACGACGGTGCTCTACCGAGCGGGCCCGAGCTCCTCGGCCGCGATCCCCGCCGCGGTGCGCGCGAGCCTTTTCGCCGCGGCGGTGCTCGGACTCGTCGGGACTATTCTGTCGGCGACTCGCGCCGAATTGCCAGCGGATGACGCGGCTGATACAGTCCGAGTTGATCGCCGCTCGGCAAGGTGATTTGCGTGACGCGACCCCACGGCTCGTCGTGCACGGGCGTCGTTGACACGCCCTTGGCCTTCAGCTCCTCGCGCGTCGCCTCGATGTCGTCGCACATGAGATAGAGCTCGTGATACTCATCGCCTTCCGCCGGGTGAACGGCGAGCTCGGTGGGCGGCGCCGTGAAGATGAGCCAACCGCGGCCGATATCGACGGCCGGGAAGCCGAATACGTCGCGGAGAAAGGCGCGCGTTTCGTCCGCCTTCTTGGAATACAGCAACGCGTGCATACCCATGATCGCCATTGTGCTATCCTCGGACGCGGTCCAGCCGAGTCGTGAGATGTTTCTTGACGTCCGGCCACTCGCTGGCGAGGACGCTGTACATGACGCTATCGCGCACGGAGCCATCGCGCCGCAGGTAGTGATGGCGAATGACGCCGTCACGCTTCGCGCCAAGCGCTTCGATCGCGCGCTGCGAGCGGACGTTGAAGTTGTCGGTCCGCAGTCCGACGACCTTGCAGCCCAGTGTCTCGAAGGCGTGCTGAAAGAGGAGGAGCTTGCACGTGGTGTTGACGTGACTGCGCTGCCAACTCAGGCCGTACCAGGTCCAGCCGATCTCTACCCGGTCGACGGCGGGCACGATGTCGTGATACCGGGTCGTTCCAATGATGCACCCACCTTCGAGATCGCGCACGGCCCACGGCAGCATGTGGCCCGCGGCCTGACCGGCGAGGGCGTCGGCGATGTAGCGAGAGACCTGATCGGGTTCAGGGACCGAGGTGAACCAAAGCTCCCAGAGGCGGCCGTCCGATGCCGCGGTCGTGAGGTCATCACAGTGTTGCGATCCGAGCGGCTCGAGACGAATGCCGCGGATCTCGAGCGTGATTGGCGAAATCGTGATCACGTCGTGGCGGAGCTGAGAGCCGGCGCGTTTCGCTTGCGCGCGACCCGATTGAGAAACCGGGAGACATCCGCGAGGTCGGTCACGACATCGCCTTCGAGCGTTTGAGCATCCAGCCGTACAACCAGGCGATGACGGCGACGAAGGCGATGAGGCCGAGCCAGGGCGCGGGCGCGAAGTCCTCGGGAACGAGAGCGATCGGTGCGTCTTTCGACAGTCCGACGATCAGTCCGGCGTTTATCACCCCCCACAGACTCTCGCCAACGATCAGCCCCGATGCGACGAGGGTTCCGAGACGCTCGGCGCGTTGCGGGTTCGGGGACGATTTCACCCGACGGTCATACCAGTGCGACAACACCGCACCGATCACGACCGCGAACGTGGCTGACATCGGCAGATAGATGCCGATGCCGACGGCGAGTGGCGGAACGCGGAGTTTGCCCATCGCGCCGAGCGCAGCGTCGAGGAGAACGAGCGCGACGCCAACGACCGCTCCGATGCCGAGCATCTTCCAGGCGAGATTACCGCCGATCACCCCTTGGGCGAGCGCGGAGATGAGCGTGGCTTGCGGGGCGGGAAGCGGATTCGGCGCGACGACGCCGACATTCGGCGCGCCGGCGAACCCGTACGCCTTCGCGAGCAAGTTGAGAATCGACGGGATGACCGCGGCGCCCGCGCCGACGCCGACGATGAGCGCAATCTGTTGGCGCATCGGTGAGGCTCCCACCAACTGCCCCGTCTTCAGATCCTGCAGATTGTCGTTCGAGATCGTGGCGCAGGCGAACACGATGGCCGTGATGAAGAGCGCGAAGGCGACGAGCGGGCCGCGATTGTCCGCCGTCGGCGTCACGGCGATCGTGAGGACCGACGCGCAGATGACGATAGAGAGAATTCCCACACCGGAGATCGGACTGTTGGACGCACCGATCAAGCCCGCCATGTAGCCGCAGATGCCGGCGATGAGAAAGCCGACGAGCAGAACGAACGGCACGGCGATCACGGTGAGTTTGACGGCGTCGCCGCTGAGAATCGTCGATCGGGCGAAGGTAAAAGCGAGCCAGGCGGCGATGACGAGGCAGGCCGCGCTCAGCCCCATGATCCAACCGGGCGATAGATCGCGATCGGTCGCGTCGCCGGTTTCCACGGCGCGCGACGCGCGAAGGGTGCTGACCAAGCCGCCCACGACCGGCTTCGTGAGGCGGGCGAGGGTGTAGATCGCGGCGATGGCGATCGCGCCGGCGCCGATGAAGCGCACCTCGGTGCGCCAGATGGTGCTCGTGTGCGCAGCGAGGGCGACGCCCGCGGCAGCCGGCTGCATCGATGTGAGAATGGGCACCGCGATTGCCCAAGCGATGACGAGACCGACGAGCATGGCCATGCCAACCGACAATCCAACGAGGTGTCCTGCGCCAAGCAGCGCGAGCGACCACGCGACGTTGTATCCCGTAGACGCCGTGGCGCCGATACGGAAAAACCCGGTCACTTCGCCCGCGAGGACGCGCGTCGCGGCCACGATGGCCAGCCCCGCCGACGCCGCCGCCCCAAGGATGACGGCGACGAGCCCTTCGCGAGCCTCGCCTGTTTCGTCCTTCGTCTCGCCGCGCGCTCCCGAGCCGACGCGCAATACCTCGGCGGCGGCGACACCCTCGGGGTAGGGAAGGTCGGAAGTCGTGACTAGTGCGCGTCGCAGCGGAATCGTGAACAGCACTCCGAGCACGCCACCGCTCAAGCAGATGAGGAATGATTGCCAGAAAGGAAAACCAGTCCACCAGCCGATGATGACCAGCCCCGGGAGTACGAAGATGATCGCCGAGAGCGTGCCTGCCGCCGAGGCGACCGTCTGAACGATGTTGTTCTCGAGGATCGATGAATCCTTGACCGCGCTGAGAATCGCCATCGAGATCACCGCGGCAGGAATCGACGACGCGAAGGTGAGCCCGACCTTGAGGCCGAGGTAGACGTTCGCGGCGGTGAAGATCGTCGTGATCAGCGCCCCGAGGACGAGGCCGCGGATTGTGAGTTCTTTCGGCTTGGCGGGGGAATTCATGCGCCCAATTCTACCGCCTCGCCGTCGGAGCGATAGGCGACGACGTTGCCGGACGCGCCGGGAGCGAATATTCTCGCAGGCCACCCATCCACCGCCTCGGAGTGTCCATGGTCCGCCAATACGCGAAGCGATCTGTGGTCAGCCTCGCGATCGTCGTCGTGTCGTCGCTCTCAGCCGGGCCGCAACAGCCGACCCGACCACCGCAACCGTCGTGTGAGAAGGTCACTCCGCCGACGACCCATGTCTCGCCGAACGCGGCGGACCCGAAAGACGTCGTGAGTCAGGAGGCAATCATTGCGGCACTCTACGACGTCATCTCCGGCCCGGCGTGCCAAGCGCGCGACTGGGATCGATTCCGCTCGCTGCTTGCGCCGGGCGCGCGCTTGATACCGACGGGTATGAATGTTGAGCGACGGGCGGTCGTTCGCGCCATGACACCGGACGACTATGCGACGGCGACGGGAGCGAACCTCGAGCGAAGCGGCTTCTTCGAGCGAGAGATTTCCACGACAGGTGAGACGTTCGGCGCGGTGACGCACAGATTCAGCACCTACGAATCACGCCGCCACGCCGGGGAACTCGTGCTCAGCGTGTCGTCGCGCGTACCGACCGCGGCGACGGCACCCATGCTGGCGTCCCTTCCTCCCATTGATTATCGGTGAGCTGGCGGACGTCGGTCCCGTCGTAGCGCATGACGAAGATGTCGCCGTACGGCTGCGGTGCGTCGGTGTAGACGACTTCGTCCTTGTACCCTTTGCGCGACGACGCGAACACGATGTATTCACCGTCGGGCGACCAACCCATGTGCGCGTCATTGCCGCGGCTGTGCGTCAGTTGCTTCAATCCCGTGCCGTCGGGCCTGATCGTGCAGATCTCGTACGCGCCGTCCTGCTGGCGCGAGAACATGATCAAGTCGCCGCGCGGCGACCAAAGCGGAAAATTGTCGTAGCCACTCGCGATCTCCGTGACCTTCTTGGTTTGAAGGTCCATGATGCGCAGCCCGCCGCCTCCTTCAGCATCAAACGTGCGGTAGACGACGCGCTTGCCATCCGGAGAGAGAGACGGAAAGGCACTGTTGTTCGCTCCCGATGTGAGCTCGTGAAAGCCCGACCCGTCGGCGTTGACCATCGCAACCTGTGCGCCGCCCTCTGCGCGGTCGGCCGGCTTGAGAAATGTTCCGTGAAAGCCGTTGAAAAAGGCATTGAACTCGCCGATCCCAAAGACGATCTGCTTGCCGTCGCTCGACCACTGCGGCGCGAGGATGTTGCGCGTCGAGTCGCGGAAGATCACCTGAAATGTGTCGCTGCCAATTGTCGAAAGGGCGATCGAGACACCTTTGCTACCGAGAGAGGGCCCAACGAAGGCGTAATGCTCGCCGTCCGGGCTGAATGCTGGTCCGCTGCGCGTCAGGGCTAGCTCGTAGCGCGGGTCCCGGCTGTAGGTCTTGACCCACGGTTTGCGCGGGTAGGCGATTCGCTTGTGGTAGACGACGCGCTTTCCATCGGGCGACCACGACGCCGCGCGAATCTCACCGGCTGGACCGGGCGAGCCGTTGGAGTACTGAATGCCGCGCTGTGGTCCGTCGCGGCGAATGAAGCCGACGACATCGTTCGCAAGGAACGATGGGTTGAACTTCACGCCGGGGCCGGCGGGAAGGTCCGAGACGGCGCTGCTCGCGACGTCGATCGCGATGACTCGTGAATCCTCCGGGTGCTCGGGCACGACCAGACGGTTGTCCAACGTCGCTTCACCGCTCGAGCAGTAGGCGACGATGCGCCTCGAATCGCCGGACCACTTTGGGCTGCCGCAGAAATCGCCGTGCGGCGTGAGCCGCTTGAGGCCCGACCCGTCGGGATGAACGATGTAGACATCAGCGATTTGCAGTCGCTCCCAGCGGCCGTGCGAGAAGGGAAAGCCTCCTGTCCGGTCCGACGAGAACGCGATCCAGCGGCCGTCGGGTGACCATGAGGGCCGGAAGTCGCCGCCCGGACCTGACGTCAACGCTTTTGCCTTGCGCGTCGCGATGTCGAGCGTAAAGAGGTCGGCGGTGCCGTCGGCGCGCGTGGTCACGAATACCAGCCGCTTGCCGTCCGGCGAGAACGCCGCCTGGTCGTCGTAGGCGGGGCTGTCGGTGAGGCGCTCGATGCCACTGCCGTCGGCGTTCATTCGATACAGATCGGCGGACCCGTTGCGCTCCGATGTGAACACGATCGACTTCCCATCGGGGGACCAGGCGGCGTCGTAGTCGATGTTATTCGGCGATCCGATCTGGTGCTCGTCGCTGCCGTCGGCGTTGGCGACGAACAAGCCGATTTGGCCGGGCTGCGGAAAGACCCTCGTGACGACGATCCGCTGTGGCGCCGGCGGCTCGAGGAGGACGAGTCCGGCGAGAGCGACCGTCAGGGCTGCACGCATGTGGATTCTCCGTTTCCGTGGCGCCGTCGGCGACGCAACGACGGTAAGATGCCGTCGCTGTCTGTATTGCGGAAGCATGTAGGATTCACCATGCCCACCAAGCTCCAGGTTCTGCAGATCGTGCTGCAGGCGCTGTCGTCGTTCGCGATCGCCGGCGGTTTGATCTTCACCGCTGTGCAGTTCCGTCAGTCACGGCAGGCGCAGGTCGTCGCGAATTTCTCGAAGCTGGTCGAGCTCCAATATCAGTTGCGGTCAATTCGAGTGCAGCATCCCGAGCTCGCGTCCGTGCTCCAGGCGGACGTGCGACACCTGCAAACACCGCGCGACGTCCAGGACTACTATCTCAATCTCATGCAACTGTCGCTGTTCGAGATCGCGTGGTACGCGCACAAGCACGGTCAGCTGCCGGACGACTATTTCCACTCCTGGATCACGCGGATGTGGGAGATCGGGCGGGAAGATTCGTTCAAGCGCATGATCGCCAACCCGTCGATGAAGATCATGCACGACGAGTTCGATGCGTTCGTGCGCAAGCTCATGGTGATGGACACTCCGCCGGCTATGGGCGAGCTTTCTCAACGGGTGTAAGCCGAGCGAGGCGCTTTCGAGCATCGGCGACGCGCGGCTGGAGTTCCGCGTCGGCGTTCTTCCACAACTCGATGAACGCCCGGTAGTTCTCGATTGCCTTGTCGGTCTGGCCCAGCGACTCGTAGATCTGACCCAAACGCTCGTGGATCGCGGGAAGGCGGACGGGGTCCATGTCCGGCGCGACCTTGAACGCGAAGGGCGTGGCCAGATACCGCTCGAAGTAGAACGCCGCCGAGTCGGGCATGCGAGCGGCGTCGAACACCCGACCGAGGTTGAAGGCGAGACAGGGCGCGCATTCGTCGGCAGGCTGGCCGTCGAACGCTACGTCGCTTCGACGAAACTCCGTGAGCGCCTCGCGAGTGTTGCCCGACGCGAGGGCGATCTCGCCGAGCGCGGCGTGCAGATCCGGCTGTTCCTGTCGCGCGAGAAGCGTGTCAGTCATCTCGGCGCGATATCGGGCAATCATCGCCCGCGCCTTCTCCGTGCTTCCCATGCGTGCGAGCGTAGCGGCGGCGGACAAATATGGCTGGTCGACGTTGGGCAGGGTGCGAAATGGAATGGCCGCGATGACGCTGTCGAGTCGAGACGCCAGCGCGGGTGACGGCCCCTTCACCGAGAGCTCCAGGCCAACGTCGACGATGGGGTCGTCCGATTGCGGCGCCAGCCGTGGGTATCGCTGTTCGGCCCGCGCACGACCGTAGTCGTGCAGACGACCGTCGAGCAGACTCGTGATGCGCGTCCATATGAGACCGTTGCGCGCGCGAGCTTCGCCGCCTCGCTTCATAAAGCTGTCGGCCATCAGTCGTATCGTCGCGTAGTCGTGCTTCGCAAACGACACGAAAGCGCCGCGATTCGCACCATACCCGGCTGACACTTGCTTGAGCCGTCCGACCGTCTCTTCGGCGTCTTTGATCTTGCCCTGATCCAGCTGGATTTCGACCAGATTGCCCAGGGCTGTTCCCGAGTTCTGCAACCTCACTGCCGCGGCATTGAGCGACTCGGCTCGAGCAAACTCACGACGGGTGCGCAGTTGCTCGGCGAGATTGACGAGCACGTTGGGCGCCGTGTCAGCCTGCCCGAGGAGACCCTCGTACGCGGCGATCGATCGAGCGCGGTCCCTGCCAGGCCCGAGACCGAAGTAGCGCGCCGTCACCGACGTGCGCTCGCGTTCCGGTAGCCGGTCCCGATATCGATACGCCTGCGCGATTGCCGAGTCGACCGCCGAGCGATTCGCGCCGTAGTTGCTCAGGAACGCTCCCAGCGCGCTCCAAGCCGATGCAAAGGTCGAGTCGATCCCGACTGCCTCGCGCGCCAGATCTACACTGCGGCGGTCGCCCAAAAGATTGGCGCGTGAAGCCTCGCTGAACTTCCGGAGAGCGGGCAGTGAAGCGGTGGTGACCTCGGCGAGCGCCGGCGTGGCGTTTACCGATCGCAGCGATTCGCCTGCCTTGCCGCGCAACGCGCGGGCGAGCCTATCCGCTGCGTCGATCAACCCGCGTGGACCGTCGCCCGTTTCGCGAAACGAAGCGAGCTCGATTCCCGAATCGGCGCGAACGAGCCGCACCGACAGGATGTACCCGCCGGCGACGCCCGCCACTTCGCCGTCGACGATTGCCTTGTAGCCCTCGCGCTGGGCGATGTCACGCGCCGCCGCGAGATCCAGGCGCGCTTCAGGCGCTCGTTGCGCGCGCTGGAGCGCCGAAACGATGGATGCCGGCGGAACCAGCGTGAATGCCGATGAACCGGTGAGTCCCGAGCGAACCGCATCACTGACGACGCGGCCAAGCGTCGAGTCGGCATTCGTTGTCTTGAAATCGTCGATGATGATCGGATCGCGGCGGTTGAGTCGCCCCGCGGCGAGGAGGGACGCAAACGGGCCGACGCCCAGCGCGCGCAAGCCCATGAAACCGCCGATCAGCGCCACGAACGCGCCGAATGCGTACATGCCACCGCGAGCGGTTCGGTACCAGCTGACATGCGGCGCGGCTTTGAGGGCGATCGTCGCGATGGTACCCTGCGTCGCCGCCGGACTTCCACCGGGGGTGTACGTCGGCGTCGCGGCGAGGGCGCGGCGGGCGACCCGCTGCACGTAGCCCGTCCAAAGAATTACCGGGAGACCGAGCGCCATCACGATCAGCGAGCCGGGGAATACCCAGTCGGACAAACCGATGCCGACAATCGCCGCGCGCGCCACGACGGCGACAATGACGAAAGCAGCCGCGTAGATCGCCAAGGCGCGCTTGAACATTCCCGGGCCGCCGAGCAATACGGCGGGCATTACCGGCACGCCGTCCGTGCTGGAGACGGCATCCAACGCGCGCACCACCTCATTCGCTGTTTGCGGCCGGTCCGCGGGATCCTTTGCCAGGCATCGCATCACCAGACCCGCCAGCGGCGCAGGAATGTCGCCGCGGAGCTCGTTGATCAGTCGCGGCGCTTCGCTCATGTGCGCGGCGAGCATGCGTTGCGGAGTGCGGTCCGCGAACACGTGCTTTCCCGAAAGCAGCTCGTACGCCATCGCGCCAAGGGCGTAGATGTCGGCACGATGGTCGACGTTCGCGTCGCCGGCGGCCTGTTCCGGTGCCATGTAGGCCGGCGTACCGATTGAGGTTCCAACCTGTGTGAGCGTCGCGCCGCCGGAGTCCGTTCGCGCCGCGCTGATCGCTTTCGCGATGCCGAAGTCCGTCACGACCGCTGTGCCGCCGGAGAGAAGCACGTTGTCCGGCTTGATATCGCGGTGGACGATGCCACGCTGATGGGCGTAGGCGAGGGCTCTCGCCACGTCCTTCATCACCCCGACCACTTCGGCGGTCGCGAGCGGGCCGCGCGCCAGATGCGCGCGCAGCGACTGGCCGTCGACGAAGGGCATGGTGTAGAACGGCAGGCCGGCCGTCTCACCAGCGGTCAGAATCGGAACGATGTTCGCCTGCTGGAGCGCGGCCGCCGTTCGGATCTCGCGCTCGAAGCGTTCGGCGCTCAGCCCCTCCGCGAGCTCGGGCGAAAGCACCTTCACGACGACCTTTCGCTCGAGGCGAACTTCCTCGGCGACGAAGACCCGGCTCATCCCGCCGCCGCCCAGCTCACGCTCGAGACGATACGCATCGCCGAGGGTGTGCTGCAATTGGTTCTGCAAAGCCGATGTCACGACGTCTGGCGGCCCGGTGGGATTCAGCGGAGTTTCGGTTGCGGTGGAGCGCGTGCAAAAGTAGACCGCGGAGCACATCTTGTCCAACGAAAACAACGAGAGAATTGCGATGCGGACAACGTGCTTGCCTGCTCTGATTGCGGTCGCGCTGGTGGCGGGGTGCCGTGGATCGCAGTCGGCGCCCTCGCCGGCGTCAGCGGTCGCGAACGGCGATTGGCCCTCGTACAATCGCACGCTCGCCGGAGACCGTTTTTCGCCGCTCGATCAGATCACGCCGTCCAACGTCGGTCAGCTGACGCAGCTGTGTACGTATACCCTCCCTGAGGTGGCCGCGCTGCAATCGGGACCGATCGTGGTCGGCGGCGCGATGTATGTCTCGACCGACACGATCACCTATGCGATCGACGCGCGGACGTGTGCCGAGCGATGGCACAAGGCGCGTCACGTTGGGACGCCGGGGGGCGGACCGGCGGTGAATCGCGGCGTCGCATTCAGCAACGGACGCGTGTATCGCGGGACGTCGGACGCACACGTCATCGCGCTCGACGCCGCGGACGGCCATAGGGTCTGGGACGTCACGCTGGATGTCGCCGGCCCCGGCGTGCAGGTGCCAATGGCGCCGATCGTCTGGCGTGACAGGCTCTTCATCGGCAACGCGGGCGGCGATCGTGCCGGGGTCATCGGACGTGTCTACGCGTTGAACACGGCGAACGGCTCAGTGGTGTGGAAGTTCGATGTCGTGCCGCCGGAGGCGCGCGCAACGTGGGGGAAAGGAGCGGCATCGGCCTATCCCATCTCCGGTGGCGCGTTCTGGACATCGTTCACGCTGGATGAAACGCGCGGCGCTCTGTTCGTCTCGGCGGGGAATCCGGCGCCCGACTTCGACGCCGCCGTGCGCGACGGCGACAACCTCTATGCAAATTCTCTTATCGCGCTCGATGCGGCGTCGGGGCGCATGCTCGGCTTCACCCAGATCGTGAAGCACGACTTCCACGACTGGGACGTCGACAGCCCATCGCCCGTCGTGACCGTGAGGTCGGGCCTCTCGGTCGTCGCATCCGCCAACAAAGATGGGTTGCTCTCGGTCCTCGACCGATCGCGGCTCGGCGCGGGCGCGCCGCCGGTGGAGATGCCGATTCTTTATCAAGTGCCGACAACGACCCGCGAGAACGTCGACGTCCCGCTCTCACGCGATCATCCGACCCGCTTTTGCCCTGGCATCCTCGGCGGGGCGGAGTGGAACGGGGCCGCGTACGATCCGGCGCGCAACACGTTCTTCGTCGGTGCCAACGACTGGTGCAGCATCGTGCAGCTCCAGAAAGAGAACTCGCCGGTCCCGCGCGTCGGGGCCGGCTATTTCGGTGCCGCGATCAACCGCAACGACTCTGCACAGTACGCGCGCGGTTGGCTCACGGCCTACGACGCCGAGAGCGGGCACGTGCGGTGGAAGTTCGCGGCGCCACGACCAGTGCTCGCCGGCGTGACGCCGACGGCTTCCGGTGTGGTGTTCACAGCCGACATCGGCGGGACGATGTACGCGTTCGACGCGGCGAGCGGTCGAAACTTGTGGAAGCAGGATCTCGGTCAGTCGATCGGCGGCGGCGTCGTGAGCTATTTGGCCGACGGCAAGCAGCGAATCGGAGTCGCAGTGGGCATGCGATCTCCGATCTGGCCGGGAGGATCGGTGGCGAGCCGAATCGTCGTGTTTGGGTTGCGCCAATGAAACACTCCCCTAGCTGTCAGCCTGAGGAGCGTAGCCACGAAGGACCTGCTGGCCTTGGTGAGTCATCAACTCGGGAGAGTAGATCCTTCGCCGCGCTCATGATGACAACTGTCGCGCTACCGACCCTCAGCGCCGCCTCGCTCCTCGCGTTGCTTCAGATATCCCCGAGACCAGCCGCGACCTTCGCCGCGCACGAGATCGCGACCGGGCTCACCGGCGGCTACCAGGTGATCGCCGCCGATCTCAATCACGACGGGAAGCCGGACCTCGTCGCTCTCGCGTCGGAGCTTCCGGAGTTGGTCTGGTACGAGAATCCGTCGTGGAAGCGTCATGTCATCGCCGGCGGTTTGCCTGATTTGATAAACGTTGCCGCGGCGGATCTCGACGGAGACGGAATCCCCGAGCTCGCGGTTGCCTATGGATTCTCGACGGAGCCGAATCAGAGCTCGGGTGAAGTCGCTCTGCTCACACATGGCGCCGACGTGACTCAACCATGGACGCTTCGGGTGATCGATCGTGTGCCGGCGGCGCATCGATTGCGCTGGTATGTGGATCGTGACGGTCAACGCTGGCTGATCAACGCACCGCTCGCCGCCGCGACGGCGCGTCCACCGAACTACGATGGCGCGACCCCGATCTACGCGTACCGCGCGGCCGACTTCGTTCGCGAAACGCTGCCGAGCGAAGAAGCAGGTGTCGTGCACGCCATCGAACCGCGAGGTGCCCCGCTTTGCGATGCCTGTCTGCTGTCGGCGGGCTTTGCCGGGATCCATCGGTACGAGCACTCGAACGCTGGTTGGACGCACGCGTTGCTTACGGCCGGCAACAGCGCTGCTGTCCCCAAGGGCGGGTCGAGCGAAGTGGCGATCGGCCGATTGTCTGGAAAGACCGCGTACTATGTGGCGGCCATCGAGCCGTGGCATGGCAACCAGGTTGTCGTGTATCGGCCGCAGTCGTCGGGGAGCTTGTCGCGCCAGGTCATCGACTCGATGGTCGTCGACGGACACACGCTCGCCACGGCCGACGTCGACGGCGACGGCATCGATGAGATCATCGTCGGCCAGCGGGGCGGGTCGCGTAGCGTTTGGATGTATTCGTCGAGCCGCGACGGCACGAGCTGGACGCGGACGGCGATCGATACCGGTGGAATGGCCGCCGCCGGGTGCGTTGCCGCCGATCTGAACGGCGATTCGAGGATCGACATCGCCTGCATTGGCACTGCGACGGCCAACCTCAGGTGGTACGAGAATCTCGGGCCGGGGCGCTCACCGTAGCAGGCTGGTGGAAACTCAGCCCCGTTGCTGATACAGACCGAGGATGTTGCCGGCGGGATCGCGAAACCGTGCAGTGATCTCGGGCGCATCGGCGCCGATTGGCTGCACGATCTCCCCGCCGTTGGCGACGACCTTTTCGATCGTGTCGGCGACGCTGTCGACCATGATGTAGATGAGAAGCCCGACGTCACGCATCGGCGGCCGGCCCGTCTTCCACGTCCCACTGACTTCTCCCACGCCGTCATCGAATGCGGTCGAGCCGTCGACGCGCGTGCGCACCTTCCAGCCAAATACCGAGGTATAGAAGGCCGCCGAGCGCTCGACGCTCGACGCCGGCATCTCGACGTAGCAGATTTTTCCGTTCCCCATCGTCGGCGGCACGTCGTTGGTCCTCGCTAGGCGTTCGGAGTGCCGCCGGAGAGACGCTTCACGAGCTCGTACAAAAACGTCTGCGCCTGGTAGAAGGACGTCACCTTGACGCGTTCGTCGCGGCCGTGGAAGCGGATGTCTTCGGGGTCGTAGAAGATTCCCTGAATTCCGTAGGTCGGAATTCCGACGGCGCGGAGGTAGGCGCCGTCCGTTGCGCCCATGACCATCATCGGCAAGGTAGCGGCGCCGGGCCAGATCGAGGTCGTCGTTGTCTTAACGGCGGACATCAGGTCGTTGCGCATCGGCGACGGCGGTGCGCCATGAGGTGAGCCTTCCATGACGATCGACACAGCGGTGTCGTTGACGATGCGCTTGAGCGTCGACGTGACATAGTCGGACGTCTCGTCCGGCTGCACTCGGCAGTTCACGTTCGCCGCGGCGAGCTGCGGCAGCGCGTTCTTGGCATGGCCGCCCTCGAGCTGGGTCGCGACGCACGTCGTGCGCAGTGTGGCGTTCCACGCGGTCGTCGAGGCCGCGACGCGGCGCATCGCCGAGGTGTCGTTGTTCGCGACCTTGGCGAGATCGGCGGCGATCGGACCCTTCTCGATTCCCGCCATCTCTCGGAAGTATGACTTCGTAACGTCGTTCGTCTTGAGCGGGAAGGAAAACCTCGACAAACGGTCGAGGGCCCCTGCGAGATGATAGATCGCGTTGTCGGCAACGGGCAGGGAACTGTGGCCGCCCTTGTTGCGCACCTCGAAGCGATAGTTGATCACGTACTTCTCGCTGAACTGCACGTCGTTCGCCACTGGCTTCCCGGCGACCGACTCTCCCCACCCGCCTTCGTTCAAGGCGTACTCGGCGTCGATCAACGGACGCTTGTTCTTGAGCAGCCACTCCACGCCATTGTAGGGACCACCGCCTTCTTCGTCAGCCGTCAGCGCGACGATGATGTCGCGGTCGGGTTTGAATCCTTCCTTCTTGTAGCGAATGAGATTGGCGATCCAGATCGCCGCTTGGGCTTTATCGTCTCCGGTTCCGCGCCCATAGAAGTAGCCGTCCTTCTCAGCGAAGGTGAACGGGTCCATGCTCCAGTCTTCCCGTTTCGCCTCGACGACGTCGGTGTGGGCGAGGAGAAGCAGCGGCTTTTCGTGCCCCGTGCCGTGGTAGCGCACCACCAGATTGGCCTTTGTCGGACTCGCGCCGCCGACGAAGATGTCTTTGTCGGGGAACCCGGCTGCTTTGAGTCGCTTTGCAACCGCCTCGGCGACGGGTGTCGTCGCGCCGGTGGTGAAGCCGGACTTGATCTCGACCATTTCCTTGTAGATCGCCCGCGCCAGCTGGCGCTCGGCCTCCGGCGGCATCCCACGGTCCTGTGCCTGCGCGACCGTCGCCGCGACCATCGCGATACAAAAAACAGCACGTGTCATCGATTCGCCTCGGGGTCTGACCCCATTTCGAGAACTCGAATTGGGGTCTGACCCCAATTCGGGCGGCATTTCGGGCTCGCACCCAGACTAGCGTACCGGGGCGGGGCCCTTCACGAAGTCCGGGAGTTGATCCGTCACGGTCGAAAACTGCGCGCCCTCGGGCCGGACGTATGCAAGTACGCGAAAATTCAGCCGTCCGTCAAATCCGTGAAGCGCCGACCGCGCGATCGCCGTCTCTACACCGTCGGAGTGAAACGTGACCGGCCAGCGGGTCGCGACGGCGTAGGTGCAGGGGGCGGCGGGTCGCGGGCACCCCTCGCCGTTCGACGCCTGCGAAAGGGTCGCGCGGTTGCCCGCAAATCGGCCAAGGCCGACCGTATAATCGACCCCCATGCCTCTAAGCGGGACCCCGGTCGTCGTATTCAGGTCGGCATCGAGCTGAATGGTCACGGCCGTTGTCGCGGAGTCGAACGTCCCCGGCGCAAAGCGAACGTGGAATACCACGCTCTCGTCGGTTACGACGACGCTTGCCTGGACGAGGTCTGGTGGACGAGGGACGCCGGGAACGGTGGTCGCGTCCCCGGTGGCATCCGTGACCTCGCCACGAAATAGGACCGGTGCGACGTTCGATGCCTGATGACGCGTGCACCCGTCGACGGACAGGAAGAGCAATGCCCCGGCCAGCCTGAGTCTTTCCATTTTCCGGTTTACGGGTGTTGCATCGCTCGCTCGATCTCGGCCGCGCTATACGGAAGATTCTTCGTCAAAATCTCGGCGCCCGTGCGAGTGATGAGGATCATGTCCTCCATGTAGAACCCTTCTCCGTCGACGGAGAAGATCGGTTCGTAATCGAGCACGACACCGGCGCGTAACGTGTCGGGCAACGGTTCGGCGGTGTCGAGACCGACGCCGTAAATTTGCCAAAAAGGAATTCCATCAGATCGCAAAATCGTCTCGGCCGCGTGCTTGCCAAGCGTTGTTCGAAGCGAAAGCCGGCGCCGGCGAGCCCCGTCGGTGCGCTCGCCGAGCGAATGACGAGCACGTCGTCTCCCAAGCGGGCGTAGGCGCGCGCCAAGCGGCCGGCAAATGGTTCTCGCATCCTGCTTGCCGCTTGAGCCGCAGCGGCGCCGCTGTTCGCGAGCACCACCGCGACGAGCGCAATGCGAACCGCTAGCCGCGGTGTTTGAAGCCCTGAACCTCGCGCTCGTGCTTCTCCGCTGCGGCTCGGCTGCCGAAGGTCCCAAGGTTTCGCCGCTTGCCCGTCTTCGGGTTCTTCTTGCGCGAGTAGAGCCGGTACTTCCCATCCTTCATCTTTCGGATCATTGGGACCTCCTGGCATCAATTCCCGCCGGTCCGCGGTCGGCTCGACGGCGGCACGAGTTTGTTGAGCCGCATGTACGTGACGATGTTGCCGTAGTGCTCGCCGTTGTGGGAGGCGTTGGCGAGGAGCGCATAAAACCGCGGATGCTGCTCGCCGAACACGTCCACCGGCGCCTTCAGCTTGTCGTCCTGCAACGTGTAGGCCTTCTCGCAGTAGGTGTTCGATTCCTTGAGCGCGGCGACGATCGCGGCCTTGGTTTTGGCGGCCTTTTCGACGTCCGCCTCGCCCGGGACCTTGTCGCCGAGCGCCATGGCGCAATACATCTTCTGCGAGCCGGCGATGTGGCCGAACAGCTCGCCGAAGGTGCGAACGTCGGGCGTGGGCCGATACGAGTACAGGGCCTCAGGCAGCTCGTCCGCCGCCTGCACGATGTAGCCGATGTTGCTCTTCCACAGGGCGCGCGCTTCGGTCGTTGGCGACTGGGCAGCGGCCGCTGAGGCGAAGAGACCGGTAAGTACGAGGACGCGTTTGAGCATCGTTGCGGGGGTCAAAGGGAAGACTGGGGCGCGTTGCAGCGGGCCAGTCGAAAATGGGACCGGTCGACATATCGTGCCAGTCCCTGTCGATCTGCGACAAGGTCTACGGTTCGACGAAAGCTATAAACCGAATGGATTTGCCGCCCTGATTCTGAATTCGCCACGTCGGATCGTTCGGTAACCGAATCGTTCCGCCAACCCATGGGCCGAGCGTTCTCGTGGCGATGGAGCGGGCGACATCCAATGTGTCGAGCGCGATCAGCCACGCGCTCTTCGTCGGCGTCCCGGGGCGTATCGTGGTGTTCGGTGGAATGGTCACGAGAGTGACGCGACGTCGTGCCGTAGCGAATGCTGGATGTTCAGTCGCCCCAATGAATGTGGCGCTTGGCTGAGACGTGCGCCGGCAATCGAGGGGTCTGTCCGCCACTGCCTGTTCGCACGTGTTGCGCACCCTCGTCTGCGGCTCGAGGAGCTCCACCGTGATGTTATCGAAGTCCACGCCGCCGGGATTCCGCGCGACGTGCGCGAATTTGCCCGGCGTGTAATGGATGCTCAAATCGGCGGACGTGATCGTCGCCTCGGGAGCGCCGAGCTTGGCGTTGACCACGGTGCTGGCCCCGAGCGCGATCCAGAAGTAGTCGGGATCGTGTTCGTGCAGCAGTGTGGTATCGTGCGCCGGGACGCGGACGCGCAACACGCGGAGCGTCGAGTCCTGGTAGGCGAGATGATGGTGCGGCTCGTTCTTCGCGAGCACTGCGCCGGGAATCGACTGTGCTTGCGCGGTCGCGGCACACGCCAGCATGAGGCTCGATGAGAGGATGCGCTCGAGACTGATCATCGATGAATCGTATCGCCGGCCGGCTTCAACTCAACCTCGAACATGACAGGCCACATCTTACCGGTGAGCAGCAATCGTTTTCCATCCGGTGTCAGTGAGATGCCGTTCATGACCTCGGCGTACCCGGCCCGCTCCGGATAGAGATCCGCAAAATCGAGGATCTCACGGACGTTCCCGGTAGTCGGATCGATACGAACCACCCAATTCGATTGATACACATTTGCCAGCACGTCGCCGCCGACGAGCTCGAGCTCGTTCAGCTGTTGAATCGCTTGACCACCGTAGCGCACGTGCACGACGCGTTCAACGTGAAACGTCCGGGCCTCCATGAAGCGCAGCGAATCGGAGCCGTCGCTCATGATCAACTGCTTTCCGTCGGTCGTGAGACCCCAGCCTTCGCCCGGATAACGAATCGAGTCCACGAGGGCCAGCGTCGACGGCGCGTAGACATAGGCGACGCCGGCTTTCCAGGTGAGTTGGTAGAGGCGCCCGCCGACGAGCGCCAGTCCTTCGCCGAAGCGGTCAGGCGCGAGCTCGTGCTTCGCCAAGACGCGTCCGGATTTGAGATCGACGCGCCGTACGTCGGAATGCCCGTACCGTCCCGTGCTCTCGAACAACACGCTGTCCGCCCAGAATAACCCCTGCGTGTAGGCGGTCGAATCGTGCGCGTATTGCGCGACGACATCGAACCGTTCGGGCGTGCGGCGCTCGCCGCCGCACGCGACGGCGGCGAGGACCCAGAGCACCGCTAGGCGGCTTTCCAACCTTCCGCGCGTAGTGCTTCCTCGAGGGCACCGAGGAACCGTTCGACGCGCGGGATCTGCGCGTTGTAACCCATCACGCCGATGCGCCACACTTTTCCGGCGAGCACGCCGAGGCCGCCCGACATCTCCACACCCATGCCGAGCAAGCGGCGACGAACCGCCGCTTCGTCCACACCCGTCGGAACATTGACGACGTTGATCGTTGCACAGCGGTCGGCAGGAGCGGGGAAGAGCGAGATCCCGAGCTTGTCGAGTCCGCGCACCAACGCCTCATGTGCCGTCTGATGGCGCGCCCAGCGCGCCTCGAGGCCTTCCTCGAGGATGAGGCGCATCGCTTCGTGAAAGCCGTAGATCATCGCGATTGGCGCGGTGTGATGGAACGCGCGTGACCGCGACGCACGCTCTTCGCCCCAATACTGGAAGAGGAGCGCGAGATCGAGATACCAGGTGTGCGGCTTTGATTTCCTCGCCTGCACGGCCTGCATGGCGCGCGGTCCAATCGAGATCGGTCCGAGCCCCGGGGGCGCGCCGATGCACTTCTGGCTGCACGATCCCGCGGCGTCCACACCGAGCGCGTCGAGGTCGATCGGCAGGCCGGCAAGCGACGTGACGCAGTCCATCGCGACCAGCGCGTCGTAGCGCTTCGCCACTTCCACCATCGGCGCGATCGGCTGACAGGCACCGGTTGTCGTCTCGGCGTGCACGAACCCGACGAGCTTCGCCGGTTTCTTTTTGAGCTCGGCGTCGATCTGCGCTGGATCGAGCGTCTGTCCCGACGGCACTTCGACAACGCGTACGTCGGCTCCGGCGCGTCGCGCCATCTCAGCCATTCGATGCCCGAAGTATCCGGCGACGCCGATCACCGCGCTGTCGCCGTCTTCGAGCAGATTCATCATGATCGTCTCGATGCCCGCGGACCCGGTGGCGGAGATCGGGAGCGTGTGGTGATTCGCCGTGCGGAAGACGCCGCGCAGGGAACGCATCACCTGGTCCATGAGCTCGACGAAATACGGATCGAGATGCCCGATCTGGTTCGCCGTCATTGCCTGCAAGACGCGCGGATCGGGATTGCTCGGCCCCGGACCGAAGAGCAGTCGCTCCGGCGGATTGAGCTTCGGCGGCGCGGGAGTTTTCTCGGAGGTCGGCCCGATGGTCATCGTCGTCATGCGAGTCCCAGTTTTTGTGCGAGACCGATGCGCTGCAGTTTGCCTGTCGCGCCCACCGGAATCTGGTCGAGAATAAGAATCTTCTTCGGCACCTTGTACGGTGCGAGCCGCGCCGACGCGAACTCCCGAAGCTCTTTGTCCGTGGCGGCGACGCCTTGACGGAGCACGATCGCCGCGGCGACTTCCTCGCCCAGCATGTCGTGCGGCATGGCGAAGGTCACGCATTGGTGGACGGCAGGATGGTCCATGATGATCTCGTCCACTTCCCGTGGAGAGATCTTCTCGCCGCCGCGGTTGATGATCTCCTTGAGCCGCCCGACGATCGCCACGTAGCCGTCGTCGTCCATGACACCTTGGTCGCCCGTGCGGAACCAGCCGTCGTAGAACGCATCGGCGTTTGCCTTCGGATTGTTCTCGTACGCGCTCATCACGTTCGGGCCCTTGATGACGATCTCGCCCGGTTGGCCGCGCGGCACGGTGGTCCCCGTTTCGTCGACGATGCGGATCTCCGGACCGCCGCTCGGTCCGACGGTCCCCGGCTTGCGCGGACCACTGAGCGGATTGCTCGCCATCTGGTGCGCTGCTTCCGTCATTCCGTACGCCTCGACGACCGGAATGCCGAACACTCGCTCCAACTCCGTGATGACGGTCGGCGGCAACGCCGACGATGACGAGCGAATGAAGCGCAGGCGGTGGGTCTTTATGATGTCCTGATTTCCCGACGCGCGAAGCAAGATTGCCTGGTGCATCGTCGGGACGCCGGTGTACCAGGTCGGCTTGACCTCGTCGACCCAGCCAAAAAACTTGAGCGCGTTGAACCCCGGCGAGCAGCACACCTCACCGCCCGCCGACAGCGGCGCCGAGAGCGCGGCGATCAGGCCGTGAATATGGAACAGCGGCATGATCACGAGTCCGCGATCGTTCGACGTCAGTGCGAGCGTCTTTCGAATGTTCGACGCCGACGCGGCGATGTTCTTGTGCGCCAGCGGCACGATCTTGGGGCGCGACGTCGTTCCCGATGTGTGCAGCACGAGCGCGATGTCATCCGGCGACGGGGCGCGCACTGCCTGCGGCGTGCTGCCACTCCCTTCGTAGCGAAGCGTGAAGGTGCCGGCGCCTTTCTCCTGCTGCGCGATCAAACGCGCGATCGGAATGCCCAGCTTTTCGGCCACCCCGACCGCGGGCGAATCCTTGCCCTCGGCCACGACCAACAGCTTGGCGCGCAGGTCGGTGAGATAAAACTCGAATTCTTCGGCGCGATAGGTTGGATTGAGCGGTGCGGCGGTCGCGGCCGACCCGATCGACAAGAACGCCGCCGCCATCTCGGGTCCGTTGTCGAGCACGATGCCGACGCGATCGTTCGGCCCGATGCCTTGCGTCGCGAGCGACGCCGAGACGTCCGCGACGAGCGCGCGAAGTCCGCGATAGGTGAGCGGCTTGCCGCCCGGTGAGCTGAGCGCCGGTGCGTCGTCCGCGCCGGCCTCGAGGTAGCCAGGAATTGTTCCTGCAGTCATGCCATTTGTACCGATGTGGGTTGACCCGAGAAATGTGGCGACGCCGGCAGCGAGAGGCGGCCATTCGACTCGCCGAGCTGCTTGGCGAGAAGGCTGACGAGGGCGTAGACCGCGTCGATGTGCGGCGTCGGCGTCTGCGTGAGCCGGCCCAGCTCCACGACGGCGCCGATCAGCGCCTCGAGCTCGAGCGGCCGTCCCGCCTCCACGTCCTGCAACATCGACGTTTTGTGCTCGCCGACTTTTTCCGCGCCCGCGATCCGCTTATCGATGCCGACGCGAAAGGTGACGCCGAGCTTGTTCGCCACCGTCTCAGCCTCGCGCATCATCTCGACGCTCAGCTCGCGCGTCAGCGGGAAGCGGAGCAGCCCCGCCAACGTGGAGTGCGTAAGCGCGCTGATCGGATTGAAGCTGAGATTGCCCCAGAGCTTGAGCCAGATCTCGCTCCGAATGTCCGCGATCACCGGCGACTTGAAGCCGGCGCGCGAGAACGCGGCCGAAATGGCCTGTGCGCGCGGCGACGTCGAGCCGTCGGGCTCACCGAGCGTGAACCGCCTGCCTTCGACGACGTGAACGACACCCGGCGCCTCGAGCGTCGCCGCCGGATAGACCACCGAGCCGATCACGCGGTTGCGGTCGATGAGCCGCGCGATCGAACCGTCCGGATCGGCGGAGCGAACCGACGTGCCCTCGAGCGCGCCGCCATGCTTGTGGAAATACCAGAAGGGGATTCCGTTCTGCATCGTGACGATCGCGGTGTCCGCGTGGCAGAGCGCGGCGACATCGGCGGCAATCGCGCCGACTTGATGCGCCTTCACGGCGAGAATCACGTAGTCTTGGGGACCCGCGTCGGCTGTTTTCTCGTACA
>JAICJQ010000071.1 GCA_025928335.1 Gemmatimonadaceae bacterium
GCGTCAGCGGATTGCCGCCGGCGAATTTCGCGCGAACGCGAACGGTTCGTTCGAGATCGTCGCGCGATTGCAGAACTTTCTGTCTGAGGTCGAGCGGAAGCTTCGGATGCTCGGCGAGAAAGCGATCGACTTCGCGCAGTGCCTCTCCCGATCGCTGGCCCCCGATGAAGCTGCCGAGCCACGATCCGAGGAAGAAGATCCGCCGATTGCGCTGGATCCATGGAAGGCTGTCGAGCGCCGGTACGAGGAAGGGAAGCGTGAGCGCGGCGGCGTCGGACGAGTTGAAGCCGCGTAGGCTGGCGGTCGTCCATTCTTCGTTCAGCGTCGTGTCGGCAAAGTAGCGGCGGAAGTAATCAGACTTCACAGCGGCCGCGGGTCTCGCGGCGTACGCGACGAACGCACTGCGTTTGCCACTCGACGTCGTATCGCGGCGTTCTTCCGCGGCGATCAACGAGTCGGCGCGTGTTGCTCCGCGCTCAACGAGATGCGTCACGATCATCCAACGAGTCGGCTGTCGCAGCGGCAGTCCCGCGGTCGACGTGCTGTCGAGCCACGCCGACAATGTCGCAAGCGCCGCGGGCGTCCGCGCCATCGAGATAAAGGCGTCGAGGGCGCTCTTCCGGATCCCGTAGGGGTGCGACGGGTCTGACCCCAAACGAAGGAGCGTTTGTTCCACGCCGCCGATGAGATCGCGCTCCTGCGCGCTCGAGATGTAAGTGGCCGTCGCGCGGCTCAGTCGCGTGATGATGCCGGCGGCGATCTGCTCGTCCGTTTCGTGCGGCAGCTCGCGCGTCGCCGTCGCGATGAACGCTGCCGGCGCGAGACGCGCGTCGCGAACGAGGTCCCACATCGCGCCCCACAGCATGGCTCGAAGGAGCGGATCCGTGACTGCTCCAATGTGCTCCGAGAGCCAGCGCGTGCTCGTCGCGTCGAGCATGACCAACCCGTACGCGTTGTCGTTTGCGTTGGCGAACACGAAATCGGCACGCCGCCCCTTCGCCGCCGCGACGATCGTCGTCTCGGCCTGGATTTCCACCGGCAGGAAGACCGGCGCGGAGTCGCGAGACCAAAGGACGACCTCGGTTCGCATCGGCCACACTCCCGTTCCCGAGAGCGGCTGCGCCGGATGCTGAATCAACATCAAGCGATTTACGTGGCCGTTGCTGACGTCCGCGCGCTGCTCGAGGACCGGCATGCCGGGGCGCAGGATGTATTGCCGGCCCCATTCAGTCAGTGAGCGATTCGCCGCCTTACCGATCGACGCCAACAAGTCCTGCCATGTGGCGTTGCCGTAGGCGTGGGATACCAGAAACTGGTGCAGCCCAGCGCGAAACGCCGTGTCTCCGACGAGATAGTTGAGCTGCTTGAGGATCCCTGGCGCCTTGTTGTAGACGATTGCGCCGTAGTTGCTCTTGGCCTGGTCGAGATTGGCCAGCGACTGCCAAACCGGTGTCGTGCCCGACGTCTGATCGACGTCGTACGCCGCCGGTTTGTTCCGCAGATAGAACGACATCCACGGATTGGGCAGCCCTTCGATGTCCTGCATCTTGGCCGCCATATAGGTCGCGAACCCCTCTTTCAGCCAGAGGTCGTCGAACCAGCGCATGGTGACGTCGTCGCCGAACCAATGGTGTGCGACCTCATGATAGATCGTCGCGCGTCGCCCGAGGCGCTGGTTCAACGTCGGCGGCTCGCGATAGATGAACGACTCCTCGTTGAACATCGTGACGCCGGGATGCTCCATGCCGCCAAAGGGAAATGCGGGCGAGAGCATGTATTGAAACTGCTGGAACGGATACTTCACGCCGAAGTACCGCTCGAGCGATGACAGCGCCGACGCGACCTGCGTCTGAAGCGAGTCGACTTCCACTTCACTCGCGCGCGACGCGCGTACCCAGAGCGGTGTGCTGTGCCGCGCGTCGCTGAACCGCGTCCAGGGACCCGCGGCGAAGGCAAAGAGGTAGGTCGGCAGGGGGTCGGTTTCGCGGAAACGATACGTCGAGAGCGCCCCGGCGGAGTCGACGTGCTCGGTGACGCCGTTGGCGATCGCTCGCCACCTGGCGGGCACGGTGAGCGAGAGCGTCATGCGCGCTTTGAGATCCGGCTGATCGAAGCAGGGAAAGAGCGCGTTGGCGTCCGACGGGACGAGCAGCGTGTAGAGGTAGTCGCTGTTGTCGCGCGCGTCGTGGTAGCGGATGATGCTCGCCCCGGCGGGGGCGATCATCGACGCGAACTGCAGCTCGACGACGTTGCCGCCGGATCGAATGGAGCGCGCCGGAATGCGCAGATGCGCGCCGTTGTACTCCGGCCTCGCGTCGGCGCCGTTGACGCGGACGGTACCCAGCCATGGCCCGCGGAAATCGAGTATGACGTCGGTCGAGCGTGCGGCGGTGAACCGCACGGTGACCGATCCCCGGGCGGTGTCACGATTGGCGAGCGACAACGCCATCTCGTAGCGGACGTTGGATAACGTCGCCGCGCGGCCGCGCGCCAGCTCGCGCGAAATCCCGGGGGCCATCAGCGGATCGGCGCCGCGCACCGGTGGTGTCATGCCCGCCGCCATCAGGGCGGCGAGCGAGTAGCGAGCGAATGAGTGCATCACGGACGCTATGCGCGGTGCGGTGCGCGGAGCAAGAGCGTCGCCTATTTTCACGCCATGTCCATCATCGTTGAGTGCCTGCACGCCGACACCCAGATGCCTCGCCGAGCGACTGAAGGGTCGGCCGGGTATGATCTCTTCGCGTATGTTCGCGGCCAGCGGATGTCCTGCTCGAATGGGCGGGCCACCTGGGAGGTCGAGCTGTCGCCCGAACAGGGCGTGTTCATGCTCGATCCCGGAACCGCCGCCCTGATCCCACTCGGTTTCAAGGCCAGGCTGCCGGTCGGCATCGAGGCCCAAATCCGTCCGAGAAGCGGCACCTCGTTCAAGAAAGGCCTCGACATCCCGAACGCCCCGGGCACGGTCGACTCGGATTTTCCCGACGAGTGGCGTGTCGTCGTTCGGAACCCGTTGGCGCACGCGATCGCCATCGAGCACGGTGACCGCATCGCTCAGATGGTTCTCGCCCGATACGAGGTGCTCTCTCTCGAGCCCGGAAATGTCGACGTTTCCACCGATCGTAAGGGCGGCTTTGGAAGCACCGGCCGTTGACCCCCCCCCAAAAAACAGAACCGCCGCGCGTTTGCGCGGCGGTTCACAGTGTTTTTCACCGGAACTGACAGGCTTCCGGCGCTCTAAGCAGTGTGAAGCTTAGTGGCTTCCGGCGATCCTGCCGTTACGAGTTCCGCTAGACAATGGATCACCTCCTCGGTTTGCGGTTCGACATGACTACAGTGTCGCCCGTGAGCGACCGACAATCTTACCCTAGCTGCCGCCGCGAGGTTCCGCAACGGCTGCCGCCGACCAGAACTTCTGCCCGCCGACTCGCGTAGAACTCACTGATGCCGACCGCAACACCGACACGAGCGTCCGGCGGCGCGAGCCGGACGTCGTACTTCAACGCGAGCAGGGCGCATCGCTACAGCGTCTTGTTCGCTTTGCCGTTGCTGCTCGGCTACGAAGCGCTGGCGGCCATGCTCGCCGTCCCGGGAAAAGCCGAGCTGCGCAACGGCGCGGACGCGATGCTCCGTGCTGCGTTTACGGCCGGGGCTGGCCCGTACGGGACGCTCATCTTCATGGCGGCGATCATCCTGCTCGGCGTGGGACTGGTGGCCCGCGACATCAAGCTGAGCAAGGATCGCCTGCGCTGGCGGGTGTTCATCGGGATGGTCGCCGAGTCCGTGGCGCTTGCGGGCGTGTTCGGCATTGTCATTGGAATCGCGACGGCCAAGCTGATGGGGCCGTTGCATTCGTTGAGCATCAGTCCCATTCAGCGCACGACGTGGGCGACGCGCTTGATGCTGTCGCTCGGCGCCGGTTTGTATGAGGAGTTGTTCTTCCGGGTTCTGCTGGTGGGGGGCTTGGCGGCCGGCGCGCGAATCATTCTCGGGTTCAGCAAACGGCTTTCCGGAATACTCGCCGCGGTCGCGGGCGCTGTGATTTTCTCTGCCTTCCACTACATCGGGCCGTACGGTGACGACCTGCAATTGCAGTCGTTCATCTTTCGATCGCTGAGCGGTTTGGCATTCAGCGGATTGTACCTCCTGCGCGGGTTCGGGATCACCGCCTGGACGCACGCGCTCTACGACGCGTTCTTGATGTTAGCGTAGCCCGAGGAGCTCGCCGAAGACGTCCGCCGCGCGCGGGTCTCCGGTCTGCCCGAGCCAGAAGATCGCCGCGCGCCGTGCCGACGGATGCTTCGTCGAGCGCGCCAGCTCGATCAAGTCGGGGACGCTCTCACTCTTCGGTCGTTGGGACAGTACGAAGACCGCTTGCGAGCGCATCTCGTCGTCGGGCGTATCGTCCTCGGCGTCGGCGATGCCCAGCCGGGCGGTGACGCCGCGGCCGAGCCAGTCCAATGCCGAGCGGCGGACACCGCGCGATCGCGACGAGTCGCGCGCGACGCGCAGGAAGAGCGACCAGGGCTCCGGCGAGTCCGCGAGAAGCAAAGGCAGCATCGCGTCCGCGGCAACGCGGCTGTCGTTGCGCGCGACGATGTCGGAGAGCCACGCGGCGGCGTCCGCCGCGCCGGCGTCGATCGTCGTCACGTCGCGGGTGTCGGTCGGTCGTGGGCCGGCATACGCGCGAATTCGGGTGATCTCCCCCGAGATCACGGTGACGACGGCGCGCGCGGGGCCGGGCTCGCACAATTGCCGCGACCAATTCCCGCGACTCTGAATCGTGTTGACACCCGAGAAGTACGTCGATCGGCCGAAAAGGCCACCGATCATCCCGCGCCCATCGCCGCAGACTGACGGCTTGCTCGGATAGACCACCTGTACCGTCCCTTCCGAACGCAGAACGCGCTGCGACAGCGTCTGGCCGAGCGCGGGTTCAATGGACGCCGCGATGGCGGCGACGCCGAGCACGAGGTATCGCATGTCACCTGCCCGATCAGGGGACCAGGACGTCGTGGAAGAACTTTATCGCGCGCGGATCCTTGGTCTGTCCGAGCCAGAACATCGCCTGCTTTCGGATCTCAGCATCGCGATCGCTCCGCGCGATCTCGATCAACTTGTCGATGGCTTCGCTGTCGTGGCGCTGCGAGACCACGAACGTGAAGTGCTCGCGCAGCGCGTGGGCGTCGAGGCTGTCGTAGAGTCGGATGAGCTCTTTCGTCGATGCGTCGCCCTGGCCCAACCAGAAGAGCGCTTGCTTCCGTGTCTCCACACTGGCGTCGCGATCGCGAACGAGTCGCGACAGCTCGGGCGAGATATCACTCGCATCGGCGAAGACCGCGCCGCTCATCGCTTCGTCGCTGTTGCGGCCCGCAAGTTCTCGGGCAAGCCGTAGCAGGTACCGGGCAGCGTCGTTGGGTTTCACGGCGCCGAGATCTGTTTCCGACCTGCTTGTCGACCACTCGCCCCCGACACGCGTTCGTACCGACACGGTGACGCCATTGTCTCTGCCGATCGCGACCCGGATGGGACCGGCGATGCACGAGCGACGCATTTCGTTGTCGTGGCGCGCATCGCGAATCCACACGCTGCCCATGCCGTCGCCGCACACGCCGGGTCGAGCCGCGAAGCTCATGCGGACGGTTCCATCTCGAACGGCGTTCACGCGATCTTCGAGCGATTGCCCCACCAGTTGGCCAATCGGGGTCACAACGAGCGGGATCGCCAGCATCAGAAAAGCGCGCATACGCCCTCTCACTTGTTGAGCAAGTCCCGGATGAACTGCCGCACGCGCGGATCATTCTTTTGGCCAAGCCAGAAGAGCGCCTGCTTTCGCAGCTCGACGTTCGGGTCGCTCTTTGCGATCGTCATCAACTTGTCGACCGCCGCAGACTCGCGCCGCTGCGAGTAGATGAACAGCAGGTGCTGCTGAAAGTCGGTGTCGCCGCGCGATTGATCGTAGATGGTGGAAATCTGGTCGAGATCAATCGTTCGTTTCTGCGACGCCCAGAAGATGGCCTGCTTGCGCGTCTCCGTGTCGAAGCCCTTGTCGCGCGCGATGTCGAGCAGCCAGGCCGACGCTTCGGGTGCGCTGCTCTGTCCGGCGGACGTCAGCAGGCGATTGCGGAGATCTTCGCTCTTTGTCTTGCGGAACAGGGTCTTGAAGTACTCGAGGTCGAGGGTTCGGCCCTGACCGAGCCAGAAGATGGCGTCGCCGCGCACGTCCTCCGGCAGCTTCTCGTCCTCGGCGGCGCGCTTGAGCGCTGCACGCGCGCGCTCATCGCGCTGCTGCGAGAGTGCGAAGAGCGCTCTCTTTTGCAGCTCGAGATCGTTCGACGAGAAGAGCACCGAGTCGAGCGCCGGAATGGCTTGCTCGCCCCTTGCCTGCGACAACCAGAAGATCGCTTCACCCCGCACATCGGTGCTCGGATCGTTCCGGGCGACGTCGAGCAACGTTGATACGATGTCGGTGCCGCGCTTCTGTGAGATAAGCCAGACGGCGCGCTTACGGAGATCGGTACGACAGGCGTCACGCTGCTTGAGGACGTCCTTGAGGATCGGAATCGCGTCTTCGCTGTTCATGGACAACAGCCCGTCGAGCGCCGCGATGCGCGTTTCCTCGTCGGCCGTCGAACCGGTACAACCGCGCGATTGACGAACATTCTCGGCACTCTTCGCGACCTCACCGGCGGCGTGTGCATCGCCGAGCTTCGCTTGGGCCGCGCGAATCTGCCCGTAGAGAGCCGTCGCGTCGCCGGCCATGCGCGCGTTCTTTCCATAATTCGACATGTAGTGCTCGAGCGAAGCCAATGCGTCGTCGAGATCGGCGCGATTGGAGTTCGAGCCAAGCTGGTAGAGTGACCAGCTTCGCCAATACAAGGCGTCGCCGGCGCGATCGGCTTGTGGATAGCGCTCGGCCATCTGCTGCAGCACGTTCGCCGCGCGCCGATAATCGCGATTGTCAATTGCCGTTCGGCCGGCGCGATACAGCGAGTCGGCGCGATCCTGCGCCGCTTTCGTCGATCCGCCACCACCGGCGGTCTGCGCCCGCGCCGTCGCCGAAGCAACCAAGAGCGCGCAGACGATGTGCAAAGTCCGATTCATGAGTCTCATCCTCGAGTGCCCGCCAGGCCGTCCCGAGCGGGAAGGGTGCTGCGCAGCTTCGCGATCACACCGCGCTTCTTGATCGATTGCTCGATGAGATCGAGCTCTTCAGGGTCATTGGTACCGCGGTTCGCGTACTGAACGATCTGGACGATCACGAGCTCGAGGTCCTCGAGCAGGCGCTTCATGACCGGGTCGTCGGCCGCGGGCGATGCTTCGAGCAGTCGTGTCGTGCCGAGGAGATCGCGCGCCCACTTGCCCACGTGGGCGTCGGTCTCACCATTTCGCGCCGCGGCACGAAACGACGTGATCATTGCTTCTGTTCCGGCGAGATGCTGCAGAACCACCAACTGGTACGCGAGGGTCTTGTCCGGGCCCTGCTTGTCTGGCCCCGGGTTGTTGGGGACCGGGTCGTGGACCGCGACGATGGTCGAATCCTTCGGCGTCGTCGTTGTTTCGCGCCGTGCTACCGTGGGCAGCGAAGAATCGCGACGGGTTGTCGTGTCGCGCGATGCCGCAACCGCGGTGCGTGGCGCGGTCGAGCGTTCCATCCGTCGTCCAATAACGATGCCCGTCCCGATCAGCAGCGCCGCGGCGATGCCGGCGCTCGGCCAAAACCACACGCGACGGGATGGGATCGGCGCCGCGATCGCTGTTCGCTGGCGGCGAGCGTCCGCGATGCGCGCCCACATTGCGTCGCGCGGCACCTCGCCCGGCGCGTTGTAGTCGCGCGCCGCATCGGCCAGCACCTCTTCCAATTGGTCGTCGTTCATGCGATGTGATCGCCTGCGACTGCCGCCAGGGCGAGGCGCAGCCGCGCCCTGGCGTCGAACAAGCGTGCCTTCGATGTTCCGACGGGGATGCTCAACGACCCCGCGATTTCTTCGTGCGTGTAGCCCTCGATGTCGTGCATCACGAACACTGGCCGCAGCTTCTCCGAGAGCGAGTTGATCGCGGCGTGGAGCCGCGCCTTCAGGTCGCCGGTGAAGCCCGTCGGCGGCACGACCAGGTGCGGAGAGCCTTCGACACCGTCCACGCTTTCCACTCGTCCATGAAGCCGTTTCACCTTTCGCATCCCGTTGAGCGCCACCGATACCGCGATGGTGTGAAGCCAGGTCGCCAGCGACGACTCTCCTCGGTATTGCGCGAGCCGGTCGAAGGCGCGAATGAACGTGTCCTGCGTAAAGTCCGCCGCGAGGTCCGCATCCCCGGCCATCCGATGCATCAACCGGTAGATGCGCTCGACGTGCGTGTCATAGAGCGCGCGCTCCGCGACGGGATCGCCGCCGAGGCACCGCGAGACAAGCTGTCGATCGTTGAGACGCGAGGGTTCAGTCACGATGCTACAGATGCTTCCGTTTGCCCGGGCGGTTCGGAACCACCCCATAGACACGTATACCCGGGTCAGGGTTGGGTTTGGGCCGGCCGGTACCCGTCAATGGGGTCAGACTCCACTTCGAGCTTAAATGGTACCGGTGGGGTCAGACCCCGAATCGGTATTTCGAGCTTAAATGGTACCGGTGGGGTCAGACCCCGAATCGGTATTTCGAGCTTAAATGGTACCGGTGGGGTCAGACCCCGAATCGGTACGACCTACTTGTCGGCGATGGCGCCGGCGAATTCTTGGATCAGGTCGGCTACGGGCTTGATGGAATCGATCCCGGCGACGCTTTTGCCGGCTTGCCAGTACTCCTGTGCCCCGCCTGAGGTCAGCGATGATTTCTTGAGTCGGCGCAGCGAAGTCAGGGCGTAGATGCTGCGCATCCAGTACTTGGTTCGCCGATGTCGCAGCATCCAGCGGGCAAGGCGACCGCTCCGCGTTCCGAGTCGCTGGATATAGTCGTTGTTGATCACCGACACGGGCACGCCTGTCAGGCGCTCGGTCAGGACGATGTCCTTTGGTTGGGCTCGGACGATGGCCGACTTATAGTCGGGGTGGGCGTTGCACTCCGAGGTGGCGATGAACCGCGTGCCCATCTGAACGCCGTCGTAGCCCAGGTCCAGCATTCGACGGAAGGTTTTTGGGTCGCCGACACCGCCGGCGCAGACAACGGGTAGGTCGAGCGGCGCCAGTTGATCGAGAAGCGCCTCCGGCGACAACCGGCCAGCGTGTCCGCCGGCGACATTATTGACCGCGATCAAACCGTGGACGCCTCCGTCGATCGCCTTGTCGGCCCATTTTCGCTCGGTCACGTCGTGATAGACGACACCGCCGACCTGCGCCGTACGGTCGACGACCCACTTTGGGTTGCCGAGGGACGTGATGAAAAACCGGACGCCTTCCTCGAGCGCGATGTCGACCCAGCGCACGAGCCGTTCGTGGTAATGGCGTGACGATTTCTCGATGAGCGCGTTCATGCCAAAAGGGCGGTCCGTGACACTCTTGATCAGGCGGAGGCCCGCTCGAAACTCGTGGCCATGCACGTAGGTGAGCGAAACCGGCTGAACGACACCGATCGCTCCCGCGGCGGACGCGGCGGCGACGAGCTCCGGGTTGGAGCATGGGTACATGGCGCCGCAGATGATCGGGAGCTCGATGCCGAGCTGGCGCGTTAGGCGAGTTTCGCGCGTCATTGGAACAGGATGTCGGCTCGGCGCTGAGGTAAGTCGGGTTGCTTTGCGATGTGGACAGCATGTACTAAGCAGCTTGATGCAGCGCGCCACATCACACATTTGCAAAACAACTTAAAAGAATATCACAAATCGTAAGGGTATGTGTTCAAGCGCCTTCCTCGCGAAAATAACCCTTCGATCCAGCCCGCTCCCCGATCCCGCGCCGACGCACTTCAAGCATGGCTCCCGGATCGTCCGAGATGATGCCGTTCGTGCCGGCCCGCCACAGTTCCTCCGCGACGCGTGGATCGTTCACGGTCCAGACGTGCGTCGGAAAACCGGCGCGGTGCCCCGACCGCGCCAGTCTGCGGACCGGAACCGGAATGCCCTTGTACCAAAGCGGCACGCAGAAAGCGCGGTAATCAACCTGCCCGAGCGGCAGTCCAACGAGCGCTCGCGGGAGTATCGAGAGGATGTCTCTGAGGCTCGCACCCGTGATCAACGGCAAGCCACGAAATGGTTCGAGCGCGCTCGCGTCGGTGGAGTCGAGAACGACGCGAGCATTGGCGTCGTGGCGACTCAGGACGGCCGGCGCGCGGTGGGCCGCCTCCGGGATTTTGACCTCGATCAACAGCGGGACGGACGTGTATCGGGCCAGCATCTCGTCGAGCGTTGGTATCGTCAGCCCGCGTCCGCGAAACGGAAATGTTTTGCCGCCGTCCGCGCTGAATCGCGCCCCCGCGTCCAGCGCCTTGAGCTCAGCGAGCGTCACGGAGTCGACCGCTCCCGTTCCGTTCGTCGTTCGGTCCACCGTTGGGTCGTGGATGATCACCACTTCGCCGTCGCGCGAGACGCGTAGGTCGAACTCAATGGCGTCCGCGCCCAGCTCGACCGCGCGGTCGAACGACGGAATCGTGTTTTCGGGAAAGTGCGCCGAGTCGCCGCGATGTCCTATGACAGGACGCGCGGCGGGGTCGACGAGAATGCCTGCGTCGACCCCGCCACGTCGCTGTTCATCCATGCCTCAATAGGTGTACTGCAGGCGCGTCAGCAGCAAGCGCCCGATCGGCGGAACGCCAATGAACGTCGGAACCTTGTTGTCGAGCAAATTTGTTCCGTTAACGGACCACCGCGGCGAGTGCGCCACTGGCAGCACCCATGAGAAGCCAGCGTCGAGAAGAGCGTTTACCGGGACGGGGTCGTAGTGAACCGGCGTGCCGATATTGTACGAATTGAAAACGCCGGAGTTCACCGGGAAGGCATCTGCGTAGCGCCCGCGCACTTCAACGCTGTATCCCTTCACTTGATTCTCGTACCGCACCGTGGCAGTCGCGCGGTGTTTTGGTGTGTTGGACGCGAGCGGGTTTGCCGGTGAAGAACCTGGTGCGTCCGTCCACACGTTCTTGTCCAAGTGCGAGTAAGTAGCGGCGACGCTCCAGCTCGGCGCTAGCAATAGATCCGCAGAAAAATCCTGTCCGGCGACGTTGATGAACCCCGTTGCGTTTTGATAGGTGTAGACCAGATAAGGCTGATCATACAGCGGGCTGTTGAACGCCGCCGCGCCGACTGGAACTCTTGCCAGCACATTCGCGTAGCCCGAGGCAAGTGCCCCCGCCTGGGCTTGAGCGGTCGCCGCGGGGACGCCTTGCGCGATGAGAGATGCTGCGATCTTGGGGCCCAAATAGGCGCCGAGTGCCGGTCCGTTGAATAAGACTCCCGGATTGACAACCTGGGCCGTCGGCTCAGCGGGGCGCTTCTGGAACCATACGTCTGCCTGGAGCCCAAGCCGGTGACCAAGGAACCCCTTGTACCCAACCTCCCATGTGTTTGCGAAGCTGGCGCCGAGCGGCGAGAGGTCTGTCGGGTTGGGGGCGGGCTGACTCGTGAGAAGGTCCACGAGAACCGACCCGACATCGGCGTTGCTGGGCGTGAGGCCGCTGATCAGCGGTAGCGCCTGGAGAAGCTGCTGACGTCCTTGCTCGCCAGCAGCGCCAAATGCGCTGACCGGCGCGGAGGCGAGTATGGCGACGATAGGGGACAAGCCATTGAACGCGGCCGACGGCTTGAAGAAGCCCGGGTACGCCGCCGCGGCCGACGCTCCAATGAGCCCAGCCGCATACGGGGAACGCATGCAGAGCGACGAAAACGCGCTGTTCGTGCAGTCCCGAGCGTATTGCCACCCTGTCTTCGATGGGTTGCCCAGAATCTGGACAGGCATCCCCGGCGCTGGTGTCGAGCCCGAATACTGATCGAGGAAGAAAGAAAATGACGTCGGCGAGCTGTACGCTCGGTTGAACGTCAAGCGGAACGTGTTATTCGAGTCTGGATGGACGATGATCGCGGCTCGCGGCGAGAACTGGTAGCCGTCAATGCGCGTGTTGGCGTCCAGGCGTGCCGCCGCGAGGAAATCGATTTGCTTGGTGATGGCGGTCGTCGTTTGAAGGTAACCGCCGTACTCGTCGATGTTGTCGTTCGCTTCGTTGCGCCCGTCGATCGTGCCTTCCGTTTGTGGGCGCGTCGCGAGATATTCGCCGCCCGCTACGAGCTTCGTTCGACCCCAGTTCGCGCCCTGCTGCGCCTGAAGTCCGAGGATGCTCGACTTGTCGACGACGGGAATGCCGGTGCGGAGATAGTACGTGCCGTTCGGGTCCTGCGCGTTGTCATTTCCCGAATTCGACTTGTCGTAAAACACCTGCGCGAAGAACTGCTTGTGGGTGAATCGCTCCTGCAAGTTCAGATACGTCCAGTTCTTCGCTTCGGCGGCGCCGAAGGTCGTCGTGATCTCGCGCGCATTGCCAATCCCCGACATCCCCGCCGTCGTGATGAACTGCGTCTGGTCGGCCGGCCGGTAATCGAGGCGCGCCTCACCCGAGTACTTCGAGAGATCGAAGTCGTGGGTCACGGGCTTGCCGCGTCGCTCGACCGGGATGCGCGTGTCGTTCGCCGGATACACCGTCGGCTCGTTCGGATCGATGTACTCGAAATCCTTTGCGGTGAGATACTCCCCCGACAGCTTGTACCCGAATTTGTTGTCGCCGAAGACCCCGGCATGGCGTAAAGATCCGCGCAGCATGGAGCGCTCGCCGCCATCGAGCGTGAGCGTCGTCCCGGCCGACTCGAAGGGCGATTTCGTGATCACGTGGAGCACACCGTTGCCCGAGTTCGGCCCGTAAAGCGCCGCCGCCGGTCCCTGCAAAATCTCGATGCGATCGATGTCTTCGTTCGTGCCGGTGAACAACAATGGCACGTTGACGCGCAGCGACGGTACGCCGGCGTAGCGGTAGTCCTGCAGCATCAACATTTGCGTCGAGAACGCGTTGTTGAAGCCGCGCGACACGATGTTCGCCTGTGCGATGCCGCCTGTCGAAATCGACAGGCCCGGAACGGCCTTCAGATGATCGGTGATCGAAGCCGACGGTCGCTCGGCGATTTGAGTCGACGTGACGACCGAGATGGGGTTCGGTGAGTCTTGAATGCGCTCGGGTTGCGCGCCGCCAGTCGCCGTCGTGACCACTTGCTCGAGTTGGCGGGCGATCGGTGCCATTACGATATCGACGGCCGTCGTCTGGCCAGCCCGCACGGTGACGTTCTCCGTCCGCTTGGGCGACAGGCCGACCGCGGTGACGGACACCGTATACACGCCGGCCGCGAGGTTCGCGATCGAGTAGGTGCCGCTCGCGGTCGACCGGGTCACCGAAGCCGCACCAACACCTGAGCGGGAGACGCTCACATTGGCTCCCGTAATCGGTTCACCAGACGCTTGTTCGGTGATCTTGCCGGAGATCGTGCCGGTCTGTGCAGCGGCAGTTGCCGAGATCAAGAGTCCGAGGATCGCGAACCGAGTGGCACAAAGGGAGAGCACAAATGCTCGAGCGCGCGCGTTCGGGGAAGCCAATCGCATGAAGGAGGCTCCAGGGAGGGGCGTTGCGAGGCGGACGGGACCGTCACGCCGGAGGGTAACTCGATCTTATGGCAGGGCGCGAGAATTACAAGTACGTAGGTTGTCGTAGTCATCGGGGAAACGATGACGCGCCGTGACCTACGATGTAGAAGCTGGTTACGGATTCAGCGTTAGCGACGCGTAAACGCCGAGACGATTCTTTACGGGCGGATCGAGTGACAGCCCCACGCCGATCTGCGCGCGGGCCGCCGGCGTCCCAACCAACGGAATCGCGGGGAGCGCCGCCATCCACTCGGCTCCCGTGACTCGATTCCAACGACGCCCGGCGCCGCTGAGCGGTCCCGTGCTTCCGTCCCAGAAGTAGTAGACCAAATCAAGCGTCGCAACCGACGCGCGATAGGCGATGAGCGACGAGCCGACTTGCACGCCGGCAGGAAGCGCCGGCATGACAACGCGCTGTGTCAGCGTCGCCTGATCGATCAGCGGAGATGGGCCGCCGCCTAACGCGAATTGCTCGAACAACCCCGCGTCGCGGTTGACGGCGCCTACGGCGGCCGAAGCGACGATGGATGGCAGCCCCGTTCCCGAGGCGGAGACGCTGAGCGTTCCGGTGCTTCGACGGAAGGTTTGGTCAGCGGACGTTCCACCCGTGTAATTCCCGCTGATTCCCAAACTGAACGCCGCGGCATCGTTGCGGTGTGAGACTGACAAACCGGCGTCGACGAACCCGAGGCCGCGGGTTGCAATAGTCGTTGTACCCGGAACGTCCGCTATCTCATTTGTCTGATGCGCCGCGCTACCTCCGGCTCGATATCGGAAAGCGCGCGTGTCGAACGTCCAGAGATTCTCGAGCGCGAGCTCCCCGCCCTGGAGTCGAGCGTCGAGCGGGAACATCGTTCCGCGATGCGACATGCTCTCGCTGAGCTCCTGTTGGGCGTCGAAGAGCGCGAGTCGGATTGTCGGTCGTGTGCCGCGCCACACGCCGGACAATCTCGCCCCGCGCCAAGCCGCGGACTGACCGGCGGCGAAATCCGCCATCAATTCGCTCCGTCCGATCACATCGCTGCTGACCAGCGCGAGCCCGCCGCTCACCGCGTCAGGATCGGCGCGCCCTTCAGGAATCCACCGCAAAAATCGCGGAGCGAGCCCAAACGGCCGTGGCGGCGAAACGACACCCTTCGCGAAGCCGACGTCACTCGCTGATCGCGGCGCAACGGCGGCCGATGGCACGGAATCGGTCACCGCCGCGCGGGCGCCCGGTGCCGCGACTCGCAATCGGCGCAGATCGTAGCCTCGCGAATACAACGAGAGGAACCAGATGGTGGAGTCCCGTCGATTCACGTCGGGCGCGACGGCTGCACCCGTCACGGCCGTCAAGCGACGCCGATCGCCGGTGGAGACATCCACGGTTTCTATCGCCGGCGCGCCACTCGCGTCGCTCGTGAAGGCGAGCAATGCGGGGTTCACCCACGCCGGGTCGTAGTCGTTGGTCTCGTTCGCCGACGTTGCCGGCTCGATCGCGTGCTCGCGTGTCGGGCGTGCCGACGCATCGAGATCGATCACCACAATGCGCCAACCGCCGCGCACGTGGCGGCCGACGGCGACGCGCGATCCGTCGGGTGAGAGCCGAGGCCGGGAGTACGACGTGTCGGGACTCCCGGCGGCAATCAGCGTCGTCCGTCCGTCGTCCAGGTTCAGATGAACGAGATCGCACCACCCATGGCGGCACTGGGTGGCGACAGCCCACGTTCCATTCGGCGCGGGATCGGGATCGCGCACGCCGGCGCGTCGCGTGACGCGATGGACGTCGCGCGTTTGAGTGTTCCAGATATAGACATCTGGAACGAAACTTCCGTCGCCCAGCGCGGTGAGTCGCCAGAGGACAACGCGTCCATCGCGAAGAAAACGCGGCGATTCATAAGATGGGCCGCCGGGTGCCTTGAGCGTCGCCAGCGCCCGCTTTGGCGGGGGATAGATCGGTCGTGCCGGAACGTCTTGCGGGTCGCGCGCCACGAGGATCGAGTCTCGCCGATGGCGCCCCGTGTCGGGTTCGGCCGCGGTGCTCCACACCACGACGCGCGACGGCACCACGGGAGACCGCAGGACGATGGCGGCCCGGCGGCCGTCGGCCGAGATGGCGGGATCACCGGTGCTCCAGGCCAAACGCTGGACGATCTCGCCGGTGTCTCCAGGCGCGCTGCGTCGCATCGTCTGCTCGATGGCGACCGACCGCGCCGTCAACTCGCTCGTAAACCGGCCGTAGAGTGCCCGCGCGCTCTCGCCGTACACTCCGGAGAAGGCTTCATCGAAGGTCCGGTTCTGCACCGCGCTGAGCCGGCGCCAGATCGCGACCAGGCTCGAATCTCCGTTGCGCGCCGCGAGCCACTCGAGGAATGCCGAACCGGCCAGATACGCGAAGCTGCCACCGTTGAACGAGCCAGAAGCGTTCAACTGGTCATAGCGCGGCAACTGTCCTTCGAGCGCCCATTGGCGCAGGAAAGCGGCGCGCCAGACTCCGTGCGGACGGCCGGACCCCGTCACCGCGCCTTCGATGTACGTCGCATAACCCTCGATCACCCACCGCGGCGCGCGAAGCGCGAGCGGCCCGAAGTTCACCGGCAGCGCAGCCCAGAGGCGCCGAACTGCATTGTTGCGCGACGGCCGCGTGAGGTGGGCGACGTGTCCGAACTCGTGCGACAGAAGCATCTCGCCCCAGTTGCGGAACTCCGCGATGTCGTCCCGCGGATCGGGCGGGATCGCCCAGAGATTGATCGTCGGGGTGTCGAGATAGGTCCAGGCGGAGCCGTTCGCGAGATTGAACGGATCATCGACCACGACCTGGGTCTTTCGCGTCGGCGCGAACCCGACGACGCCCCCGACGGCCGAGTCGATCGCGTCGGCCCGAGCGGCGACGGCGAGCGTCCACGCTTCGAGCTCCGTCGGATAGTGGAACGCGAAGTGTCGAGTCTCGACCGTTCGCCAGGGAAGCCATGATCGGACGACGTATTGGCCGGCGGCGAAGCGCGCGGTCGTCGCGAGGAGAAGGGCAGTGCGAGTAAAACGAAAAAGGACGGGGAACCTCCCCGTCCTCGATTGCCTACGCATCATGGCCAACGCCGTGTGGCGCGTCGCGCCGGTCTATGCGTCCGATGACGTGCGCCGCCGGCTCGGGGCGAGGCGATCCTGAAGCCACGTCGCCGGAATGATGAACAGCGGCGTGAGGAAGAAGCCGAGCAGGGTGTTCAACCAGATGAGCGCGATGTAGAAGCAGCCCAAGCCCAAGCCAACCCAAAGGGTACCGAGCGGTCCGTGCGTTTCCACGCGAGCTCCTGAATCGTGAAGGCCGAGAAGTCGCGGGAAGTATAGCCACGACGGGACGGCCGTTCCACCCCGAGCGCCCGGCGCGCCGATATCTTGCCCGCATGCCCACGGCCGAACAGAGCATCCTCGACGCGGCGCGCTCCGCATTGGCGGGGCGAGGACGTTTGGTGCTCGCCGTGTCCGGCGGCATGGATTCGATGACGCTGCTCGACGCTGCATACCGGGTGCTCCCCCCGGAGGACGTCGTCGTCGCGACGTTCGATCATGGAACCGGAGAAGCGGCGACGGCGGCCGCCGACGCGGTCAAAGCCCGCGCCGGCGACGTCGGGTTGGAGTGTGTCGTAGGGCGAGCGTTGCGGACCGTTCGATCCGAAGCTGAATTGCGCGATGCGCGTTGGGAGTTTCTGCGAGGCGTTGCGGGTCGCGCTGGTGGTCCGGTCGTGACCGCCCACAACGCGGATGACCAGGTCGAGACGGTGCTCATGCGAGTGATGCGGGGTGCCGGTGCTCGGGGATTGGCTGGTTTGCAGGCGCCCAACGGACCGGTACGTCCCTTTGTTGACGTCACGCGCGCGACGATCGCGAGCTATGCTCGCCGGCGCCGGCTCGCGTGGGTACACGACCCTTCAAACGAGTCGCGCATTTTTTTTCGGAATCGCGTTCGTCTCGATCTGCTGCCGGCGTTACGCGCTGCCGATCCCAAACTCCCCGCCGATTTGATCGCAATCGCGGCGCGCGCAACTGCCTGGCGGCGCGATGTCGACGTGTTCGTGCTGAACCACATCCCATTGCGCGCCTCGGGTGGACCCGATTCGTTCGAGGTCGCGCTGACGCCGCTTGCCGATCTTTCGGCATTCCACCAGTCAATTCTGTGGCCGTCGATCGTCGCACGGTTCGGGGTGACCCTCGATCGCCGGGGCATTGCGCGACTGTCCGAGTTTGCCGCAACTGGTCGCGCGGGTTCGCGCATTCAACTGTCCGGCGGCTGGAACGTCGTTCGGTCGCGTGACTACCTGACCTTCAGCGCGTCCAGGCAGGTGGCGCCACTTTCGGCGACGATCGACCTGTCGCGGTCGACCCGCTGGGGCTCCTGGGTGTTCGAGCCTGGAGAGAATGGCGTCGCAGCGTCGGGTTGGTCCTCGAAGCTTCCCTCTGGGACGGTGCTCACCGTCCGGGCGTGGGAATCCGGCGACAAGATGCGTTCGCCGCGAGGAACGATTCGGAAGGTAAAGCAGCTTCTTTCGCGCGCCGGTGTGACCGGACACAAGCGAGCGGGGTGGCCCGTAGTGCTGGCCGGGGACGAAATCATCTGGGTGCCGGGCGTCCGCGGGTCAAATATCACCGAACGGCTGGGAACGGCGGGTGTACCTTTCATCTGTGAATTCATCGACAGCTGATCCTAGACTGCTCGGCCGGACCCTCCGCCGCGTCGTCTATTCTAAGGATGAAATTGCCGAACGCGTCCGCGAGCTCGGGCATGAGATCACGCACTCGTACGCGGACGGCGAGCTCCTCGTGCTCGGGCTCTTGAAGGGGAGCTTTATATTTCTCAGTGATTTAGTCCGTGAAATCGAACGCCCGTTGCAGGTCGATTTTCTCGTCGCGGCGAGCTACGGCGATTCCACGGTGTCCAGCGGGAATGTCCGCCTGCTCTATGACCCGGAGACCGAGCTCGAGGGGAAAGACATCCTGCTGGTGGAAGACATCGTCGATACGGGTCGAACGCTGAGCCGGCTGATGGACCTTTTGCAGGCACGGAAGCCGCGATCACTCGAGATTTGCGCACTGCTCCACAAGCACGTTGCCACAGAGTTGCGCTACCCGACCCGATTCATCGGGTTCGATGCACCAAATGAGTTCCTTGTGGGGTATGGGTTGGACCACGCGGAAAACTTTCGGCACATTCCGTACATAGCGAGCTTGCAGTAAATGCCTCTTCCAATGCCACCGAAAAACAAGAAGGAATTCAGCTGGGGACGGTTCTCGAAAACCCTCTCCTTCTGGATCCTCATCATTCTCATCCCGGTCGTTCTGATTCAGCTCTCGGGCAACAAGGCCGAAGCGTCGAAGCAGATCACCTACACGCAGTACCGGGACGCGCTCGAGCACGACAACATTTCGAAGGTGGTCATCACGGCCGGCAAAGTCGTGAACGGCACCTTCAAGCAGCGCGAGACCTATGGCGGCCAGGACGTGAGGAACTTCACCGTCCGCCTGCCGGTCGAGAATTCCGAGAGCGAAGTCGCCGCGCTCAACGCCAAGAACGTCACGATCGAGGCGAAGGACGCGGGCGTGTCGGTCACGGCGTGGGTGCTCAATTTCGTGCCGTGGCTGCTCCTCATCGGCTTCTACCTGTTCCTGTTCAAGCAGATGCAGGCGGGCGGCGCCAAAGCGTTCTCCTTCGGTAAGTCGAAGGCGAAGCTACTCACCGGGGATACGCCCAAGGTGACGTTCGCCGACGTGGCGGGTGCCGACGAGGCCAAGCAGGAGCTTCAGGAAATCATCGAGTTCCTGCGCGATCCGCAGAAGTTCACGAAGCTCGGCGGCCGTCTGCCGAAGGGCGCGCTGCTCGTCGGCCCGCCAGGCACTGGTAAGACACTGCTCGCGAAAGCGGTTGCAGGTGAAGCCGGTCGTCCGTTCTTCTCGATGTCGGGTTCAGACTTCGTCGAGATGTTCGTGGGCGTCGGCGCGAGCCGCGTGCGCGACCTGTTCGAGCAGGGGAAGGCGCATGCGCCGTGCATCATCTTCATCGACGAGATCGATGCCGTCGGACGGCACCGCGGTGCGGGGCTTGGCGGCGGACACGATGAGCGTGAGCAGA
>JAICJQ010000280.1 GCA_025928335.1 Gemmatimonadaceae bacterium
ACACCCGCGGTGACTGCGGCGACGACGATTCGCTCACGGGCTATTACTTCCGTGAAACGCGTTTCCTGCGCGAAATCCGATTGGTCGTCAACGGCCAGCCGCCGTGGCTGTGCGAAAACGCTGGCGTGTCGCCGACGGACTTAGCGTTTACTTATGTGCATCCCGAAATGACGTCGTTCGGCGGCGGGGGAAGCGGTGCGTCGGGCGACGATGTTGGCGCCGGCGCCGACAATATCCCGCATCGGGCGCTCGAGATTCGCTCGAGGTACGACGTGGGCATTGCTGGGCTTCGCATTCGGGTCGATGTCGTCAACCATTGCACGATGCCCGTGCAGTTTACGATCGGTTGGGAGCTCTCGGCGGACTTTGCCGACATTCAGGAAGCGCTCGAGGGAAAACGGCAGCAAACCGGCCAGGTACACACTACCGCCGCTGATTCGAAGCTGAGCTTCTCGTATCGACATCCGGAATTACCCTATGAGACTCACGTCGCGGCCGCCGGCGAGTGTGACGCCGGCGAGGCAACGTGGGAGTACTCGGACCATGGCGTCCGCACCTCGCTTGCGCTCGCTCCGCAACGAGGCGCTCGACTACTCCTCACTGTCGCGCCGCACGATTACGCCTCTCCGATCTCGCCGCGCGACGAGGAGGAGCGAGAGGCCGTCTGGTCCGCGTGGAACGAGCGACTGACGCGAATCGATACGCCGGGAAACACTGTGGCCGAAGCGATTCTGCGTGCCAATGTTCGCGATCTTGCCTCCTACCCGTTGTTGCAGGGCCAGCGCGACGAGTGGCTCGCGATGCAGGCCGGCGTGCCGCTCTACCCCGCTCTCTTCGGACGGGACGCGTTCACGGCCGGCTGGCAAGCGGCCATGATCGACCGTGGCGAGTTCCTCGATGCTGGCCTCACGCGGCTTGGCAGGCTTCAGAGTTCTCGAACGGACGACTGGCGCGACGCCCAGCCGGGCCGGATACCATATCAGGTTCGTCAGGGCCCGCTCGCGCGTCTCGACATCAATCCATACTCTGCATACTACGCGGATTACGCGAGCCCGCTCATGTTCATCGTCTCGCTCGCGCAGCTCTATGCATGGTCTGGCGACAAGGCGCTGCTCGTCAAGCACTGGGACGTCGCGCGGCGCATTCTCGATTGGGCACGCGACTATGGCGACATGGATGGCGACGGATATCTCGAATATCTGACACGCTCCCCCAAAGGAACCAAAAATCAGGGCTGGAAGGACAGCGGCAACGCCATTCTGTACGACGACGGCTCGGCGGTCGAGCCTCCGATCGGAACGTGCGAGCTCCAGGGATACTGGTTCGCCGCGCAACAGATTTTCTCGGTGCTGTGCCGCATTATGGACCGGGACGACGATGCACGCGCCTACTGGGCCAGCGCATCCGAGCTCAAGACTCGGTTCAACCGCGACTGGTGGCTCGAGGACGACAGCTTTTTCGCGCTCGCGATGGATCCTGAGAAGCGGCTCGTTCGCGCGCTGTCATCCAACGTCGGGCAGTGTGTCGCAACAGGAATCATCGATGACGAACATCTGCCACGGACCGTGGACCGCCTCTTTCAACCCGACATGTACAGCGGATGGATGGTTCGCACGCTGTCGAGCGACCATGTGGCGTACAACCCGCTCGAATACCACCTCGGCAGCATCTGGGCGGTGGAGAATGCGACGATCGTGTTCGGTCTCCGCCGATTCGGCTTTGACGAGCGTGCCCTCCAGGTCACGCGCTCGATGTTCGAGCTCGCACAGCTGTATCCTGATTTCAGAATTCCTGAATGCGTCGGCGGATTTGCGCGGCGGGAGCGCGCGTCACCGGGCGCCTACCCGCGGTCGAACACCGCGCAACTGTGGAACGCGAGTGCGTTCGTGATGCTCGTTCAGACAA
>JAICJQ010000102.1 GCA_025928335.1 Gemmatimonadaceae bacterium
AGCGCGCGCTCCACGGTCGCGTTGGCGCGCTTCTGTGCGGCGCGCGTGGCGAGCGTTCCCTGGAGCGCCCACGTGTAGCCGTAGGAATCGCGCAGCTCTCCCTCGATGCGGGGGGGCCGCGCGGCGCCGGCCTTTGCGGCGAGCGCTCCGGCGAATCTCGTCAGGCTGCTCGCATGCGCCAGATCCGGTTGAGCGGCACGCGCCAGCGCCTGGAGGGCGGTCTCCAGGCCACGCTGGCGTGCGTGATGGTCGGCACCGTTCTGGACGAGCAGCACCCCCGTGGTGGAGCGCGACGCCAGCTCGCCGCGAAGTCGGCGCCATCGCTCGGCGGCACGCTCCTCGTCGGTCGGAAGCGATGAGCCGAGCTCGTAGCCATCGCGTGGCAGGTGAAAGAGGAACTCCGACGCCCCGCTCGGCGCTCGCCACTCGAACAGATCGCCAGAGGGCCACCGGCGACCGCCGAGGCCGCGCCAGGCGATGATGAGCGGCAGCCCGAACCCGGCGGCGAGCTCCGGCAGCGCCGCAGGGTGCCCGAACGAGTCGGGACAGTACAGCACCGGCGGCGATTCCGCGCCGAGCGCCGCGAGGGCGCGCTTTCCCGCGAGCAGGTTGCGGATGAGCGCCTCTCCGCTGGGAATGAGCTCGTCGGCGAGCACGTACCACGGCCCCGCCTCGATCCTCCCGCCCTGCAGCAACGCCGCCAACGACTGACGACGCTCGGGGCGGACGGCGAGGTAATCCTCCACCACGATCGCCTGGCCGTCGAGCAGAAAGCTCTCCTCGGTGCCGGGCGGCGCGTCCAGCAGCTCGTCGATCAGCGCGACCAGACGCTGGCGGAAGCGCCCGGCGGGGTGGTACCACTCTCGGTCCCAATGGGTGTGCGTGACGACGTGGACGTCGAGCGGCATGCGCGTGCGCCGTGGGCGCGATGGAAGGACGGAAACAGCGACGGGGCCGCGGCGAATCTCGCCACGGCCCCGCTGCCGGCGCAAGCGCGCCCGCGTTCACGTGTTCGAACGCTACACTGCCGGACGTCCCGTCACCAACCGCCACACGATGACGATCAGCGCGATGACGAGCAGGATGTGAATCAGGCCGCTCGTGACGTGGAAAGCGAGAAAGCCAAGCGCCCACAGGATGATCAGAACGATGGCGAGTGTGATGAGCATGATGTCGGTCTCCCATTCCGTGTTGAGTTCAACCCAACGTTCGGCTCGGCAGTAGGCAACAGTCGTACCGGATTGAGCCCATTCACGGAATCGGCGGACCGTCGTCCGGATCGCGGTCGGCCAGTCTCGGACGACTCGCCCGATCGACCAGGGCATCACTCGGGCGATCGACACGCGACATCGCCCCACCCGATCGGCTGAGCGTGAGACTCGGCTTGGAGTTGTAGAGGACGCGCGCCACGAGAATCCGGGCCGCGCGGACGTCATGGCCAACGTCGATCAGCAGGTGCGCAAGGTCCCCGGTGCCCCACAAGACGCCCGCCAGCACGATGAGCCGACTCGCCTCACCGAGCAGTGTTGGAATGGACGCCGACCCCTGCGTGTACACACCCGTCGCCACCTCGGCGACGAGAAGCAGGATGAGAATCACCGCCATGAACCGGAAGAGCTTCGACAGATATCGGAGGCCGGTATAGGGCTCGATATCGGTCGCGCGAACCTCGCGGATTTCGCGATCCTTGTCGCGCTCCACCTTGGCTTCCGCCTTGGCTTCCGCCTTGGCTTCCGCCTTGGCTTCCGCCTTGGCTTCCGTGCCGTCGACGGGCACCCCGGTCGTGCTGACGTCGTCGACGACTCCCTCGTCCGACACCCTTCGATGCTCCGCCACTTCAGCCTCCTGAGGTCCCCGACCAGCGCGCACGATAGCCACGCGTGTCGATGTGAATGAAAGGTCCGTGCCCGGGCGCGGCAGTATAGACGCCTGCCCCACCCACCATCTCCGGATGAGCCGCTTCTACGCGGTCGACGGCCTGAGCAATGACGCGGGCGTCGTCGATCGAAATCCGGCCGTCATGGTTGAGGTCGTCCATTTGACCGTTGCCGTCATTGTCGATGTAAATGTCCGACGCGTCGCCGTACATGTGGCGGCTGAGGTTGGCTCGACCCCCGGTGTTGCCGCCCGTCGCGTTGTACTGCGGAGTTCGAAAGCCGCTCATGACCTTCACGCCATGCACGTCGAAGCCGTGCGCCTCGAGGTCGCTGAGGACGAGCTCGAGCTTATCGACGAGCTGCGGTCGCAGCACCAAATACTTCGGCCAGACGTTCGGCTGGTCGTGCGTCAGGAAGTCGCGAAGCTTGAAATGCTCGGAGACCGGCGTGTCCGCATTCTCCGGGGTCACCTCGATGAACCCCGCGGGATTTCCGTACGCGCCATTCGGTGCCTTGGACGGTCCCGTCGCGCCTCGTTCGTTCGGCCAGTTCCCGATGTAGTACAGCCCGATGCGGCCGTTCTTCTTGGCGTTGAACGGGAGCTCGGCGATGACGTTGAAACTGCTCACGGGGCGCATCGCGTTGCCGATGGTGAGCAACACGCGCCAGATACCGACGCCCTTCGGTTGCGAGGCGACCTCGCTCCCGCGGGCGTAGGAGAGCGAGCCGCCGGGAGGCAGCGAGTCCGGCGTGATTGGGGCGGGCTGCGTCTGAAAGCTCGCGCGCAATTTGCCGCTGACACCGCGCGATGATGCGAGCATGCGCGCCGTGACGGCGTCGAGTGCCGCGCCGGTGAGATATGCGGTGGTCGGCGCGCGCGGTTCGGTCAACGCGTGCGCGATCGTCGTCACCGGAGACGGAAGTCCGACCGACGCGAGGGCCGAGCGCGGCGCCGAGCGCGCCGCGTTGAAGCTCCACAGCCAGCCGCTGGCGAGCGCCAAGACGACGAACCCGGCGAGTCCATCGAGCAGGTGTTCGGCACGCGCGCTGAGCCCCGACCTGCTCCACCATCGGCCGCGGCGCCGCTCGGGAAGCAACATCGCCTGGTCGGCAAGTGCGCTCCAGCGATCAGTGCCGGCGGTTGATTCCGTGCCACGAGGCGGGGAACTTTGTGTGCTCATCGTTCCTTCCCCGCCCCGACCACCCACCCACGACACGCTGCATGCACACGCTGCTCGACTGGATACACCAAATACGCGACGTTCGCAGCATCATCGCGTGGGGTGGCTACGCTGGGCTGACGGCGATCATCTTCGCCGAGACGGGGTTGCTGATTGGCTTCTTTTTGCCGGGCGATTCTCTGCTCGTGACGGCGGGCCTCCTCGCGGCGACGACGGGCGTGTTCAACGTCTGGCTGCTCGGGCTGATGCTCACCGTCGCGTCGATCATCGGCAACACCGCCGGCTACGCGATCGGCAACGCGAGTGGCCACCGGTTGTTTCGTCGTGACGATTCGTTGCTGTTCAACAAGAAGCATCTGTATCGCGCCCACGAGTTCTACGAACGGCACGGCGGCAAAACAGTCGTCATTGCCCGTTTCATGCCGATTGTCCGGACTTTCGTGCCCGTCGTGGCCGGTATGGCGCAAATGGGGTACCGCCGCTACACGATCTACAACGTCATCGGCGGCTTGGGTTGGATCTGGAGCATGTTGTTCATCGGCTACTTCCTGGGGCGCTACATTCCGGGGGTCGATCAGCACATCGAGACGATGATCGTCATCGTCGTCTTCGTCTCGATTCTGCCGGGAATCATCGGTTGGTTCAGAGCAAGGAGATCGTAATGGCTTTCACACTGCCCGCTCTGCCGTACGCGAACGACGCGCTGGAGCCGCACATCGACGCTCGCACGATGGAGATCCACCACACCAAGCATCATCAGGCGTACGTCAATAACCTGAATGCCGCGATCGAGAAGGCGCCCGAGCTGCAGGGCAGATCGCTCGACGATCTCATGCGTGGCATCAACAGCGTCCCGGAAGCGGTGCGGACGGCCGTGCGAAACAACGGCGGCGGTCATTGGAACCACAGCATGTTTTGGGAGCTGATGGGTCCGAACAAAGGCGGCGAACCGTCGGGCGCGCTCGCCGACGCGATCAAGCAATCGTTCGGCGACTTCAGCAAGTTCAAGGAGCAGTTCGCCGCCGCAGCGAGCACTCGCTTCGGTTCGGGCTGGGCTTGGCTGGTGAACGACGGTGGAAAGCTGTCGATCACGAGCACGCCGAATCAGGACAACCCGCTGATGGACGGCAAGCGCGCGATCCTCGGCCTCGACGTCTGGGAGCATGCCTACTATCTCAAGTACCAGAACCGTCGGCCCGACTACATCACGGCGTGGTGGAACGTCGTGAACTGGGATGCGGTAGCGCACCGATTCCGAGGCTGACGTAGGGAGAGGTTGCCTCGGCGGGCATGCGTCTCGACGCCGGCGACGAGTCCAGGTTCGAGGTGTCAGTAGCGAGTTGACAGGCGTGAGGACAAGCCGCAGCAGGTGTTCCTCACGCCTGATACCCCGCAACTTGTTACTCGCACCTGGACTCGCTCTCGACGTCGCGATCTCGAATCGCCGCGCATGACGACGCCTGCCTGGCCCGTTATGGTGCCGCGAACCTTACCCCTCCCCTCATCACGAATACGACATCTCTAATCGCCGCGATCTCGCGCGTCGGATCTCCGCGCACGGCGATCAGGTCGGCATCGTAGCCGTTCGCGATCTGCCCAACGTGATCTCCCAATCCGAGCGCCGACGCAGCGGCCGACGTCGCCGAAATCAACGCGTCCGTCGGACGTTGCCCGGCGCGCACACGGCAGAGGAGCTCATCGGCGTTGCGCCCGTGAGCGAGGGCGACGGCGTCGGTTCCGAAGACCACCTTCAGCCCCGGCGTTGCGATCGCCTGCCTGAACATCGCCGTCGCCGTCGGGATGGCGTTCGCCAGCGCTTCGAACGACTGCGGGGTGAATCCAGAGCGGCTGTATACGTCGCGATGATCGATGTAGTTCTGAAAGACAAGACACACTTGCGGGTCGAAGATCGTGCCGCGGCTCGCCATCAGCTCCAGCTCCGCTTTCGTCGCGAACGTTCCGTGCTCGATCTCCGTGCACCCGGCGAGCGTGGCCGCGCGGACACTCGCCGCGCTGATCGCGTGGACGACAGAGCGTAAGCCCTGAGCCTTCGCTTCACCGCAGATCGCGGCGAGCTTGGCATCGGAGAAGGTCTGTTGTCCTCCGGCGCCGAGTCCCGCCGACGCAAAGAGCTTGATCACGTCGGCGCCGCGCACCTTGAGTGCACGCACGAGACTGTGCAGCGAATCTACGCTCAGCGAACTGTCGCTGATTTGCACGATCGACGTGAGAATGCGCGGGCCGGGAATCTGCCAGCGCGCGACGGCGTCGCGCAGGTCGAGGTCCTCCGGACCGGCGAGACTCTGAATTGTCGTGAATCCTGCCATCAGCGTGACATACAGATTTCCCGCTCGGGCAAGCGCCGATTGCGCCGGGGTGTCGTCGTCACGCCCATGCAGCGCGCCGCGACGGTTGATGTACCAGCCGGGATGGACGTGCGTGTCGATCAACCCCGGAAGCAGCGTCGCCGCGCCGAGATCATGCGTCGCCGACCTGCCGCGTGTGCCGACGTTCGCTTCGACGCGCTCGATGCGGCCGGCGCGGACGGTCACCAGGACGTCCTCCTTCACACCGCGACCATCGAACATCCGGGCTGCATGAATGGTGATCGCCGTCGAATCGGGAGGACGAATCGGCGAATTCTGCGCGCCGATCGCCGAGCCGGCGAGCGACAGCGCGCCAACGAGGAGTGAGTGTTTCATGGTCGGAGGAGTGATTGACGACGCCAAGCTGACGCGCGGCCCTTCGCTTGGGAAGACGCTCGCCCGACGATATTACCTTGAGCCAGCGCCCGAACGAACCAATCCCCCATCCGTCGATGGCACTCAGCGGAACCATCGTCCTCCTGCTCGTCGTCGCGGCGCTCGTCGCGCTCGTCGCGCGCAAGCTCGACCTGCCCTACTCGATCGCGTTGGTCATCGCGGGGCTCGCGCTCGGGCTCACGGGACTACTCCATCCGCCGGCGCTGACGAAGGAACTACTCTTCGCGGTCTTTTTGCCCGGCCTGATCTTCGAGGCCGCGGTCGAGCTGGACGCCGATGAATTCTGGCGGAACCGGTTCACCATAATTTCGCTCGCGCTCCCCGGCGTGATCGTCGCCACATTGATCGTTGCGGCAGGATTGGTGTTCGCGTTCCCGCTGACCGGCGCCGCGATCGCGTGGGGGCCGGCATTCGTCTTCGCGACGCTCATCGCCGCCACCGATCCGATCGCGGTCGTTTCGCTTGTCCGCTCGCTCGGTGCCCCCGCGCGCCTCGGCGTATTGATCGAGGGCGAAAGCCTGCTCAACGACGGCACCGCCGCCGTCGCATTCACAACGACTGCCGCCTTCGTGCTCGGCGAGCATCCCAGCGTTCTCAACGCAGCGAGCACATTCTTATATGCCATCGCGGCGGCGATCGCGCTCGGCGCCGGCGTGGGGCTCGCCACTCGTCGGCTCGTCACCTGGACGGACGATGCGCGTGTCATCATCACCGTTACCGCGGTCACAGCGTACGGCTCGTTCATCGTTGCCGAGGCGATCCATGCCTCCGGTGTGATCGCCGTCGTCACCGCCGGCCTGCTCGTCGGTGATGAGCCGTCGCGGCGCGCGATCGCGCCCGCGGCCCGACACGCATTGCACAGCTTCTGGGATTACGTCGCCTTCGCGCTCAACTCCATCGTTTTTCTCCTCATCGGCTTTCAGGCCGGCGTCGGATCGCTCCTTCGCTCATGGCTTCCGATCGTTCTAACGTTCGTCGTCGTGACGATCGCGCGGTTCATGGCGACGTACGCGGTTGTCGCGGCCGTGCCGGCGTCGCAACGATTGCCGAAAGCCTGGACAGCGATGCTCTCGTGGAGCGGACTGCGGGGAAGCCTCGCCATGGTGCTCGCGCTGAGCCTTCCGGCCACGATGCCGCAGCGCGAGCTCGTCGTCGAGATGACGATTGGCGTCGTGGTGCTCTCCATTCTCGTGCAGGGGCTGACCGCCGCGCCGTTGCTTCGACATCTTCGCATCGGCCGAGCGGATCCGGCGTCCTCGTGAACGAGACGATGGCGAAAACCGTCTGGCCGACTGCGTCGCCGCTCGGCCAGTGCGTGCGTGTCGGCTTTTCGACTTTTCCACCGACGGGCGAAGGAAATCCCGCTGACGGCGCAGAGTGCCGCCGAGTCGGCGGGGTCGTACGAGATTCGCGAGCGCGCTCACTGCGACCCGAGAACAACGAAGATCGGCCGATGCAGTATTGCCTTCCGTTCGCCCAGATTCCCGCGCCGCCGATCCCCGACGCGCCACACACGATGGGACTGCTCGTTCGCGTACGCGGCGACGCGGACGCCGCGGACGCCGCGCATCCAGCGAGCCATTCAGGCGACCAGTGCAACGCGTCTCTACGCCCACGTCCGTCAATATCAGGATTTCATCGACCCCCAGCTTCGCTCCTGGCGGTTGGGGGCGACGGTGTTCACCGCGTTCGATTTCTCGCGCTGGCGATCGCTGTCGTGGGGGTCTTCGCCGTCATCTCATAGGTCGTGGCGCTCGTGCTCGGCGCCCGGCTGCTGTGGAGCGTCGTGATCGCCGCGGCCCTGCTGTCGCTGCTGACGTTCGTCGCCTCGCGATTTGTTCCTGCGCCTCCGATTCCAAGCGGTGCGCTGCCGCGGATGAAGAGTGATCCGAATTCGCCTGGAGAGTTACTGCGAAGCCTCGGCGTCGGGTGTCTGATCTGGTACGGGTTCTTTGCGTCGGCGCCATGCTTCGTCTGGTTGAGCCGGCGCGCGCGGACGCTCTGCCGTATCTCACGGTGGCCATCGCGGCGCATGCGATCGACGCGCGGACTCGCGTGTACGAAGGCGATCTCGGGGTCGAAAACGCGCAGCGTCTCGACACCAGGCGCTCGGCCGAGGGAGGATTCACAGTTCGCGCCGAAGTGCCGTTTCACGAAGCCAACCGGGAAGACGAAGCACGATGAGGCTGCGCACGCTCGTCGTTGACGACGAGGCGCTTGCCAGACAGCGTGTCGCCGACCTCGTACGTGGCGATGATCGTCTCGAGCTCGGCGGTGAAGCCGGCGACGGCCGCGGCGCGCTCGATCTCATCGTCGAACAGCGTCCGGATCTCGTCTTTCTTGACATTCAGATGCCTGAGCTGAACGGCTTTCAGGTGATCGCCGCCCTCGATGACGACGTGCTTCCCGCGGTCGTCTTCGTCATCGCGTGCGACGCGTACGCGATTCGCGCCTTCGGAGTAGACGCGGTCGACTATCTGCTCAAGCCGGTGAACGCCGAGCGACCCGACGCGGCCGTCTCTCGCGTGGTCTCCCGGTACGGCGAATCCCGTCCGAGCTCCGACACCGCGGTTCGTTCGCTCGCGGCGCGAGCCGGTGAGACGCGTGCCACGCCGCTCGTACGGTTCGCCGCTCGGCGCGGCGCCAAGCACTATTTCATCAAGACGAGCGACATCGACTGGATCGAGGCCGACGGAAACTATGTGCGGTTGTGGACGGGCGACCGATCGCGTCTCGTTCCGCGAGACGATGAAGGCCGCCGAGGAGCGGCTCGACGAAGCGACGTTCGTCCGGATCCACCGCTCGACGATCGTCGCGATCGATCGCATCGCGTCCATTCAGGTACAGGACAACGCCGATTATCTCGTCACGATGGCCGGCGGTGCCAAGCTCACGTCGAGCCGCGGCTACGCCGATCGCATCCGCGGTCTGCTTCGTTGAGGCGCGACTACTCGTAGCGCAGAGCGTGAATCGGGTCGATCCGACTCGCGCGCAGCGCGGGGATGAACCCGGCGCAGAACGCCACGGCGGCTAGCGCGAGCACCGAGAGCACGATCACCGTCGGATCGTGTCCGTCCAACTGGTAGAGCAGCGACTGGGACGCCTTGCCGATCCCCAGCGCCCCGGCGATCCCGATGACGGCGCCGATGAGCGCCATGCGCCCGACCTGCATGAGCACCATGCGGCGCACTCGGCCGCCGTTCGCGCCGAGGGCCATGCGAACGCCGATCTCTCGCGTTCGCTGGGCCACGGAGTAGGCGAGAACACCGTAGAGACCCACCGCGGCGAGCAGCGTAGCGAGGACCGCGAACGCCGCGGACAACGTCGAGATCATCCGATCGAGAAAGACGTTGTCGGCGACCTGCTGCGGCATCAGCTTCAGCCCTTCGACAGGAAGATTCGGGTCGACCCGCTTGATGGCCGGTGGGATCGCGCGGAGGATCTGGGCCGGCGGAAGCGACGACCGCACGTAGAACGACAGGTTCGACACGCGGCCGTACTGCCGGTACGGCCTGACGAATACCGGCGGAATCTTGTCCTTCACCTGAGAGTACTTCGAATCCTTCGCCAGCCCGACGATCGTGATATCGAGCGAGTCGTTGCCCATCGACATCTTTTTGCCGACGGCGTTTCGCCCGAGCCCGAACTTCTTGGCGAACGCCTCGTTGACGATCGCGACCTTCATCGCGCCGGAGCCGTCGAGCGCCGTGAAGTCGCGTCCGGAGAGCAGTGGCACCCCGAGCACATGGAAGTAGCTCGGGCCGACGGCGTTCGTGCGTGAACCGACATCGGTGTCCGGATCTTTCTTGAAGCCTTCGACGGATACGCCTTCGCCCCAATTGTTGCCGGCGAGAAGCTGGATCCCCGACGAAGTCACTGCCGACACACCGGGCAGCGACGTGAGTACTTCCTCGACGCGACCAAAGAGTTGGAGTGATCGCGTCGAGTCGTAACCGCTCCGGGCCGGCGAGATCCCGAACGTGACCATGTTGTCGATGTTGATCCCGAGATCGACGCGACTCACGTTGCGCAGGCTCTTGATGAACAGTCCAGCGGCGATCAGCAACGCCATCGACAGCGCGATCTGTGCCGTCACCAGGCTGGCGCGAAAGCGCGCCGCGCCGCGGCTCCCAGACAATTTCCCGGAATTGTTGCGCAGTTCGGTGACAAGATCTGGACGCGTGCTGTGCAACGCCGGTGTGATGCCAAACAGGAACCCGGTTCCGAGCGACACCACCGCGGTGAACAGAAGGACCGGACCGCTCAAGTTGAAGGTCAATCCGGCGACGACCTGCGGCGGAAGCATCGAGGTGATGCCGATGAGGGTCCAGTGAGCGACGACGAGCCCGGCCACACCACCGAGGAGAGCGAGCAGGAGCGACTCCGTGAGCAGCTGGGCGATCAGCTGCCGTCGCGCTGCGCCGAGGGAGAGACGAACCGCCATCTCCATGGTGCGATTCGCGGCGCGTGCCAGGAGCAGGTTGGCGATGTTGGCGCAGGCGATGAGCAGGACGATAGCGGTGATCGACAGCAGCAGCGTCATCGGCGTTCGTGATTGTTTGATGATGCTGCTCTGGCCACGCTGCCCTTCCGACAGGACGACCTTCTTGTCGCGGAATTCCTGCATCGTCTTGGCGCTCATCCCCTTTCGCTGCGGCGCCTCGACGTCATTGACGAGTGTGTGGTAGACGGTGTTGACCGACGCCGTCGCTTGGTCGATCGTCGCGCCAGGCTTGAGACGACCGAAGAGATAGACCCAATAGCTGTCACGTCGCTCAAAGCCGGTCCAGCCCTGCGTCAGCACGCCGCGCATGCTGATCGGAGCAAACACGTAGGGACGCGTTCCGAGCGTCGTCCCGGTGAACCCCTTCGGCGCGACGCCGAGGATGGTGAGCTGCTGGCCGTTGACAGTGATCTGTTTGCCGATCACCGACGGGTCCGAGCCGAGGTTCGTCTCCCAGAACGGATAGCTCAGCACAACGACGTAATTTCCGCCGATCGTTTCATCGTCGGACGGCATCAGCAACCGCCCGAGCGCCGGACGGAGCCCGAGCACCGAGAAATAGTTTCCCGAGACGTAGACGCCACGACCGTTGACGGGCGTTTGGCCCGTCATGCCGAGGTTCACGCCGAAGAGGAAGTGACCGGCGATGCCGCTGAACGCCGTGTTGGCCTTCTGAAGGTCGCGGAACATCGGGTACGAGAACACTTCATCGCAGTCGCCGGCATCGTTGCACGAGTTGCTGCCGTACTGCGGCCCCGGTCCCTTGAAGTTGACAAGCCGGCCCGGATCGGTGACCGGCAGCGGCTGGAGCAGGAGCTCGTTGAAGAGCGAATAAATCGCCGCGTTCGCGCCGATGCCGAGGGCGAGTGACAGCACCGCGACGATCGCGATGAATGGGTTCTTGAACAGCGTTCGAAAGGCGAGCTTCACGTTCCGCATGCGGGCATCCGAGTGGAGGGCATCAGGCGATTGGACAGCCCATCTCGGCAGACCGTTTGGACGGTTTCCGGCGCCGCGGCCTTACTACTTGGCGCAGAGGCGCAGAGGACGCAGGTCGCAGAGGGCTCCAAATGGCCGTTCAAGCGCTTGTCACCGGGAGCCGGGATTTCTCTTTGGAACCGACGCTCGGGAAGTCGCGAGAAGGATCCTGAGCGGCTGTTCGAAAGGAACGTTCGTCCGGGCTCGTTGTGCGCGGAGGCGTGAGCGCCATCGGCCCTCCTCTGCGACTCTTGCACCTCTGCGGCTCTGCGTCAAGTAGTTCCGCCGGGGCGGCACGAACTACTGCGCGGCGTCCCCCTCGAGATACGTATACCCCTCGAGTCCCGCCACGTAATCCGCGATGAAGGTGTTGGCCTCTTGCCGGCTCAAATGCTTCGCGGCCCCAACTTTCCGCCGGAACGTCTGCAACAGGTCAGTGGCGCGGAACTGCACGTAGTTCAACACCTCGGTGACAGTGTCACCGTGCACGAGGTCCGTCACCTCGTAGTTGCCGTTCGACGCGAGCCGGATATGCACGGCGTTCGTATCGCCGAACAGGTTATGAAGGTCGCCAAGGATCTCCTGGTACGCGCCGGTGAGGAACACGCCGAGCATGTACGGCTCGCCGTCGCGGAACTCGTGCAGTACCATACTGGCCGCGCCGTCCGGATCACCGACGAAACGGTCGATCTTCCCGTCCGAGTCGCAGGTGACGTCCTGAATCGTGCCGCGACGCGTCGGCGCTTCGTCGAGGCGGTGGATCGGGACGATCGGGAAGATCTGGTCGATCGCCCAGCTGTCGGGGAGCGACTGGAAGAGCGAGAAGTTGCAGAAGTAGCGGTCGACGAGCGTCGCGTCCATGTCGGCGACGATGTCGATGAAATCGTCGCGATTGCGTTCGATCGAACGTGCAAGGACGTTGAGCGTCGCGAAATAGAGTTGCTCGGCGATGGCGCGCTCGCGAAGCGTGAGGACGCCGCTGTTGAACATCTCCTGCGCGCGTTCCTTGTCGAAGGTGAGATCGTGAAAGATCTCGCGCACCCGGCGCTTCGATACGTTCTTACGCGATGCGTCGCGATAATCGGCGACCATCTCGTGCAGCAGTTGGTGGTCGTCGTCCGTCAGCTCGGGCACCGGCCGGTCGCCTTGCGACTCGACGTCGATCACCTTGAGCAGGAGCAGCGCGTGGTGCGCCGTCAGCGCGCGTCCCGATTCGCTGATGATGTGCGGCATCGGGATCTCGTGCTCCCGGCACGCTTCGGCGAGCGTGTAGACGACGTCGTTCGCATACTCCGAGAGCGAGTAATTCACGCTCGCGTCGGAGGTCGAATTCGTTCCGTCGTAGTCGACGCCGAGTCCACCACCGACATCCACATAGTTCACGTCGAGACCGAGCTTCCGGAGCTCGACGTAGAAGCGCGTCAACTCGGTCAGCCCGAGCTTGATGAAACGGATGTCGGTGATCTGCGAGCCGAGATGAAAGTGGATCAGCTTGATGATGTCGAGCTTGTTCGCCGCGCGGAGCTTGTCGATGGCTTGCATGAGCTGCGCGGAGTTGAGCCCGAACTTCGACTTCTCTCCCCCGCTTTCCTTCCATCGCCCAAAACCGCGCGACGCCAGCTTGATCCGCACGCCGGCCGTCGGCGTCACATCCATCTCCTCGGCGACCTGCAGCAGCACGTCGATCTCGCTCAGCTGCTCGATCACGATGTAGACCTGGTGGCCCAGCTTCTGGCCCATGAGGGCGAGGCGCATGAACTCCTCGTCCTTGTAGCCGTTGCAGACGATGATGTGATCCGTGTTTTCGCCGAGGCCAAGGATCGCCTGCAACTCGGGCTTGCTGCCGCACTCGAGGCCGACGCCATGGCCCTTCCCGAACTCGACGATCTCTTCGACGACGTGCCGTTGCTGGTTGACCTTGATCGGGTAAACCGTCGTGTAGCCGCCGGTATAGCCGAATTCTTCTCGCGCCTGCTCGAAGCGCGTCGCCAGCTGCTCGATGCGCGAGCGAAGAATGTCGGAGAAACGCAGCAGCACCGGCAGCGCAACGCCCTGCTCCTCGAGATCATTCGCGATCTCGAAGAGGTCGATCATGTGGTCCGGGCGTTCCCTGTCCGGGCGCACGATGATATGCCCGCGTTCGTTGACGTCGAAGAACCCCGCGCCCCACCCCTCGATGTTATAGAGGGCGCGCGCCGAGTCGATCGACCAAGGCGGGACCGCTTCTGCCGGAACAACGTCGGGAGGGGCGATGCGAGTAGCCATGTCGTGAAAATAATACAGCGACTCGGTGACTCGGCGCCTATGGGTACAGCTGCTGAACACTCCAGCCCGAGCGCTCACGCCGGTACAGGTGCCTCACGTGCAGACGGCTCGGCATGTTCTTCCAGAACTCGATCCGCTCCGGCACGACGCGGAAGCCGGACCAGTGCGGTGGCCGTGGCACCTCGCGACCGGCGAAACGCTCCTCCATCTCAGCGACACGCCGATCGAGCGCATCCGGTGACGTCATCGGCTGGCTCTGCAGCGACGCCCACGCGCCGATCTGACTCCCACGTGCCCGCGACGCGAAGTACGCGTCCGCTTCGCCCGCCGTAACGGGACGCGCCGGCCCCTCGGCGCGCACCTGAACCTCCAGCGGCTGCCAGTGGAAACAGAGCGCGGCGCGCTTTGCGCCGAGCAGCTCACGACCCTTGCGGCTCTCGAAGTTCGTGTAGAACACGAATCCTTCGTCATCCACGTGTTTGAGGAGCACGATTCGCACGCTGGGGTTTCCCCGCTCATCCACCGTGCCGAGCGCAAATGCGGTAGGCTCGGGAAGGACCGTGCGCGGGAGGGACCTGGCCTCTTCGAAAAGCCCCACGAAGCGCGCGATAGGATCGGCCGGAGGGGCGTCGGTCATCCGATAGCGCGTTTGTAGAAGCTGCGCATGCCGAGCGTCCAGAAACCCGACGCCACGATGATGAGCGCGATCGCTACGATGGAGAACGGCATATGCGGCACTGCCGGCGTCAGCGCGGCACGCATTCCCTCCGACACATACACCATCGGATTGATGAGCACGACGTACTTGAGCACCGGCACGACATCGAGACCGCGCCAGGGATAGTACGCGCACCCGAAGAAGAGCATCGGCGCGATAATTACGCTGAACATGAGCCCGATCTGCTGCGGCGCGATCGCCGTTCCCAGCCACATGCCGAGCGACGAGAAGGCGAGCGACCCGAGAAGCACGATGAGGAGCACTTCTCCACCGTGCGACAACGTGAGATCGGGAATGGGCCCCATGACCAGGCGCGCGATCGGCAGCACGAACGCCGCGGCAATCATACCCTGCAAAACGCCGGCGATGATTTTCTCGGCCGCGACCAATTGCGTCGAGACCGGCGCGAGCAGCCTATCCTCGATCTCTTTCGTCCAACCAAAGTCCTGCACCATCGGCAACGCGACCGATTGAATCGCCGACAGACTCAGACTGACGGCGAGAATCCCGGGAAGAAGCGCCGTCTGATACCCCTTGCCGAGGAAGCTCATCTTCGGCAAGAGGTATCCGAAGACGATGAGAAAGAGGAGCGGCTGCATCGTCGTTCGGATCAGGAAGAAGACGAGCTCCTTCCGCGCGACCCGAAGGTCGCGCCGAAGCAACGCGAGGAAGACGGACCATGCTCGGACCTGGTGATTCGTGCGGACCGCGGGCTCCGAGCGCGCGGCGACGGCGGTGGTCAATCGAGCTTCCTCCCGGTGCGGGCCACGAACAAGGTCTCGAGACTTGGCTCGGTCAGGTGAATGTTCGTCACGGACGCTCCCATGTCCTCCGCGGCTTGAATCACGGGCGAGATGACACCGCCGCCACGATCGCTGTAGACGCGGAGGAGCGGCCCCTGCGCTTCAGCGCGGAGCACGCCCTCGAGCTTCCTGACCGGCTCGAGCACCGCGTCCATCGGCCGCGATAACGTGACCTCAACGAGCGTGCCTCCCGGAGCGCGCTGCTTGAGCGCCGCCGGCGTGTCGAGCTCCAGCAACTGACCGCGGTCGACGATGGCGATGCGGTCGCAGAGCTTGTCCGCCTCCTCCATGTAGTGCGTCGTCATGACGATCGTGCGCCCTTCCCCGTGCAACGCGCGCAGGATCTCCCAGAGGGCAAGTCGCGTCTGCGGATCGAGGCCGACGGTCGGCTCGTCGAGAAAGATGACCTGCGGCTCGTGGATCAACGCGCGCGCGATCATCAACCGCTGCTGCTGGCCGCCCGACATCTCATCGACTTTCGCGTGCGCCTTGTCGGCGATGCCGAGTTGCTCGAGCAGTTGGGTGGCGCGCGGGAGCGAGCTCGCCGCGGGAATGCCGAAGTAGGCCGCGTGGAAGAGCAAGTTCTCGAGAACGTTCAAGCTGCGATCGGGGTTCGGCCGCTGCGGCACGACGCCGATGCGCTGGCGCACCTGCACGGCCTGCGACGCGACATCAGCGCCGCCGATGAGCGCCGTTCCGGAGGTCGGTTTCACGCGCGTCGTGAGAATACCGATCGTCGTCGTCTTCCCGGCGCCATTCGGTCCGAGAAGTCCGAAGAACTCGCCCTGTTTGATCTCGAGATCGAGCGACTGCAGCGCGACGATCTCACCGCCGCCCGGCGCTCCGCGCGGGCCGCCGGGCGTCGAAAAACCGGGCATCGGCGGTGGCCCGAACGACCGCCCACGCTTTGGTGCGGCCGGGGCGGGATACACCTTACGAAGTGCACGCGTCTCGATGGCAATCATTGGCGTGGAAGATACGGCAACACGACGGGCTGCAGTAG
>JAICJQ010000007.1 GCA_025928335.1 Gemmatimonadaceae bacterium
ACACCCTCCCCCGGCGGGGTGGTGGCGGCACCCCCCCCCCCCCACGCCGGTTCTTTCTTTCCACCGCCATCATTTTCCTCTTCGGACTCTGACCCCACCCGCGCGTTATTGCGCCGCCTCGCAATGGGGCCGGGCCTTCCGGTCCCACCCCTAGCCGACTTATGCCTTATACCTTGACCACTTAGGTATCGCGGCCCAGATTCACGACATCTGCCAGGAGGCCGCTTGAGGCGAGTGTTCCGGGTAAGCTTTGGCGAGCGCGGCGTGCGCCGCGATGTCGCGAGCGAAATTGCGTTCCACATCGACATGAGAACGCGCGAGTTGGTGGCGGCCGGAATGAGTCCCGAGCGCGCCCGCGCCGAGGCGATCGCCGTCTTCGGCGATTCGACACTCGTCGAGGCCGCGATGCGCAACGAGCGACGCCGCGCGGTGCGGCGCAAGGACTGGAGAGACCACGCCGCCTCGGTCGCGCAGGACATCCGCTACGCCGTGCGCACGCTCCGTCGCGCCCCGGGATTCACCGCGGCCGTCCTCGTGACACTGGCCCTCGGCATCGGCGCCAACACGGCGATCTTCAGTATGGTCAACGGCGTGCTGCTGAGGCGTCTGCCATACGCCAATGGCGATCGTCTCGTCACGCTCGAACACCCGGTTCGGTCGCTCACTATCAGTGACATCGGATTCTCGCCCACCGAGGCGGCGGACTTCCGCGCGTCGCTCTCGTCGCTCGACGGCGTCGCCGAATACCACTCGATGTCGTTCGATCTGCTCGGCCACGGCGAGCCGCGCCGTGTGCAGACCGGCGTGGTCTCGGCCGACTTCTTTGACGTACTCGGAGTCCGGCCGCTCCTTGGACGAGCGTTCATTCGGGGTGAGGACCAGGATGGCGCTGCTCCGGTGCTGGTGTTGAGCTATCGCTTCTGGATGACCGCGCTCGGCGGCGATTCTTCGATCGTCGGCCAGACCTTCACGATGAACGACCGACAGCATCTCGTGATCGGCGTGCTTCCCCCGTTGCCGGCGTATCCCGATCGGAACGACGTCTGGATGCCGACCTCCTCCTGCCCATTCCGATCATCACCCAAGGTGAAGAGCACTCGGGCCGCGCGGATGGTCGCGATCGTCGGACGCGTCTCGCGGGGAAGGGAACCCGCCGACGCGCAGCGTGAAGCAGCCGCGGTCGAATCCCGCTGGCACACGGCGTACCCCGAGGCCTATACGGGCGGGGTCGCTGACGCCTCCATCAAGGTGACACCGCTTCGCGCCTCGATGACCGAGAGCGCCGCGCCGGCCTTTCTCGTGTTACTCGCCGTGGCTGGCCTCGTACTGCTCGTCGCGTGTATCAACGTCGCGCACCTCACGCTGGCTCGACACCTCGGGCGGCAACGCGAGCTCGCCATTCGGACTGCAATCGGTGCGGGTCGACAACGTCTGCTTCGACAACTGCTCACTGAAAGCATTCTGCTATCGCTGACGGGCGGTGCGCTGGGGCTCGCCGGAGCAGCGGGCGTCATCGGTGCCTTGTCGCGCTACACGGCGCGGTTCACGCCGCGCGCCGAAGAGATCGTCCTCGACTGGCGGGTCGCCGCGTTCACGTTTGCTCTCGCCGCCGCGGCAGGAATCGCGTTCGGCGTGATCCCCGTCTTCGCGCAAGGCAAGGACGTGGTCTCCCGGTTACGCGATGGCGGCGCGACGACCAGCGGCAATGCGCGCGTTCGGCTGCGCGGTCTTCTCGTCATCGGAGAAGTTGCACTCGCTTTTGTGGTGCTCATGGGCGCGGGACTGATGATCCGGAGTTTCGCGCGCCTGGTGACCACGAGCCCGGGCTATGAGGCCCAGAACGTCGCAACGGCGCGCGTCGATCTCAACTTCACGAAGTACTCGACCCTCGACGCCATTCAGCGTTTTACAAACGACCTGATCGAGCGCCTGTCCGCCGACGGATCCGTGAAGGCGGTCGCGTTGGCGTCGGAATTTCCCGCGAGCAGCTCCAACGCACAGAACTTGGCGACGTTCGTGCTTCGCGACCGACAGGCTGCGGACAGCTCTCACCGCCCGAAGGCCGAAGTGAGTGTCGTCACGCGCGACTATTTCGCCGTGCTCGGCGTGCCGGTCGTCAGTGGCAGAACGTTTACTGCCGCGGACCGTGATACGGCGGCGCCGGTCGCCATGGTGAGTCGCAGCACCGCGCAGAAGTACTTTTCGGGAACCGATCCGGTCGGGAAGCAAATCTCCTTCAACGGAGAGAAATGGGCGACGATCATCGGTGTCGCCGGTGACGTGCGGCAGTTCGGCCCCGCCGCCGACGTGCCCGAACAGATCTATCTGCCGCTCACGTTGGCCAGAGCGCGCGACCTTCGCGTCCTCGTACGCGCCGGCACCGGCCCCACAACGACCTCGAACCTGATCCGCCAAGCGGTTCACCAGGTCGATCCGAACCAACCGGTTACCGACGTCGTGACTCTGGAGGACGCGCGCCGAGATGTCATCGCGTCCCCACGCCTCACCACCGCCCTCCTCAGCGCGTTCGCGATCCTCGCGTTAGTGATTTCAGCCGCGGGACTGGGCGGCGTCATCGCGTACTCCGTCAGTCAACGCACACAGGAGTTCGGCATTCGCATGGCCCTTGGCGCCGAACGACAGACCATCCTCGTGCTCGTCGTTCGACAGGGTGTACGCCTCGTGCTGATCGGCGTCGTTCTTGGTGCCCTCGCCGCGCGAGCGACAACCCATTCGCTCACCGGTCTGCTATACGGCGTTCAAACGACCGATCCGCTGACATATATCGGTGTCGCGGTCGTGTTCCTCATCGTCGCTTTGCTTGCCTGCGCCGTGCCCGCGCGCCGCGCGACGGCAATCGACCCGGCCTCGACGATTCGCGCGAGCTGATCAACATCTCCAGGAGATCGACCCGATGGGTGGCAGTGACTTGTTCGTTGGAACGCTCGACGTGCTGATTCTGAAAGCAGTGAGCCAGGGGCGAATGCACGGATATGCCATCGGTCGCTGGATTCGTCAGACGACGAAAGACGCCCTCACCGTACAGGAGGGCGCGCTCTATCCGGCGCTGCATCGCCTCGAGCGCAAAGGCTTGCTCGAGGAAGATTGGGGCGTCAGCGAAACCGGGCGTGAGGCGAAGTACTACAAGATCACGGCGACCGGCCGTCGCCGCCTGCGCTCCGAGGCTGCCCGATGGAAGGAATACGCCGATGCCGTCGCGCTGGCTCTCGCGGCGGGCGAAGCATAGTTGATGACCAACCCACAATCCGGTGGTTCAGATGATTCGTTTGCGCTCTTTATCAACCGCAGTGACCGCGATCGTCATCGCTATTCTCCCGCGGGCGGTCGTCGCGCAGCGTGGTGACGACGATTCGGTCATCGTCTCGTCGGCGTGGCTCGCCAAGCATTTGTCCGATCCGAAGCTCGTGCTGCTCTACATCGGGCATGACACGGCATATGCGCGGGGCGAGCACATCCCCGGTGCCCGCTTCGTCGAATACACGGACATCGCCTCGCAACGCGACGGACTGTCCACCGAGCTTCCCGGGGTCGACAAGCTGAAAGACGTTTTCGAGGCTGCCGGTGTCTCGTCCAATTCGCGCGTCATCATCTACGGTGAGATGGCCCCGATGGCGTCGCGCGCGTTCTTCACTCTCGACTATCTCGGCAACGTGCATCCGTCGATCCTCGACGGCGGCATCGCCAAGTGGAAACGGGAAGGCCGTCCTGTGACAACCGAAGTCACCAAGGTCGCGAAAGGATCATACGCGCCGGCGCCGCACCCGGAGCTGGTCGTCGACGCCGCCTGGGTTCAGCCGCGCCTCGGAAAGCCGGGCACGGCACTGATCGATACACGCACCGACGGTGAGTTTGTCGGCGCCGGAGAGCGGCACGGCATGCCGAGCGAAGGTCACCTTCTGGGCGGACAGCAGCTCCAATGGGAGCAGCTTTTCAAGAACCCTAACGATGGCGAGTTCCTCGATCGACCGGCGCTCGCGAAGCTCTACGCCGAACGGGCCCATCCCGGTGATACCGTGGTTACCTACTGTTATGTCGGCTACCGCGCGAGCATGACCTATTTGGTCGCGCGCGCCCTCGGTTACCCGACGAGGCTCTACGACGGGTCATACCAGGATTGGGCCCGCCGAAACCTCCCGCTCGTCAGGGGGACGTCGCCCGAGCACTGATCTCGTGTAGTTTTGTGGCGTGGACGTCCCTCGCCGCAAACCGGAAGACGACCCGCGGATCAAAGCCCGTATCGATGCCGCGGGTCGCTTTGGATTCACGCTCGGCTGCATCGCCGCCGTCGCCGCGGTGACGATCAATCTCATGCGCGCGCCGCGCCCCTACTCGCTCGTCAGCCTGGTGCTCGCGGTGCTGATGGCCGCGCTCAACGTGCCCTTCGGGATCATGCTTGGCCTGCTCGGCGAGCGCCTAACGCGCCCAAAGGACAAGCGGAAATAGCACCTCAGTCGCGCGAGTGCTCTTCGAACACGAGACTCAAGCAGGTTACCCCTCCCTCGACTTTCGCGTACTCCGCGACGCCGACTGGGACTACCTCCCATCCTTCGCCCTCGAGCAGGGCGATCGTGTCCGGAAACGCGTCCGACACAATGATCCGTTCTCCGATCACGAGAACGTCACCGGCCCACGGTTCGCTCTGCGGCACGTGAAGCAGCCGGTCCCGCGGCAGTGGCGACACGTCGATCCAGTCGCCGTTCACGAGGAAGCGCCCGTCTGGCAAGGCGCTGCACGCGCTTTTGAGGTGCAGGCAGCCGAAAACGGGGATGCTCGTGACCGCGTAGCCGAATTGCCCTGACAGTTCGGTGAGGGCCGAGATCCCCGCCTCGTTCGTGCGCTGGGATTCGCCGGCGTAGAGTTGCCGGCCGCTGCGGACGATGTCGCCACCGTCGATCGTCGCCGGCGGGTCGACCCGCACGACGCGCCGGTACTCACGAAGCGTACGCTCGATCGCGCGCGGCTCGTCGCGTCGCGATGCCGCGCCCGGCGACATCATGATCGCCGCCTCGTCGAGCACCAACGCCGTGTCCTCGACGAACACCGAGTCGGGGTACTCGCGGTTCACCGCGAGCGGCACCACGCGACAGCCGCACCGCCGCAACGCGTCGCAATACTGCTCGTGCTGCTCGAGCGCGATCGCGTAATCCACTGCTGCCTCGTCAGCGAACGTCCGCACCCCGAGATATAGCAGCGGCGATGGGACGTTCGTGACGGCGACGAGACGTGGTGACTGCATGCGGGAGTAGTCTACCAGCCGACGCCTCCCGCGGTAGGCCTCAGTTCGGGTCCTTCATCAAGTTGAAGTTGAAGGGCATTTGAATCAGTTGCTTGACCGGCCGTCCGCCGACCTGCGCCGGATAGAACAGCATGTTCGGCAGCGACGCCTTCACGGTGTTCGTGAAGAGATCGTGCGTCGACTTGATCACCTTGAAGGTGTCCATGTCCGGATGCCCGAGTGTATCGAGCACGAACTGCACGAGGACTTGGCCTTCGATCTTCGCATCGCGAAGCTCGTCTGGATAACGCGGCGGCATGTTTCCCGGTTGCGGCGTGCCGGGTCTTTCAACCTGGAACTCGAAGTAGGTGGGATCTGCCTTCGTTGCCTCTGTCCTCCTCGCCTCCACGATCTGGCGAACCTCTTGCGCCTCGGCTGTCGCGCGGGGTCGCGAGTAGATGGTGACGAGTGTGTCCGGATTGCCCGTGAGCGGATTCACGCGCGCGGCGCGCGGTTGGGGTACGCCGTCAATGACGATCAATGGATCACCGTCAGGACGCGCGCGGCCGACGGAATCGAGACGAATCCGGACCACGTCGCGCTCCGGCGCCCGCGTGGCTGCAGGTTCCGCGGGCGGAAGTGCCGTCGTCACCACCGCAGCTGTGACGTGCACACCAGGATTGCTCGCCGGAACGGCCGTCACGACCACCGTGCCCGGTGGCACCGAGGCGATGTCGGTCGCCGACTTGTTGCTCATCACGAAAAGGAACGGCAGCCGCACAGTCGCTCGCGGACTGAGACGCCACTTGGCGAGCGCCTGGCGTACCGATGCCGCGAACAGATCGTGCGTCGTCGCCACGACGCGCATCGACGCCGTATCGGGTATCCCGTTCTCATCCGTCGAAATCTCGACGACGACTGATCCCTCGACCCCCGCCGCGCGAAGCGTTTCGGGATACCGCGGCGCCGGGTTGCCCTGCTGGTAGCGAACGTCGGGTCGGGCTGGCAGAGCGTTCGTGGCGATCTCCGAGCCCATTGTCTTTACCGCGCGCATCGTGGTTGCACCGGCCGACCGAAGCGAGCCGGCGAGCGTTACCGCGCCGGCGGCGAGCACGGTTCCTCCGACAACCGTCCAACGCGCGATCCGTCGTGTCGTGTTCCGCATCTCGAGTATCCTCCGTTCCAATTGAGTCGCCGGCTCCGCGAGCATCGGCGCAAAAAGTGTCGGCGCGACGCTTCGACGTTGAGCGATCGTGAGCATCAGCAATCCGTATCGTTCGGGCGTCGGATGGGCGCGCAGCACGCGCGCGTCACAATCGAGCTCGATTGCCAATCGAAGTCGTCGCGCTTGAATCCAGAGCACCGGATTCCACGGCATCAGACACACGCCGGCTGCCGCTCCGAACAAGAGGAACGGGTCGCGCGCGCTCCGATGCTCTTCCTCGTGTCGCAGCACCAGCGCACGCAACGGCGCGTCGAGGCCGAGAATCCACTCCGGCAAAACGACGTTCATCGAACGCAGACCAACGACCGCCGGCCCGACGTTCGGCGATACGCAAACCGTCATTCCGTCGAGCTCCTCGCGACGCCACCGCCGGCCTGCCCGCCGCAGCGTGGCGACGCCGCTCCCTAACCGCACGAGCAACAATGCGCTCAACGCGGCCCAGAGCACGACCAAAGCGCGGTCGATCTGTTCCCCGCGCAGCGGAGTTCGCGCGGCGGGAACGATGGCTTCAGGTCCGGGAACGGTGATGGTGAAGGCCGCCACCGTCACGGGGAGCGCCGCATCGGCGCTGACTCGGCGCAAGCCCGTAACGGCGGGCCAAGCGAGCGACAGCGTCATGGCGACGACCCAGAGCATTCGCCGCGGGCGACCACGCGCGACGACGACGCGCTCGAGCGCGTGCGCCGCGACCGTGAACAGCGCGCTCACGGCGACGGCATACAGCATCCAGGAGCCGATCATCGCTTGGTCCTCCCCTTTTTCTCTTGCGTGGAGAGCAGAGCACGGAGTCGTCGCAGATCGTCGGCCGAGAGTTGCTCGTCTTCGACGAGCTGGGTGATCAATTGTTCGGGGGAGCCGTGAAACAGCTTGTCGACGACGCGCGCCAGCGCGCTGCGCCGCGCCGTCTTCCGCGCGACGCGCGGGTGGTAGCGGTGCGCCTTCCCCTCGCTGGTGTGGTGGACGAGTTCCTTCGCCTCGAGATTCCGAAGGATCGTCAGGACGGTGGTGTAGGCGAGATCGGCAGGGAGCTTATCGCGCACCTCGGCGACGGTCCCTGAACCCAGATCCCACAGCACGCCCATGACATCGAGCTCACGATCGCCAAGCACAAAATCGTCCATCGGGCCGCCTTAGTACTAAGGTGATAGTACTATGCGGCCCTTGGACGTGTTTGTCAACTATGACGATAGTAGGGTCAGCTCTTCGTGACGGTGACGCGGTACTGCGTTACGAGGGGTCCATCGCGACCTGGTCGCGTGATGGGATAGAGCGCGATCGCGCCTCCATCGCCGAGCGGAATGCGAGCGCCGCGCTCGCTCAACTCCGTAAACAGATCGCCCTGACGGACGATGCCGCCGTCTGGAATCGCGCGCATCGCCGAATCGGCGCGCGCTCCGTACACCGACGGAAGAGTCGTTCGGACGAGACGCTCGAATCGTTCCGGGACACGCGTGCGCGCCCCGGCAAAGTCGAACGACAGAACGACGACGCTGTCATGCCGAGTTGCCGTCATTCCACCGGCCAGAGTCGTCGTCCCCTCGGGAACGAGCGGCTTGAGTGCCGCTGACGCCGACACGGGCGGGATCGGCGGAGTGGGGGTGGGTGCCGTCGGTGCAACGACCGGCGTCGGACTGGGCGTAGGCGCGGCCACCGAGTCGTTCGTCGCGTTCGCGATCGCCACTGGCTGCCGCGCCGAAACGCGCGACGCGACCTGTCGCGTCGTGGTGTGTCGGCGCAGGGTGACGGCACCGATGGTTCCCACGGAACCGAGCACCAGAAGAACGGCCGATAGTGCGCTACCGCGCAACATCAACCGCCGGCGACGTGCTTTCGCGATCAGCCGAGCCTCGTGACGGCAGTGCAGGCAGACCTTCGTGCCTGGCCGCTGCTCGTGCTGACAGCTTTCAGGGGAGGGGAGGGGGGAGGGCGGCGCCACTGTCTGTATCCCGGAGCGACTGACGTCTCTCGGACGAGCTAGACAACGGCGCCGCAACTCCACGAATGCCTTTCACCGTATGATTTGCGTTCGCGCCGACTGTTTTGGTCGTGTGACTCACGTCACCCGGCCAGCTTCTTCATGGTACGGCTCAGCTTGTTGAGGCCGCCAGGTGAGCGCGCCTTGTCGCGCCGTACCCGCGACATGCGGGCTCACGCTATTGCAAACCTCGGACACGAAATGGGGCGTTGGTCTCACGCCGCGCATCAAGAAGTCTTATGGCACGATTTGAACTGTCGCGCTGTGATAGGGCTGAAAGCCCGCACCCCAATACACGCCAATGACCTCGAGCGTGATTTTCGGACCATCCACGTGAACTACCACGAAGTGGTGTGGGTTTCCGCCTGGATCGACCGCCGGCTTTACGAGATGCTCCAACCGAACCTGTGATGCCGCATTATCGCTGATGTACTGCCGCAGGTCGGGTTCGCCGGCGTACCCGTACAACGGCGCGCCACCGCCGCCGCTCACGATTTCGTCGATGCGGTGCGGACCGGTCGCGTCGGTGTAGCGCTCCACCCAGTGTTCGAAAAGATGCTCGTGGCCCGTGAGCAGAAGCGCCACATGGTGCTTTCGAAACAACGGCATATAGAGCGTCCGCATCGCGGTGGTCTGCAACTCGACATTCGAGCCGCCGTGGGGACCGGAGGAGAACGCCGGATGGTGGCAGACCACAACGACGTTCACGTACCGTCGGCGATCCAATCCCTCGAGTTGGCGGCGAATCCAGTTCAGCTGCGTCGTGTCGTTGGCGATGATCGAATCGAACAGAAGCACGAAGGTGTTACCATACCCGAACGCGTAGGTCGGGTAGCCGTTCAGGCGCCGCGGTGAGCCCTCCGGTGGAATGAGCTTCGCGTTCGCGGCGAAGTAGTTCTTGAGCCCCTTCACGCGGTTGCTGTCCGTGAGCGACGTACTCGTTCGAACATCGTGATTGCCGACAGCAAGGAAGTAGGGCATGTCGGCGGCGGTCAGTTGGTTGATCACCGGCACGTAGCTGACATTGAGCTGGTTGGCTGAGCGCCCATCCAGCACGGCGTCGCCGCTCTGCACGACGAACTTGATTGGGTCGGCGCTCGTGGCCCGCGCACGGATCGTTCGAAGCATCGTCGCAACGACCAACGAGTGCTCGTACTGGACGACCGTTCCATCGAAAGCGCCCCGCGTATCGCCGTAGGCGATAAATGAGAACTTCGTGATATCCCGCGTCGCATCCTCGGCCGGGGTCGGCGTTCGCGGCGGCGTGATGGGAACGACCAGGTTCGTATCAGGCGTCTGCGCACCGGCAGCGCGCTGACCGACGGGAGAAAGGAGCGCCGCGCCAAGGAGCGCGACAATGGCGCCGGACCGACGGCTAATCATGAAGAAGATCTCCGAGGAATGAGCGCCCAATGATAGGCGCACAACAAGGTGGCTCGCAAAGGCAACCCTCGAGTCGCCGAATCCACGTTGCCGGATCCTGACTGGCGCCCTAGATAGGGGTTTGTGAATCCATCACAGATCGACGTTCGTCCCGCGACGGTGGCGGACGCGCCGGGGCTCGCGCGCCTTCGACTCGCCTTTCGTTCCGAGCACCGCCCGGTCGTCGAGCCGGAATCCGACTTCCTCGCCCGCTGCGAAGCGTGGATGGCTGATCGCCTGGCCCGCGACGCCGGTTGGCGTGCCTGGGTTGCCGTTCGACGTGATACCGGGACGCTCGTCGGGACTCTGTGGATTCAAATCATCGAGAAGCTGCCGAACCCCGGCGATGAGACCGAGCTCCACGCGTATATCACGAGCGTTTACATCCAGCCCGACAGCCGGAACGGGGGCGTCGGATCGCGCTTGATCGAAGCGGCACTGGTGACCTGCCGGGCCCTCGACGTAGACACGGTTTTCCTATGGCCCAGCTCCAGAAGCCGGCCTCTCTACGCCCGTCATGGCTTTGCACTCCCTGACGACATCTTTTCGCAGCGGCTTCGCCGGTAACTTCGCCGAGGCTTTCGCCGTACGGGTGACAACTCCACCAATCTCGCGATGACTTGGTCCATGGTAGTCGATCTGTTGCGCGGCGGGCTGTTCTCGTTGGCGCACTTCTGCGGTGGGAGCATGGGTTTGGCGATCATGGTCGCGTCGCTTGCCCTTCGAGCGGTTGCGTTGCCCTTCTCGATCCGCGCTGCACGCCGCCGCATCGCCGCGGCCGACCCGCGCAAGGCTTCGCCCGGTCTTGCCGGTCTCGCGCAGTTGCCGCTTGGGCTCGGGTTTTACGCCGCGATCCGCGACATCGGCGAACGAGCCGGGAGTTTCCTCTGGGTGAGAAACCTCGCGCGTCCCGATCGCGCGCTGGCAATTCTCGGCGCGCTCGTCGCCGGCGGGGTGTCGTGGCTCAGTGCATCGGCGCAAACACTCAACGGCGCACCAGCCGGGAACGCCGCCCGAGGTGTTGCGATCGGCATTTCTCTTCTCCTCACGGCTGGAGTCACGCTCGCGGTGCTGTCGCACATGTCGGCCGGCGTCGCCGTGTACTCCATCACGAATTCGCTCGCTGGTTTCGGCGAGCAGCGTCTGATCTCGCGACTGACGCGCGCAAGGGGGCGCGCCGAACGCTGAAGGCTCGATTGAACTCGCGCCTATATTTCGATCGATGCACGACAAGATCGTCGAGCAACGCCGTGGCGATTTGCTGTTGTCGACCGAGAGAGCCCGCATCGACATTGACGGCGTGCTCGAGATGCTGCACCGGTCCCACTGGGGCCACACGATCACACGAGACATTCTCGAGCGCGCGATCGCGAATTCGGTGTGCATCGGCGTCTACCAGGGCGCGCGGCAGCTCGCCTTCGCCCGCGCGATTACCGACCTCGCGACCTACGCCTACCTGAGCGACGTCATCGTCCACGAGGAAGCTCGCGGACGGGGAATCGGCTCATGGATGATCGAGGCCATTCTCGCTCATCCCGATTTTCAGCATCTGCGAAGAATCGCGCTATTCACGAGGGACGCGCGCGAGTTGTACGAGCGATACGGATTCGCGGAGGGCACCACCTCTGCGTCCATCTATATGGAACGCCGTCCTGGAGCTTAGGTGGAGCGCCGCATCACAGGGTTCCATCAGGATGACGTTGGAGACTGGGTTGCCGAGCTCGACTGTGGTCACACCCAGCACGTCCGACACGACCCACCATGGCAGGTGAGATCTTGGGTGGTTACTGACGAGGGGCGGCGCGGATTCTTAGGTGCTACCTTGAATTGCGTTGCTTGTGATCGCTCGTCGCCGCGACAAACACACCGTGCCTCGGAGGAAGCATGACGGCAAAGCTGGACAAAACGATCAAGCGTGAGTTGGAAGTCGACGGGAAGACCTACACGATCGCGATCGGACCCGATGGCGTGAAGGTGACCGAGAAGGGTCGACGGAACGGACCAGAGGTTTCCTGGCGCTCGATTATCAGTGGCGATACGAGCTTGAACGAAAGCCTCAACGCGTCGGTGGACGTGTCGTCGAATTCATAACGGCGCTGGCCGCCCTCTGGTGGCCGGCCAGAAACCAACAGATCTCCGCACTGAGGGTTTCGACGGCTCGTCGAAGGGCGTCAGCGTGATCGTCGGACTCGGCGGCTGGACCGGGTCGCCTTCGTGATCGCGCGGGCTTTGCGCGCAGCGACGGCCTGTCCGGCGCGGAGTCGTCTTGGTCGTGTTTGCTGAACACCTTCGCCTCCTCCGGAGTTGGCAGCCTCCCCCACTCCCGCCCGCGCCCGCGCCTCGGCCACCTGGGACAGCCGACACTGCGCGGGCGATTTTTCGGGCCGCCACCGCAAGAACTTCGTGCCGTGTCGGAAACGTCCATTCGTGAAATGATCGTACTCGATTTCAACAACAAGCTTCGGTTCGAGCGCCTCCCACTCGCCCGAGCGCTCGGTCGACCAGCGGCTGGGACCACCCGGTGATCGGCCGGAAAATCCGCTGCCTCCGGCGAGCTTCTCCAACAACGGTGTGATTCGCTGACGGTCGCGCCTCGTCATGCTCGACGTGAATCCGACGTGATGAAGGGCGCCGGCCTCATCGTACAACCCCAACAACAGCGATCCGACAATCCGCTCCTTCGTCGCGTAACGAAATCCACCGACGACGCAATCTGCGGTCCGTTTGCGCTTGATCTTCTCCATTGCGGTGCGTTCCCCGGCGGCGTAACCGAGGTCGAGTCGTTTCGCCATGACGCCGTCAGTCCCCTCGCGGCCGGCGAGCCACCCTCGTGCTTCGGCCATACGCCGAGACGCCGGGCTCAAGATCAGCAGTTTCCCCGGTGCGAACTGTTTTTCGGCAAAGGACTCCAACCGTTCGCGTCGCTCGGAGAGCGGCTTTCGCGTGAGATCGCGGCCGCGGGCGTCCACCAGCAAGTCGAAGACGACGAAGATCGCCGGCGTTTCCCGCGCGAGCTTGAGTACGCGGCTTTCCGCCGGGTGAAGGCGCAACAAGAGCGCGTCGAACGAGAGTCCGCCATTCGTCGGGACAACGAGCTCGCCGTCGAGCACAAAGCGTTTCGCGGAAAGCTCGCGAAGTGTCCGTGCGATCTCCGGGAAGTATCGCGTCAGCGGTTGGCCGGACTTGGACCGCAGCTCGACGGCGTCGTGGTCACGAAACGCAAGGCAGCGAAAGCCGTCCCATTTTGGCTCGTACTGCCACTGCGGCCCAGTCGGCAGCTCCCCGACGATTCGCGCTTCCATCGGGGGATAGCTCAAGGGTATCGGGAGCTTCACCGCCGGGAATCGAACGGTTCGTCGGCGGGATCGCACGCCGCCGCTCGTTCCGATTCGTCCGGCCGGCGTCGTATCACGCCGAACACCGCGGGCGGTTCCAGTTGCAACTCAGTCTGCGCTGTCGGCAACGGTTCACCGCCACGAGCGAGTTCGCGCATCCGGTGCTGGAAACGCAGGAATCGAATCGGCGCTCGAAGGCTGTCACGCGGCGCGCGCGAGAGCAGGAGCAACTCCTCTCGAACGTCGCGCGGAAGATGGGTCGCGGTCCGCTTCCGCATCAACGCGGTGACCCGCATTGCGTCGCGGCGCAGCAGGGCTTCCTCGATCTCCTCCAAATACCGGAGGAAGCTTCGAAGTGCGTTGACCCCTCGGCGACTGCGGGCGGCGGGGTCAGTCACGGCCGACGATTCCTTCGAGAGAGTTTGGACGTCGCATCCCCTTCGCCCAGAGATCGCCACGATCGTTCAGACGCGGCAGCACAGTGTCGATGGTGAACGCGAGCGGCGAGAGGTCCTCGGTCAGCTCGCTCCACAGCAAAGGCGTCGACACCGTTGGTTGCGGCTGAGCGCGGACTGAATAAACCCCGGCCACGGTCTTTCCGCGAATGTTTTGCAAAAAGTCCACGTACACCGCGCCTTTGGGTCGGGCATTGACCCAACGTTCGGTCGTGGCGAGACGCGGCTTGCGCTGGGCGACTTTCGTCGCGACGAGCTCCGCGATCATGCGGGCGCCTCCGTTGGGAACGCCGGCCGGAAGCGGTATGACGACGTGAAGCCCACTTGCTCCGGACGTCTTGGGAACGGCCCGTAACCCGAGCTCGTCGAGAACAATCTTGACCTCGTGCGCCACCTCGATGACTCGCCCGAACGGTGCACGGGGGCCTGGGTCGAGATCGACGATCGAGTAATCGGCGAATTGCACGGACTGAACGCGTGAGTGCCAAGGATCAACCGAGATCGCGCCCAGCTGCACCACATAAAGAAGAGTGGCGAGGTCGCCGCCGATCAGTCGCGGTTGGGTCGTAAGTCCTTCATCCGAGACTGGCTCGACGCGAACAGAGTCCGGCGGGTTGGCCGGCGCGCGCTGTTGATAGAACGCTTTACCGCGGACGCCGTTGGGATACCGTTTCATGACGAGCGGTCGATCGGCGATCGCCGGTAACAGCGAGGGGGCGATGCGCGCGTAAAAGCGCATAACGTCGCCCTTTGTGTGACGACTGGAAGGGAAAAAGACCTTGCCGAGGTTCGACACCTCCAGCTGGCCCTCGTCCTTCGGCAACTGAAGCACCCCATCTTCCCCAGCGCTCTCCAGCGCCTCTAACTGCGCCGCGATGTGCGCGGCCTCTCTCAGGGAAACCGCGGAGCGCGGCGGGGCCCGGTAGCCTGTCCGCGCGCGCGGCCGGCGCGAGGTGCGCGTCGATGCAGCGACCCGTCGTTCCGAAGGTGCGCGCACTCGATCGCTCGATATGGTCGATGTGGTCGGTGATGCTGGCTCGAGCGGGGCTGCTTCGCGGACCACGTCACGCGGTGATTTGTCGTCGCGCACGCCGATGAACACCGGCTGCCGCAGCTTTCCGTCGGTGGTCCACTCGTTGAATTTGATCTCGACAACTACGGCCGGCCGTGTCCAATGTGCCTGCTCGTTGGTGCGTGGCGTGGTCGTGAACGGCGATTCACGGCGCTCGAGCCGGCGCAGCCGCGCGAACATGTCGCGTAGCGAAGCGCCGCTGAAGCCAGTGCCGGTGTGGCCCGCATAGACCAACCTCCCTTCGCCGTCGTAGTAACCGAGGAGAATAGCGCCGATGAGACTACGCGACTTTCTCGGTTCGGTCCAACCGCCAACGACGAACTCCTGCCGTTTTTCGATCTTCAACTTGAACCAGGCGCGCGAGCGGCGTCCCGGCTCGTAGGGCGAATCGGCGCGCTTGGCGAGAATTCCTTCCCATCCGTTTCGGCGAGCCTTGGCGAGCATCGAATTCCCGTCTTCATCGACGTCACTGAGCCGCAGCGCGTTGGAACGACCCGGGGGTTGGAGGAGCGCGGCGAGATGCTTCCGCCGCACGCGCCACGGCTCAGTGACGAGCGATGTCTTACCGTCGAGCAAAATGTCGAATACGATCAGCGCCGCGGGTGTGTCGAGCCGATGCGACTCGATGGCCGCTTGGTCGTTGACGTGCATGCGTGCCTGGAGGTCCTGAAAGCGCGCCGGCGTGTCGCCCCGCATCACCACGATCTCTCCGTCGACGATGAACTGTCGTTTCTTGTGTTTGGCTAGCGCGACCAGCGCCTCGGCGACTTCTGGGAACTGCCGAGTTTTGTCGAGCCCATTCCGGCTGACCAGACGTGCACGACTGTCGGCGGCAAACGCGAGAATACGAATGCCGTCGTACTTGGGCTCGAAAACCCAGGCCCCGGCCGCTGGTAACCCGCTTCCGATGCTGGCGAGCATCGGGGTCAGCTCGGTCATGCGCTCTTTCGTTTGGCGGCTCGGCGCGGCGCTCGGCTACGTGAAGCTCCGCGCTTCTTTCCCATTTCGAGGCTTTCCTGAAGTCGAGTAATGAGATCGACCACCTGAGTGCTCTCGCGCTCTTCGGGTTCGGCGACCTCGATCTTTTTTCCTTTCATCTTGGCGCGAATGATCTTCATGAGATTCGCGCGGTAGTCGTCTGTGTATTTGCTCGGGTCGAACGTCGTCGAGAGATTGCCGACGAGCTGCTCCGCCATCTGCAGCTCCTGCGGTCTGACGCCCGCCTCGGTCGGGAAAGTGAACTCGCTTGCATCCACGAGTTCGTCGGCGAAACGCATGATCTCCAGCACGAGTGCTTCGCCGACCGACTTGATCCCGGCGAGGTGCAGGGAATTGCTGCGCATCGTGATCTTGCCGATGCCAACGGTTCCCGTCTTTTTGATCGCCTCGCGCAGCAAGGCATATGCTTTCTCGCCGCCTTTCGCGGGAACGATGTAGTACGGCGTCTCGAAGAAGCGCGGATCGATTTCAGTGCTGCCGACGAAGTCGAGGATCTCAATGGTTTTCGACGACTCGATCGCTGCGGCCTTGAAGTCTTCGTCGGTGAGGACGACAAACTTGCCTTTCGTGTATTCGTATCCCTTGACGATGTCCTTCCAGGGGACTGTTTCGCCATCCTTTTGGCAAACGCGTTCGTAACGGATCGGCGAGAGATCGTCCTCGTGCAGCAAACGAAAACTCACGCGTTCTTTCGCTTGCACTGCCGAATGCAAGCGCACCGGGATGTTCACGAGCCCGAAGGTCAGGGCCCCGGTCCACAGTGGTCGCATCGTTGCTCCGTGATGCAGGTGAGGCGTCACGAAACGACGCCGGAGATGCACTCCGGAACAACCGGTTTGCAACTGTGGTGCTATCAACAGTGTGTCCACATCGCGATGTGGACATCGTTGATTTCTCGTCGCGGGTCAGAGTGCAGCAACGACGCATCGGAATAACCGTCATGCACATCTGTCCACACGCATTGTCCACAGGGTGACAGCCATCGTACGCGATGACAGACTGCGGAGTTAGCGCGTTATCGACAGATCTCCACAATCGCTATCCACAAGGGAGACAACGACTTATGGAAAACTTCACTATTGCGCTTTGAATTTGGGTTTTCTAGGTTGCCGTCCCCGCCGAGAGAACGGCTGGAGACGCGAGGTTTGCTGAGCGTCTCACTTCGCACTGACACTCGCTCCTTGGACTCTCATGCATCTCGTCAGTTGCCCCCCGCCAACGTCGCAAGAGCCGCTCGAGGCCGCGCCACAAACGGCGCTGCTGATGGATCGCGCGGAAGGTGAACGGTGGGATGGTTTCTGGTCGGCCGACTCGTATGTGTTGCGTTGCACGAAACGGGGTGGTGAGGTGGAGTGGTACATGTTGGCGGACGACGCGGAGCTCGCCGTGCACAGCGCTGAAAATCGTCAGTCGCGTAACGGTGCGGGTGCGACGGACGCACGCTCGCGGGTCAACGTCGTCGTGGCGCGGTCACCGAACGGCCGGCGCATGTTGGTTGGGAGCGCGCGGCGTTCGACCCGATGATTAGAATGTTCTTATGTACCGGTTTCGGGCAACAGCTCGAGCTGGGCCGTTCGGAGCTCGACCGTTCGCCGCGAGGCTTCGTAGAGCCAATCGAAGCTCGCGTCGAGTCGTGGGTCGCCGCCGGCGGCGTCACGTGCCAGGGTGAAATGGCTGTAGAGGCGGGCGTCGATCCGCGCGGGTTCACCGTGAACGCGAAACAGCAGGAGCGCCGTCGCGGCTTCGGTGAGATGAAAGAGCGTGAACAGGAAGAAGCGCAGCCGATTCTGCTCGGCGGAGTCGGCGGCGGCAACAATCGCATCGTCGCGCATCGCGCGCTCTTCGCGAATGGACGCGATGAGCTCCATGGCGTGGTCGAGACCCGAGGGGCCGGCGCCCCGCAGCACATGCGTCCAGAGTTCGACGACGCGACGCAGCAGCACGAGATCCCAGCGCGATTCGTCCTCGGCGCGCGGGAAGAGCAGGGGTTCGTAGGCCTTCAGCCATTGGCGGAACTCGGTCTGCTTGTTTCCCAGTTGGGCCAAGCCCGCGAGCAGGAGCGTTCGGTACAGCACGGCGACCCGCTCGGACGGCTCGACCGGCAGTGCCGCGGTGAGGACGAAGGCGCGATCGGCACCCGCCTCGATGTGGGCGCTGCGTTGCGACCGTTGTTCGGTGGAGAGCACCGCACTCGGCGATGCAGCGCCCTCGAAGTCGAGCCACTCGCTGGCGGCGATGGCGTATGCGCCGGCGAGCGGCACGACGTAGTCGGGCGGCGTCTCCGTCGCGGCGGGCACTTCCCCATTGCAGAGGCGCGTCAGTACGCCCATGGCGTAGCGCACGGTACTCGCGCGGTCCTCCGGCGTGACAACCTTGACCGCCCAATGGCGGTCGAGGTTCTCCAGCGGATTGACCGGGGTGACCGGGGGCAGTGTCATGGGAGGAAGTCTATGGCGGGTGCGGCTCAGCTGCCCGTCACGATTTCGGACATAGCACAGACGGATAAACGCCGCGTGCGTAATACGCGGCCCACCCGGATACCACGATGAGCATCGAGCCGAACGCGCGGCGTCGCCTTCTGCTCGTTTGCGCGACGTCGAGAGATCCCCAATTGGTGAACGACCTCAGACAAGTGCTCGAGGAAGACCCGATGTCCTTCGTTCCGAGTGCCCAGTTGCTGCGCGAGATTGCTCTCTGCGCGGCCTGCACCCAGGACGCACCTCCCGCCGATCGCGCGGGACTTTGCGACGCGCATCGCGCGCGTTGGAACCTCGAGGCCTGCATGGCCGATGTCGGCGAACCGGCTGACGGAAGCTCGTTGCAGCGCCTCGTTCATGGCGTGCTCACATCCCCGGAGGGTGGCGCGCAGTTGCTGTCGGCATTCGATCGCCAGCGACGCGCACTGCGGATGGTGATGGAAGCACACGCGCGGGGGGCTGTCCTGCTGCCGGACAGCATCGCACGCACCGTAGAGCGGGCGTGCAGCAGCGACCCGCGTTTTCTCAGCGGCGGCACTCGGTCCGCCGTGCAACAGGCGAGCTGACGTCGCCGGAGGTTTGCCGCATGATTCAGGTGAAATGCGAAGGCGGCGAGTGCAATGGCCTGACGGTCAAGGTCGAACCACAGCCGACGTACTACGAAGTGATCGATCCGCGCGACCCGGGGCGGCGGGATTACTACATCCTGGAAGTAAGTCCGACCGGTGCGCGGCTCGTTCCCGAAGCAACCGCGGAGTGGCGCGCGCGGGTTTGACCGGCGTCGCGCTCACGCGGGATTTTCGTAGTCTTCGATCGCCCACTCGACGACATCGGCTTCGAGCCAGCCGTCGTCGGCGATAATTGCGCCTACGTACTCGAGTTGTTGTACGATGGAGCGAACACGGCGCAGCACAGCGGACAGCGGTTCACGCGTGCCGCGCAATTGTGTGACGTAACCGCGAACGGCCCCGCGGAACGTCACGCGGGCGAGTTGAGCATCCTTGATGCATTGCCGCGCTTCCAGCACCGACAGACGAACGTCGTCGGTCCAGTCGGCAAGCAGGTTCAGTTGGGCCATCATGGCCAACTGCTCTTTTTCGAGCGCGCGCGCGTGCTGGTATTTGGTCGCCGCGCTCTGAATTTCGAGCAGGGTCCCCGGACTAGGATCCCGCGCGACTGCCTGCTGTTGGAAGCCCACGTCGATTCTCCGTTCCTGGCGAACCAAAGACCGGCCGAGTTGGGCACATAATCAATCGGTCCAGCAAATCTCGCAAGTGGCTGCCGGGGCGAAGGCTAGCCTTGCTGATCGGTCGGTTCGGGCGCCGCGGGCATCCCCTCTTCTTCGCGAAGCGCCTCGACGACCTGGGCGCGCTCGTCGACTTCCGCCGGCGACATCACGATCGGTACAGGCACCTCGTCGTTGGGATCCGGCGGTTGGATCTGCTCATCGTCGGAGGTGCTCGACGCGCTCGCCGGCGTGCGGGGTTCGACGAGAGGCCGTTGATCGTCGCGCGGAACATCCGTCATCGTATTCTCCGAGGTGGTTTCCAACCTCAGCGAGGTGCACTACTCGTACCGAACGCCCGCGTCCCGAAGGCGCTGCACCGCAAGTTCCAGGATCTCCGGCTCGGCGATCAATGAGACGCGGAAGAATCGCTCACCCCCCGGCCCGAAGGCGTTTCCCGGGGTGACGACAACCTCCGCGGTGTCGATCAAATGCTCGGTCCACTGTTGTGCTCCAAAGCCGTTCGGAACCGGCAGCCACGCGAACATGGATCCACGCGGTGGCTCGCTGTTCCACCCGAGGGACCGAAGACCGTTGAACAGCGCGTCGCGACGCGTGGCATATCGTGCGACGACCGGCGCTTCGAGGTCGCGGACGTTGTCGAGCGCGTACGCGGCGCCTGCCTGGATGGCGGCCGGGGTGCCGTAACCCACGTTCGTTCTCACGGCGTGCAGGGCATCGATCGCGTCACGCCCGCCCACGGCGAAACCGATACGCGAGCCGGCCATGTTGAACGTTTTCGAAAACGAGTGGAATTCGATCGTGTAGTCCTTCGCGCCGGGGATCTGCAACGCACTCGGTGCGACGAACCCGTCGAACGTCAGCTCGCTGTAGGCCAGGTCGGACAGCAGCAAGATTCCGTAGTCGCGGCAGAGGGCGATGGCGTCGCGATAGAAAGCCAAAGGCGCTACGGCGCCCGTCGGATTATGGGGGTAGTTCAAGATGAGAAGGCGCGCGGCTCCAAGGACTTCGGACGGGATATCGCGAAAGTCAGGCAAAAACCCGCGTTCCGACCGTAACGGCAACAGGTACGACTTTCCGCCGACCAGTCCGGTCGCTCGCCCGTGAACGGGATAGTAGATGTCCGGAACCAGTGTAACGGTCGTTTCGTCGGCGAAGGCGATGGTGGCGTGCGCAATTCCTTCCTTTGCGCCGCTCAGGCACAGCGCCTCGGTCTGGGGATCGACGTCGACACCGAAGCGGGTCTTCATATATCTACCAACCGATTCCAGGAACGGCTCGGTGCCGCGAAACGGAGGATAGCCGTGCGTGGATGGGTCGGCGTACGCCTTGGCGATCGTTTCGACGATCGCTGGCGGGGTCGGCTGGTCAGGATTGCCCATTCCCAAGTCGATCAGCTCGGCACCTCGAGCCCGGGCCTTCGCCTTGAGGCTGTCCAGCCAGGCAAACACATACGTGGGAAGGTCGGTCAGGCGGCGGGAAGGAACGAGGCCTGCGGTCGGAGGTATGGCGGAGGCGCGGAGCGAGGCTGCACTTCTCATCGGTTGCGTGGAATCTGGGTTACCGTGTTTCTCGAGAGCGCAGGGATCGCGCCCGTTCCAAGGTGTACACGACTCAGGCGCGCGCGGCGCCACGGCCGGGGTTGCGGAAGCCAATTAGATGATTATCTATATATCTGACGCCTCAGGAGCGCAGTAGTTCCGTGGACGCCGATCAGTTTCAGCGTATCGCAAAGGCATTGGCCGACCCGCGCCGCTTCGAAATCCTCGAGCATATTGCTCAACAGGGCGAAGTCGGCTGCCAACGGCTGTGCGGCTGCTTTCCGGTGCGGCAGGCGACGATCTCGCACCACCTGAAGGAGCTGGCGAGCGCGGGTCTGGTCGAATCACGGCGCGATGGGCAGTTCGTGTATTACCGAACGCGCCCTGCGGTGCTCGAGGAGTATATGTCGGACCTGCGGCGGCGGACCGAAGTGGTCACGTCCGCCGAGTCGCGCGCGGCGCCCCGCCGGAAGGCGGCCAGCTAGCGGCGGCTCGACAGACGCGGCGCCGGGTGCTGCGAAACGGTGTGTATCGAACCTACGAAATGGACATGAGGACTGGCGCTCTCGGGGCGCCGGGGGTGAGCGATGTACTCGACAGGTGACGATCGCGACCTGCTGGATCTTTATATCGAAGAGCTGCGTGGCGAGCCGGTGCTCACTGCGCTGCAACAGAAAGAGCTCGCCCGTTCGATGCGGCGAGCCACCGACAACGAGGCGCGCGAGGAGGCACGGTCCGAGCTGATCCGGGCCAATCTGCGCTTTGCCTTCTCGGTGGCCAAACAGTACCAGAATCGCGGCGTTCCGTTGGGCGATCTGGTCAGCGAGGCCAACGCTGGGTTGGTGCGCGCGGCCGATAAGTACGATCCGGACGTCGGCGTCAACTTCATCAGTTACGCCGTCTGGTGGATCCGCCAGGCGTTGCACTCGGCCGTACAGCGTCAGGGACGGACGGTTCAGGTTCCATTGAACCGGGCGGCGGACTTGTCGCGGGTGTCGCGCGCGCAGGAGGTGCTTCGCCAAAAGTTGTCGCGCGAGCCGTACGAGGAAGAGATCGCCACCGTGGCGAACCTCTCGCTCGACGTCACGCGCGGACTCGTCGCGCTGCTTCAGCCGACGCGATCGCTCGACGAGCCGGCAGTTTCGGGCGATGCGGGGCGAACGCTTGGTGAGACGTTGGTGCTCGATCGTGGCGAGGACGAGGATGTGTTGCCGGGCGGCGTGGAGAGCGACTCGCGTCGCGAAGCGATCGCGCGTGCACTCCAGGTGTTGGCGCCTCGGGATCGGCGGGTGTTGACGCTGTACTTCGGACTCGAAGGGAACCGGCCGATGACGCTCCAGGAGATCGCCCGGGAGCTCAACGTGACGCGTGAGCGGGTTCGCCAGCTCCGCGATCGCGCGCTGAAGCGACTGCGCGAGAGCGATACGGCCGACGTCTTGCGCGACGGAATGGCTGCGTAAGATCAGCAGGCGAGGGACGATGTACGCCGCGGTGGAAGTCGGGATCTAGCCCGGTTTCCCCGCGGCGTTCACATTTTACGAGCTCGCCACCATCCATACCGCCGGTACCTGATGCCCGAACTCGCATTGCGGCCCCGCTCCGCGACGGAGCTGGTCGACGCCGCGTTTCAAGTGTACCGGCGAGCGCCGTTGCAATTCATGGTCGCGCTAGCCGTGGTCTACGTACCGTGGCTCGTGATCCGACTCGCGCTCAACCTCAACATCAGTGTCGACCCGACGTCCATTCCACCGCCGTCGACGCTCATTACGCTCGCCGTTGCCGCTGTCGCGATCTACGCCATCGCGGGCGGCGTCATCACCCTGGTCGCGCGGGATGTCTATCTCGACCTTCCGCTCAGCGTGCCCGAAGCGTTCCGCGTGGTGGCGACCCGACTCGTCACCCTGATTCTGGCGAGCGTTGTGAGTGTCGTCCTGATGACGGTCGGTTTCTTCTTCTTTTTCGTACCCGGCTTCTACGTCATTGCGCGGCTCGCCGTCGTGCGACAGGTGATCGTGCTCGAGGACGCCGGAACCGGGCGATCGCTGGCGCGATCGTCGGCGCTTTCGGTCGGTCTGAAGTTTCATATTCTCGGGACGTTCGCGCTGATCGTCCTGCTCCTGCTCGCGGTGAACATCGGTGCCGGGCTACTGATCAACTTCATTCCGAGCCGCGTCATCGTGAACGTGCTGTCGACGGTGCTGTCGGTCGTCGTTGGACCGATCCTTGGGATCACGGAGACGGTGTTGTACTACGACCTGCGCATTCGCCGAGAAGGGTTCGACGTGGAATACCTGGTCGGCCGCGACGCGGCACCGCCGACCGATTCCGCGAACGTTGCACTCTGAGCGGTGACGCTCGCCGTGCTTCAAGTCGTCGCTGACGGCTGGACCGCGAAGCAAATCCACGACACCGTCGCGGCGATCGTCCGACAACGGGCCTATGCTGTACCGGTCCGCCAAACCCTGCTCGGCCGAGTCTTCAGATTCATCGGGGACGAGCTGCGCCAGTTGATCGAGCTCGTTGGCGGATGGGAGAATGCGCGCATCATCGTGATTGCCGCCGTCGCGTTGTTGGTGGTCGCTATCGCCGGGCGCATCGTCGTTGGACGCGGCCTCGAACTGCGGCGCCAGACGGCGGGAAGTCTCCAGATCGTCGGCTCGTCGCGCCGCGACTATTGGGTGCTCGCGGCGGAATTCGAGCAGCGCGGCGATTTCGTCGCGGCGTCACATGCATTGTACCTCGCCGTGCTCGACGCGTTGGGCCGCGCCGGCGCTTTGACGTTTCATGCGTCGAAGACCGTCGGTGACTACGTTCGTGACCTGAGGCAGCGCCGTTCGCCGTCGCTCGGCGCGTTTCAGGAGTTCGGCACCCGGTTCGAGCGCGACGTCTTTGGTGCCGAACCGCCGAGTGCCTTGACGTATCACCGGCTCACGGAACTTGCGGCGTTTGCCCGAACGGCCCGCGCGGCATGACGTCTGTCGCGCCGCAGCCGGCGAGGAAATGGACCGCGACATGGGTCCTGGCCGTGTTGGCGATCGTGGTGCTCGCCGTCGCGCTGCTCACGCCCGAAGAGTCGGCGAGCGATGGGCGAGACATGAGTACTTTCTCAACCGGTCCGACGGGAGCCAGCATCGCGCTCGAGCTGGCCGCGAGGATGGGGTGGAAGACGGAACGTCGCGTGACTGCACTCGATTCCGAGGCGGCTCGGGCGCGGCGCGTCGACGTGGTGTTGGCCCCGTCGGTGGCGCTTGGCGCGCACGAGGTGCACCGATTGCTCGAGAACGTCCGCGCGGGCGGTGGACTCATTGCGTCGCTCGACGGCGACGACGAGCTCGCGGATTCGCTCGGTGTCGACGGCGGCCGCGGGGCCGCATTGTTGGACGCGACGAGCACAGACTGTCCGGACGATGGAATCTCGGCGGCGCGACTGCTCAGCATTCCACCGGACGCGCGGGAAGTCGAGCCGCCCAAGGTTGCGGGCGATCACGTCACGACGTTGCTGTCGGCGAACCAGCCGCGCGGCCGAGGCTCGATTCGCGGAGCAATTGGATTTCCGCTCGGCGGCGGGCGCGTAGTCGTTGTCGGGTCGTCGTCGGTGTTCGGTAACTCGGCGGTGCGCTACTGCCGGTGGGACGCCGATCTGATTGTCGCGCGCATTTTCGCGTACGTGCGCTCGAGGAACGACCCGCGCGCTCCGCTCGTGTTCGACGAGTACCACCATGGGTATGGTGTTCATGGCGGAAGCTTGAGCGCCGCGGCGATGTATCTCGGCCGAACGTCATCGGGCCACTTCTTCGTGCAAGCACTCCTCGCGGGCTTGCTCCTGTTGCTCGCCAAGGCTCCGCGACCCCTTCCACCGCGCGACGCCGAGACAGTGCTGCGACGCTCACCGATCGAACATGCCGAAGCGCTCGGGCGGGCGTTCGAGGACGTTGGCGCGACGCGCACTGCTACGTCGCGACTGCTCGGCGGCGTGCGCCGAAGAGTGGGCCGAGCAGTCGCGGTATCATCGGGGGCGAGCGACGAGGAATTCCTGAACGCTGTCGAGCGGGCGAATCCGTCGCTCTCGGACTCGGTCCGCCAGATTCGCAGCGCGTTGGAGCGTCCGATACCGGCGCCGCAATTCACACTCGTCGGGGGCGCGCTCGAGCACGTCGAGCAAGCCCTGACGAGAGATTCGTCTCCCTCATTACGGACATGACACTGACGATCGAAGACGGCGCGACGTTGGTCCGCCGCATACGTGACCAGGTTGCGACGCGCATCATCGGACAGGACAACGTCATCGAGGATGTACTTGTGGCGTTTCTCGCGCGTGGGCACGTGTTGATCGAGGGCGTGCCAGGAACGGCAAAGACCCTGCTCGTTCGCACCGTGGCCGACGCGATGGCGGTGCGATTCGGCCGAATCCAATTCACGCCGGACTTGATGCCGGCCGACGTCACGGGCGTGGCACTCTACCGCGATCCCGCGCGCGGCTTCGAGTTTCAGCCTGGACCGGTGTTCACCGACCTGCTACTTGCCGACGAGATCAATCGCGCTCCGGCGAAGACGCAAGCGGCGTTGCTCGAGGCGATGGGCGAACGACAGGTGACCGCGGACGGCATCGCGCATCCGCTCAACGATCTGTTCATGGTGCTCGCGACTCAGAATCCGGTCGAGCACGAAGGCACGTTCCCACTCCCCGAAGCTCAGCTCGACCGTTTCCTCCTGAAGATTCTCATCGGCTATCCCGCGCTCGACGCAGAGTTGGCGATGCTCGGTCTCCACGAATCGGGGTTCGATCCGGAGCGTGGCGGCGGCGCGCGGATCGTCGAGCCGGTCCTCAGTGTCGAAGAGGCGCGGGCGTGTCGCCAGCTTGTCGACTCGGTGCACGTGGCCGCCGAAGTACGCGAGTATATCGCGTCGATCACGCGAACGACGAGGCAGGATAGTGCCCTCGTCCTCGGGGCCTCACCGCGGGCGAGCGTCGCGCTTCAGCGCGCGGCCCGTGCGGGCGCGGTGCTTCAAGGTCGCGATTTCGTGACGCCGGACGATGTGAAGGCGAGGGCGCTGGCCGTACTTCGCCACCGTGTGGTGCTCGCACCGGAGCTCGAGGTCGAAGGGCGCTCGGCCGACGACATCCTCACGGGAATTCTGTCGCGCGTCGTCGCGCCGACGTGACGTCCGGCGAGGCAACGCTCGTGCAATTCCGACGGCGGGTCGGTCTGACCGTCTATCCGACGCCTCGCGTCGCGGCAGTGGTGCTCGCGCTGTCTTTGTTGTGGCTGATCCCGAAAGCGGGTGCCATTCTCGCAGTCGTTGGGCTCGTCGCGACCGCGGCCTGTTTGACCTTCGACTATGTGCGACTACCGAAACGGTCCGACCTGACGATCGAACGTGACGTGTCCGAGACCCTTGGGCTGGGAGACACGGCAGTCCTTCGATACACGATCGAATCCACGTGGCCGTGGCGTGTTCGTAGCCAGCTCTTCGATCGATTGCCGGTCGGTGTGGCGGGTACGGTCTCGTCGGAGGAGTTTGCGATCGAGCCACGCGGCGCCGTCGACATCAGGGTGCAGGCAACGGGCGCGTCGCGGGGCACATGGGTGCTTGGTGACGCCGCGGTGCGCGTAGTCGGGCCGCTCCGCATGCTCGTGCGATTTATCGTCGTGCGGCGCGTGCAGCCGCAGTCGATCGTCGTCGTGCCATCGCTGACCAACGTTCGGCGCTTTCGATTGCTTGCGATGCAGCAGCGACTGAGCGACGTCGGCGTTCGCGCGCTGAAGCGGCGCGGAGAAGGGAATGCCTTCGCGGGCCTGCGCGAATACGTCCCGGGAGACGATCCACGATTCGTCGATTGGAAGGCGACGGCGCGTCACGGGCGCTTGATCAGCAAAGAACACACGATCGAGCGATCGCAGGTCGTGATCTCGATGATCGATTGCGGCCGGGCGATGACCCAAGTCGCGGGCGGCTATTCACGACTCGATCACGCGCTTTCCGCGGCGCTGGTCTTGAGCGACGTCGCCGCGACGAGCGGCGATCGTGTGGGGTTGATCGCGTTCGACGATGCGATTCGAGCTGTCGTTGCTCCACAGCGCGGCCGGACTGCGCTGCGATCGCTGCGGACGGCGATCAGCGCATTGGAGCCCCGGGTGGTCGAGCCGGACTACGCGTCGGCGTTTCGCGTGCTGGCGACGTCACAGCCTCGGCGCGCGTTGATTGTGATCTTTACCGACGTGGTCGATGTTCGCGCCGCGCGGAGCTTTGTCGCGTATGCGACCCGAGCCGGCCGGCGCCATGCCTTGGTCGTCGTCGCAATCGAGAATGACTCGCTGATCGAGGCGTCACGACCAACCAGCGTCGGCGCGACCGCTCTCTTCAGATCGGCGGCAGCGGAAGAGTTGGTGCGTGAGCGTGAGGAGGCTCTGGCGCGGATGCGAAGTGCGGGTGTCGCCGTTCTGGATGTGTCACCGTCGCAGATGGCGACGGCGGTCGTCAATCGCTACCTCGAGATCAAAGCGCGCGGTCTTCTCTAACCGGCGAATCGGCAAGTCCGAGGAGCGACCCGGAGGGTTGAACGGCGATCGCCGCTGCCGTCGGGATCGCGGCGCGCGTGCGGGGAATTCCGCCGCGAAGATAGGAGATCAGCGCGAGCAATGTGGTGGCGGACACCATCAGCTTGAGCCAAAGGGGCCAGGTTGGAATCGGAGAGACCATTCCCTCGAGCGACCCGGCGAAGACGAGTAGGAGACTCGACGCCGCGAGGAGACGCATCGAGCGACGGCTGTTGGTGGCGAAGGCCTGCCGCCGCGTCATCTCGCCCGGCAGCAGCAACGCCGACGCGATGAGCAGGCCGGCGCCGCCCGCGATGCAAATCGCCGACAGCTCGAGAACGCCGTGCGGCGCAACGAACGCCAGCAAGAGCGAGATGATCCCCTTCGACTGATACAAGCCGAATACCCCGCCGAGCGAGATGCCGTTCAGCATCAGGAGCATGAGCGTGCCAATGCCCGCGGTAATACCGAAGGCGAACGCGGCGAACGTGACCTGAACGTTGTTGGCGATGATCTTGCTCGCCATGACGGGACGGAAGACTTCCGGGTCGGCGATGTAGCCCGTGTGCCTGCGGGCGCGTTCGACGCCTTGTTCGGCGCGATCGAGCATGCCGGTTGGGATGAACGTCGGCGCGACGGCGGGATTTCGGACGACTGCCGTGTAGGAGATTCCCGCGGGCACAAACAGGAAGGCGGCGGCGAGGAGAATCGGCGTCGCGGAGCGCCGAACCTCGCTGGGTACGTCGATGGCGATGAAGCGGAGGATGTCGCGGAACGTCTGCCGTCGCTCGCGGTAGATCAGGTTGTGTGCACCGGCGACGAGGCGGCCGAGGTAAAAGAGCTCGGCGCCGCCCACGTCCTTCGCGGCGGTGGTCAAGCGCGCCAGATCCGACGTCAGCGCGCGGTACTCCTCGACAAATTCTCGAACCCCTCCTTCGCCGAGCGATGACAATCCGCGTCGCTGCGCGGTGGCGAGGCGAGAAGCGAAGGCGATCCATCGTGGCGAGCGGGTGGTGACGAGGGCGTAGCGCTCTCGGCTCGCTCCCGTCGCACCGCGTGCAGCGGCCCCGCGCTCGCGGGCTTGTCGCTCCGACGCATGTAAGCGCGATAAGCGCGCCGCGTCGGCGGTGCCGTCGTCGGGAATCGCGTGCGCGAGGCGACGCGCAACCTGTTCCGTCAGCTGTCGGCGACGATCGACGTCGAGGCTGTTGCGCCGCGCTGCCCATCGGTCGAGCAGCTGAAACTCGGTCTCACTGAGCTGCGCCGCGACGGCAAGCGATGGGGCTGCCTGAACCGCGGGTTCGGCGACGAGCGGCTGTTTCACGAGCGACTCGCGAACGACGATGGTGCCGGCGACCATGTCGCCGAGCCGCTTGCCGGATTTCGAGAAGGCCATCGCTCCGATGCCCACCAGATAGGTGATGATGGGCTGCATGTCGACGATGCGCATGAGATTCCGCGCGGCAGACGCGGCGAAGCCAACCGAAAACCCGCCGTCCCGGACCGCACGGAGCCGCAGTAAGCGCTTGCCCGGGGTTTGGCCGTCGTGCAGGCCCTCGAACAGGAGGTAGTAGCCCCACAAGATCGCGAACTGAAGAATGACGAGCGCCGCGGTAGCCAATGCGGTCGACGAATCGGACCGAATGGCCGCGGCAATCCGCTGACGTGGGACGAGGATCGCAATTCCGACAGCGACGGCAAGGAATAGAAAAATCGAGATGAGCAGGTCGATGAGCGCGGCGTAGAGACGCGATCCGAGTCCAGCAACCGTGTACGAGAGGACGACGAGCTCCGGTGTTTCGACGTCGACGATCTGTTCGAGGCGCTGACTCATGGGCGGAGATTGGCGGGGCGCGGCGCGAGGAGCAAGCCCGAGGTTCCCATCCTCAGTATCTTGCGGCAGCGAGGAACTATGACTGAACACTCAAATGAAACGGCGACGCTTGGCGGGGGATGCTTCTGGTGTCTCGACGCCGTGTTTCGCCAGTTGAATGGCGTCGAAAAAGTCGTGTCGGGGTACGCGGGCGGGGACGCGGCGAACCCAAGCTACGGCGATGTGTGCACCGGCACGACGGGGCACGCGGAAGTCGTGCAGATCACGTTCGATCCGTCGGTGATCAGCTTCCGCGATCTGCTCGGCGTTTTCTTCACGATTCACGATCCCACGACGCAGGATCGTCAGGGGGCGGACGTCGGGACACAGTATCGGTCGGTGGTGCTCTACCAATCGAACGAGCAGCGCGACCAGACCCAAGCGGTGATCGAGGAGCTCACTCGTGAGCGGGTCTGGGATGCTCCGATCGTGACGCAACTCGTGCCGTTGACCAGCTTCTATCCGGCCGAGCAATACCACCAGGACTACTACGCGAACAACGCCGGCCAGCCGTACTGTCAGATCGTGATTGCGCCGAAGGTCGCCAAGTTCCGCAAGAAGTACCTGGATCGGCTGACGCGACGTTAACGGGGTGTCCGCGTTGCACGGCACCGAGTACGAGCACAACGGAAGAACTCGTCAGCCGCAGTGAAGAACTCGGGTTGGACAAAGAGCGGACTGGAACGTACGTTGGTGTTGACGGTATATTCCTCGTCGTTCAGGACGACCGCGCGATGAGTCGCGACCTCGCGCGCCCGCCCCAACGCCAGAGCTCTGGCCGTTCTCACACCTCAGTATGCTGCACGCGCTGCTCGCCTCAGTACTTCCCGCGCTTCTCGCCACCGGCGATACGTCTTTCCGAATCGCGAGCGTTCCGTCTCCGACGATCACCAACACCCCGGTGGTCGACATTCGGAGCAGGCTCGTTGCCGACAGCATTGTCGTCGAAAAGGCGAGACGGACGCTGACATTGTACCAGGCCGGCTTTCCGGTCCGGGTCTACAAGGTCGCGCTCGGTAAGCAGCCGCTCGGCGACAAGGTTCAACGAGGCGACGGAAGAACGCCTGAGGGCGTCTACCATATCGACTTCAAGAACTCGCAGAGCAAGTACCACATGGCGCTGCACGTGTCATATCCGGATGCCTCCCACCTCCAGCGCGCGAATCAACTCGGTGTTTCGCCGGGAGGCGACATCATGGTTCACGGGCTGCCACCGGCGTTCGCCGACTACGGCGCCTCGCACAGCGAGTTCGACTGGACCGAAGGGTGCATCGCCGTGACGGATAAGGAAATCGAAGAAATTTGGCACGCGGTGCCGTCCGGAGCGGCGATCCAGATCAAACCCTGACGTGCGCACGTCGATCGTTCTCTGGAGCGCGTTTTCCGGAGCGGTTCTCGGGGTATTCATCGACGCGACGCTGATTGGCGTCGCGTTGTTGCTTACCGCCGCTATTCCCGGGCTCGCCGCTCGGCTGCAGCAGCGATGGCTCGCCGTCGCCGTCGTGTCAGTCTTAGGTCTGATCCTCACGGCGAGTGTGACACTCGGTTATCTCGAAGGTCAGCTCAAAACTCGCTGAGCGTGCGCGAGAAATAGAGCGGGCCGAACGCGACACAACCGATCAGCTGGGCATGATTCCCGCGCTCCCGACCGGGTCCCGCCAACCCGAACATGGAGCGTACACGATGAGGCGTTTTTCCAAGGCCTGGCTTACGGTCGCGGTGGTCCTGGCCGCTAGTGCGTGCGGTTCAGACTCGACGTCACCGATTGTTGGAGCTAACGGGACGTGGAGCCTTCAGGCGATCAACGGCAGTGCCCTCCCGGTGACGCTCGGGACCGGATCGGACGCGCTCGCGGTGCTGGGCTCTACGCTTACGATCTCGGCCGACGGCAGCTACAACGAGCTCGTGACGGTGCGTCCTGCCGGCGCGACGACGAACACGATCCTTTCTGAGACGGGTACGTGGAGCTTCGCCAATGGCGTGGTGACGTTCAATGATCAGACGGACGCCATCGTCTACACGGGAACCGTCAGCGGCAACACATTGACGGAGAATTCAGGAGGTTTCATCTCGGTGTACTCGCGGCAATAGGCGCCAACCCGCGCCGGCTCATCCGGGGCCCATTGGACCTTTGGCTAATTGAAGGGTCCCGGAGCCTGAGCACCGTTCGAGAGAGTGGCTGCCGCGCCTGCTCGGCGAACACCGTTGTCCGACGAGTCGCCGACCCGCAGGATTAAACGCCGGCTGAAGTTGCATTCCCCGAACCCGCGAGCGTATGGCAACACCACTTTCTCGGTACTTCCACCGCGAAGCGGAAGTGGAGTCGTTGGGACGGCCAGCGGAAGGCGTAGACCGCGCATTGGCGAACGCCCTGCCGCACATCATTTGGACGTGCGACGCGACGGGACGGCTCGAGTGGGTGAACGATCGATGGTTCGAGCTCACGGGCCTCAGCGAAGAGGCCACGTTGCACAACAAGGGCGCGCTCGAAGCGGTACATCCGGACGATGTCGCCGAACTTGGTTCGCGGTGGGCACGCGTCCTTCAAACGTCCGCGCCCACGGAGGTCGAATACCGGATTCGGAATCGTGCCGGCGAATATCGTTGGCACGTGGGCAAGATTGCGCCCGTTCTGGATGACGCGGGCAGCGTCGTACGGTGGGTCGCGACGGCGTTCGACATCCAGGATCGCCGGGCGGCAGAAGACGCGCTTCGTGCCTCGGAACGCCGATTCGAATCGATCTTCCAGCTCAGCCCCCAACCATCGGCGCTGACACGAGCTTCCGACGGAACATTCCTCGACGTGAACGACGCCTTCACGAAGGAGATGGGGTACTCACGCGACGAGGCCATCGGCAAGAACGGGTCGACCCTCGGGATATGGACGGTCGAGGAACGAGCGAAGTTCATGGAACCCGTCTTGAGAGGCGAGCAGCGCAGCGCCGAAGCGACATTCCGAACGAAGGATGGGCGAACGATCCGCGGCGTGCTGGCGATGGGGCGCGTCGAGGTCGGCGGCGAAGAGTGCTTCGTGTCCGTGATGACGGATTTGTCGAATCGTCAAGCGGCGGAGGATGCGCTTCGACACAGCGAAGCGCAGGCGAGGGCCCGGGCCGATGATCTCGCGGCGTTGATGGACGCGGTGCCGGCCGCGGTTTGGATATCGCATGACCGCGACTGCCGTGAGCTCGCGGGCAATCGAGCCGGGCACGAGGTGCTGCGAATTCCGTTAGGGGAGAACCTCTCGCGAAGTGGCGCCGCCCAGACGAGAGACTGGCATTTCCGCGTCGTTGTCGACGGTGTCGAGATTCCCGCCGATCAACTGCCGATGCAGCGCGCGGCCCGCGGCGAGGAGTTCCGCAACTACGAGGAGGAGCTCCGCTTCGACGACGGCAAGGTGACGCATCTCTTTGGGAGCGCGGTGCCGCTGCGCGATCCGGACGGGACGCCGCGCGGCGCGATCGGCGCGTTTCTCGACGTGACTCGCTTGAAGGAAATCGAGGAGGCGTTGCGTCGTGCCGATCACCGAAAGGACGAGTTCTTAGCCCTGCTATCGCACGAGCTGCGAAACCCGCTGACGCCGATCCTCACGGCGGCGCGGCTTCTCGAGCTGCGCGGGGATCCGGAGACCCGTCAAGAGATCGAGGTGATCACGCGCCAGGTGAACCATCTCGTTCGCTTAGTCGATGATTTGCTCGACATGTCACGCGTGTCGCGCGGCGCCGTTACGCTGACCAAGACGCGATTGGATCTTCGCGATGTGGTCACCCGTGCCGTCGACGCCACGATGCCGTTGTTCTCCGAGCATGGTCACGAGCTCGAGATCGACGTGGCGCCAGGACTCGCCGTCGAAGGTGACGAGCTACGCCTCACGCAGGTCGTGGACAATTTGCTCTCGAACGCCGCGCGATATACGCCGCCGCGCGGCCGCGTTGCGGTCAGCGGGGGGCGTGAGGATGATTGCGTCGTGCTCCGGGTTGAAGACACCGGTGTCGGCATTGATCCGGCGTTATTGCCGGAACTCTTCGACGTGTTCGTGCAAGGCGTACGCGGCCCGGATCGGGCGCCCGGAGGTCTCGGGATCGGATTGTCTCTCGTCCGGCACCTCACGGAATTGCACGGCGGCACCGTCGCCGCCCACAGCGAAGGGCTAGGCCGCGGAAGTGAGTTCACCGTCCGCCTACCCGCCGCGACGGCGTCCGTCACAGGGGCGGCGAGGGCGGACGTACGCTGGGCCGCTATGCGCGACACGGGGCCGAGGGCGCGCGTACTGCTCGTCGACGACCACCGCGACGTGGTGAAGGGTCTGACGCGGCTGTTGGCGATCACGGGATATGACGTGCGCGCGGCGCTCAGCCCGACGGAGGCACTGGAGATCGCGGTCGAGTTCGAGCCGCAGGTCGCCATCCTCGACATCGGTCTTCCGGAGATGGACGGTTACAAGCTCGCGGGGGAATTGCGGTCGCGACTCTCGTCGCCGCCGGTTCTCGTCGCGCTGAGCGGATATAGCCAAGCGGACGACAGGCGACGAAGTGAAGCATCTGGTTTCGCCTACCATCTCGTAAAGCCGTTGGATATCGACGTGCTGCTCGAGGTGCTCGAGAAGCTCATACCGGACGAACGCGCGCTCGTCTCCTAACGGAAGGGCGACCGACACCAGAAACGTCCACATCTCAATCCGCCCGAAGAGCTTCGATCGGATCGATCCGCGCGGCGCGCCAGGCCGGCGGCAAGGACGCGAATATCGCGACGACCGCGAGCAAGGCACCGACGGCGATGACGGTCGCCGGATCTCTCGGCTGAACGCCGTAGAGGAATGACGAAAGCGCGCGGGACGCAACGAGCGCGCCGATGACGCCGATGGCCACGCCAAACGCCACGAGCTCCAAACCTTGTCTGAGTACGAGCCGGATTACATCGGTCTGTTCGGCGCCGAGCGCAACGCGCATTCCGATCTCGCGGGTTCGTTGGGCAACCGAAAATGCGATGACGGCGTGCAAGCCGATCGCCGCCAGCAAGAGCGCGATGGCGGCAAACGCGCCGATCACCTGCAACAAGGATCGCTGCAGTTGGCGCGAGCTGGTGAGTAGCTCGTCCGCGACAATGGGACTACCGACGGTGGCTCCCGGGGCCGCCTCGCGAACCACCTGCCGCACCACTGAGTCGAGCCGGAACGCGGGCAACGTCGAGCGAAAAATGAACGTAGCCCGAGCCGGAGCGGCCGACATGGGTGAGTACATCTGCAGCGAGCGGGCTCGGTCCTGCGTGCCCGGAATATCGACATCGGCGACCACGCCAACGATGGTGGACCAGGCGAGCGAGCCGTACTTGATGTGCTTGCCCACCGCATCACCGTTCGGCCAGATCCGGCGCGCGAAGCGCTCGTTGATCATGATCTCGTCCTTGTTCTTGTCGGCGGAAATTCGAGCGTCCGGTTGGAACACACGACCACGTGTGACGCGCAAACCGACTCGAGCGAAATACGACGGGTCGACCTCGTTGACGCCGATCGCGGCGAGGCTGTCGGCTGGATTGGTCGCACGATCCTCGAACTTTGGTCCTCCGAGGCCGATGGCGAATCGCGGCGGCGCCATCCAGGCGAGTGTCAAGTCGCGTACATCGGGCAACGCTGCCAAGCGGGACGCGATGGCGAGCACCGCGCCGTGGCGCGCGTCGAGGCTGAACTTCTTCTGGGGAAAGCGAACCTCGACGGATGTGAGATTGCGCGTGTCGAGGCCGACGTCAGCGGTGCTCATGGCGACGAGCGTCCGGACGAGCAACCCCGCACCGGCGAGCAGAACGACCGACAACGCGATCTCGAGACCGACGAGTGCTCCGCGAAATCGTCGCGCCGCATCGCCTCCGCTCTGTGCGCGCGCGCCGGCTTTGAGCGCGTCCGTCATCCGACTTTCCGCCGCGAAGCGCGCCGGTGCGAGGCCGAAGACAAGCGTCGTGAAGAGCGCGAGCGCCAAACACCAGGCAAGCACGCTTGGATCCAGCGTGGCGCCTCCGACCATTTTGCCAAGATACGATTTCGACATGACGCGGAGGATCAGCGCAGTCACCGATACACCGGCGACTGCTCCAGCGAAGGAGAGCATCGCCCCCTCGGTAAGCACCTGCCCCATGAGGCGGCGTCGGCTCGCCCCGATGGCGGCTCGCACGGCAAACTCTTGTTGGCGGGACCATGCGCGGACGAGCAACAGATTGGCGACGTTGGCGCACGTGATGAGGAGGACGAGCGAGACAGCCGCAAACAGCACGAGGATCGCTTCGCGGGTCTCTGGACGAACGTCGTCGACGGCTCGAACGACGCGCGGGGGATCGATGACCGCACCACCGTGCTGCTCGGCGAAATGCGCGGACCGAGGGTCTGACTTCCATCGGTCGAAGAGAGCGCGCACCTCACGATTCGCGTCGTCGATCGTGCTGCCGTTTCGCAACAGGGCGAGCGGCTCGCCCTCGAGCGCGAAGCCTTGGAGGATGCTGTCGCTCCGCGCGGCATGGACCGGCAGCGCGCGACGCGCGAGAAAGAGCTCGTTCTCGCTGACGAATGGCATGGCGTAGCCGGGTGGAGCGACGCCGATCACGACGTGCCGAACGCCGTTGATGAGCATTGGCTTTCCCACGACGGAACGGTCGGCGCCAAAGTCGTGTCGCCAAAGCTGATCGCCGAGAAGGACGACCGGCTGCGCCGTGGCGATCGTGTCTCCTGGTTGGATGTCGCGACCGAAGGCGGGTCGCATTCCAATGAACGCGGAGGCACCCGGCGGAAGAACGGCGCCGTACACCTGGCGCGGGTGTTCTTGGGTCGTGTCGCCGAGCATGAACGCACCGGCGCCGACGACGATCACCTGCTCGATGGTGCGCGCCGACTTTGCCCGGGTGTCGGTGAGCTCCGCGGCGACCGGGATGAGAATTGTTCCTTGGGCACCCGTCGCCTCCAAGTGCACCATTCGATGGCCGTTCTTGAAGGGCAGTGGAGCGATGAGCTGTTGGTACACGACACCGAAAAGCGCCGTGTTCGCGCCGATGCCGAGCGCAAGCAGCGCGATGATGACACCGGCATAGGCCGGCCGTCGCGCGAAACCGCGGAGCGCGTACCGCACGTCGCCGGCGATGATCTCCAGGATGCGCGTGCGACGCTCGTCGCGGACCGCTTCCTCGGCCTTCACGACGCCGCCGAAGGCGAGGAGGGCGGCCCGTCGTGCATCATCGGGCGTCATGCCGCGGCGCAGATTGGCTTCCGTCTCGAAATCGAGGTGCAGCTGCATCTCGCGTCGCATATCGTGCTCGACGGAGTCGCGGCGGAAGATAGCGCGCAGCCAGAGCCAGAGCGGTCGCATATGGACTCCGTCAGCCGGTAGCGGAGAGTACGAGATCGACGGCGCTCGAGTACCGGCGCCATTCTTCGGATTCCGCGGCGAGGGCGCGCTTACCGGCGGGGGTGAGGTGGTAGTACTTGGCTTCGCGTTTGTTCTCTGACGTTCCCCAATCGCCTTTGATCAAGCCCTTTCGCTCGAGACGGTAGAGGGCGGGGTAGAGGGAACCCTGTCCGATCTGCAGCGCGTCGCGCGAGAGCTGCTGAATGCGTTGACTGATGCCCCACCCATGCAGAGCGGCGAGGGAAAGCGCCTTGAGGACGAGGAGATCGAGCGTTCCTTGGAGGACGTCGGAGGCGTCGGACACGGCGGCTCTTGTCGAATGATAGAGGGAGAGTATGGAGATCTGTTGTCGAATGGTCAAGGGAGAGACGCACGGGCGATGATTCGCATTATCCGGGATGCTCACGAAAAGACGTCGATGCACATAGAGGGGCACCGTAATGCCGGACTTGGGCAGATCGATGCATGACAGGCGTCCTGCGCCCGTTAACCGTTACCGCAACGGGACGAAGCTGACGAGTCCATTACGCGACCAATTCTCACGTCGCGTAACCAGCTGTGAGGGCGGCCGCGTGGCGGACGCGGTCGCGGTAGCGTGCTCGATGTTCCGTCGAACGGCGGTGTGGAATCACGCGCAAAGGGCTTGGTGACCTCGCGGTGATGCGAGTCTGATTGCGCACCGGCCTTCAAGACGCGAGAGGCCGAACATGGCAGATTTGGACGCCGCTTTGGTTTACCTGTCGCGCAAAATGATAGGAATGTAAGGGGTTCGCTCAGATGCTCGCCTGAGCGCCGTCATGATTTTCGACTGAGGGGCGCGTGTTACAAATGGCGCGCATGAGCTTCGACCACATCACGCAACTCACCCACAAGGGGCGCTTGTTCAGCTTCCGTCCCGATCCCGTGCCGCCGTTCCGGATGGCGTTCTGGCTGGTTGAATCCGAGGGGCGCATGTTCCGCTCACCCGAGCGTGTGACGGGACACGAATCGCCCGAGTTTTTCGTGGCGCTCGCTGATGCTGCGCTGGCCGAGTGGGGCTAACGGGCCGACGGAGTTTACCAGGCCCGGCAGGATCAAACCCCTTCAACCCCGAGCGACTCACGGCCTGACTGGCCCCGCATCGGGGAGGACGTCAGACCGTCAGTTCCTACGACCGCCGCACGGTGCCGGGTATCCTCACGTACGGCTACGTTTGCTGCCAGATCATCGCGATGAGTACGAAGAATTTTTCGACCACCAGCAATTTTGTCTGTTTTGTGCTTTCGCCGTGACAGTCCTATTCGATAGCGGCTCCGCTCCCGCGGGAGATACCTGGCGTGCCGCGCGGAGCGTTGCGAACGCGGCGAAACCAAATCAGTGGCGTGTTTATGAAGAAATTGTTATTTGCATTTATCTTGTCCGTGAGCGGATTGATAGGAGCGTGTCGATCAGCCGACGTCGCATGCCCACTGATTCTTCACCCGGCGATCGTACTGACGGTCGTATGTCCGTTCTCTAAAGTCTGTCACCTTTTTTCTCAAAATTCTGTCACCCTCGGGGCAGTGATTTAGCTGGCCTTGGCCCGTTTGGCTGGGGCGTCCTCCTCGGGTAGATGACGGGTGCGGTAGGAGCGGCCGCGGAGCGCGAAATGGACGCCGCGTTCGAGCAGCCGATCCAGGATGGCCTCGGCCAGGTCGCCATCATGCACCACCTCGCCGAGCGCCGCCAGCGGTTTGTTGGTCGTGAGCAGGATTGGTCGGCCGGCGAGATAGCGGTCATTGATGACGCGATAGAGCACGTTCGCCGCGTCAGCCGCCTGCGAGAGATAGCCGAGTTCGTCGATGATCAGGACGTGCGGCTGGAGATATGGTTCGAGTGCGGCGTTGAGCCGACTCTTGCTCGCCGCGCGGGAGAGCTCGCCGATCAGGACGTCGGCGCCGACGAAGCGCGCATCGTAGCCGTGTTGAATGGCGCGGTACGCGATCGCGATGCACAGATGCGATTTGCCCGTGCCGCTCGGACCGGAGAAGATCGCGTTCTTGCCCTCGCTGACGAGCTCCGGCCCCAAGTAGCTCCCGAGCATCTGGAGCTTGAGTGCGGTCTGAAAAGTGAAGTTGAAATCATCGATCGTGCGCAAGAACGGAAAGCGGGCGCGGTGGACGGCGCGCGTGAGCCGTGTTTCGGCACGATGCGCAATCTCTTCGGCAATGAGCGTTTCGAGACACGTGTGGTAGCTCATGCCATCGGCCTCTGCTCGGGTCGCGAGTTCCGCGTACAGACGGCGCACGGTCGGGAGATGCAGGCGCCGGAGCATGCCCTCGAGATCATGGACCGGTGCGGGCGGTGTCTTCGGTGCGCGGCGGCGCGTCGACGGCCGCGCGGTCTGTTTGAGTTTACTCATGAGACCGCCTCCGCATCGCTCGTCCCAAGGCGCGCGACGAGTCGCACGACGTACTCCGCACCAATCAAGCGCTGGAAGAGGGCGCGCTGCAGCACGAGCCGAAAGCGCGCATCGCCCAGCTCCTCGAGCAGCGCGAAGAGCCGCTCGACATCGCCCTTCCACGTGTGCGCCCGCTGATGCACCAGCTCCGTGAGATAGCCTTCGCCGACCGGCCCCAGTTCGAGAATCCGCTCGCGCATGAAGTAGAGGCGCTTGCGTGAGCCGGCGACCGCCGCGAGTTGCGCCGCGCGCTGGCCCGGGAGATAGCTCACCGTCCCATGCTCGGGGAAACGCGGATGCAGCGCTTCGTGTTTGCTCCCGGCCGTGATGATCTTCACTCGCGTGCGATAGAGCCACAGCGTCGCCGGCAGCCCACACGCCGCGGCCGGCATCGCGTAGCGAATCCCATGGTGCGTGACCATCGCCGTCGGCCCGACCGTAACCGGGATGCGCAGCCCATAATCGTCGGGCGCGACCGCGAGCGCTTTCATCCGCGCCTGTTCGGCGGCGAGCCGCTCCGCAGGAATCTCCTTGGTCGCGCGATTCGGCCGCGTCGTGTTCACCTCGACCAGCCACTCGCTGAGTTGCGTCGGCAGATCGGTCGCGACATCGGTGAAGCGCCGCGCCCGAAAGAAGGCGCGCTTCACGTAGCCGACGAGATTGTCGACGGCGCCTTTCTGCTGCGGCTGGCGCCGCGTGCACAGCTCGATCGTGAAGCCGTAGTCGATCGCCACCGGAGCGAGCACCGCGTTCCAGACGGGCCGGCCTTCCTCGTGGCGCACCACGACCGTCTTCGGATTGTCGAAGACGACGCGGAGTGGGACGCCGCCGCTCGCCGCGAAGCTATCGAGTAAACTGCAAATCAATGCTTCGACGCGCTCATTCGCGACGACCACGACATGGATCCACCGCGAGTACTTGAGCCGATACGCCGCGAAGTGCCCCGTGCGCCGACTCCCGTCGGCCAAGCGCACGCTGACTTGGCCGAAATCAAACTGGGCGAACTCGCCGGCGACGCCTTCGAAGCGCACCTGCAATGCGGTGGGAATCGTGGCGCGCACCGCCGTGAGCACGCGATAGACGGTGCTCAGGCCAAGTGGCGGGCCCTCGGCTTTGAGGAGCCGACAGATCTCGCCCGGCGGACGATCGAGATCCTCGAGCACGAGCGCGTGCACACGAGCACGGACCGCCTCCGTCACCTGTGGCCGACCTACCTGACGCGTCGTGCGCACGGCCGCGCCCTCGTCCGGCGGCACCGCCGCCTCCCGCACAATCCGCCGCACGGTCCGAACGGACACCTTCAACTGCTCGGCAATCTCGCGCGCCGTGACCTTCGCGCGGACCAACGCCTGGACGGCATGTCGATCAAGCATCCTGAGCATCCTCCTCGGGCCTCCGGTGATCGGGATCTCACATCCCACCGCGGAAGCTTCAACGAAACAGGGAGACCCTCAGGGGTGACAGAATTTAGAGAAACAGGGTGACATAATTTGGAGAACGCACAGCAGTGTCCGCATAAGCCTCGACGGATGTCGGTGACAGCACTCGGTTTCTGAGCACGGCGGCCATCTCGCGAACAGCTTCAAGCGCTCGTTCGGGCAACTGCGGTAAGGCAGCGGTCAGGTTGGCATTTGCTTCGGAACTAGCAATCAGCTTCGCTGCTTGGGTCAGGAGCACCCAAAGCCCGCTGGCAACACTTCTCGCCAGATCAACGAGAGTGCGATGCCGTAGGCGGTAGTCGTCTCTTTGGCCGGCGAGCACCTCAGGAATTGTGACAAGATCCTCCGTAAACTCCTCTAGGGCCCTAGTGTAGGCCGCAGGACTCATGACGGGCGCCGAGAAATACGATGCGGAGTACTCGCTAACGATCACCGACCAGTAGTATTCTGCAAACCGCGAGATTCGAAAACCCTCCTCCGCTGAAGGAAAGGTGCTTGTCGACTGTTCTCGTTCGCAGTTGTCGCGGCAATGTGCAAGCTCGTGGGCAACAACATACAGGAACAGCTCCGCGTCCCCATCTCGAAAAAGGGCCTTCGAGCCCGAAACGTCGCCTCCGTTTGCTGACGTTAGAGCGAGCAGAGCTCCCATAGCAACGAAATCGCGAACTACGACGGAACTCTTTCTCCCTCCAATGGATGGAATTGTCTTACCCACGGCGGAGTGAAGATCGGTCGCCGTCAGCGATGGCGCGCAGTTCGCGGCTTTTTGCAGCTCGAAAACTGCTGTAGCGAAATGGGATTCATCGGCCACAACCACACGGTCGAGAGATTCGGCAGGAAGCGCCGTTCGCGCGGCACAGAACTCCAATACGGCAGCGAAACCCTCGATGAAATCGGTCCCGTTGGGGCTCTGGTCGAAACCGTCGACGCGGATGTCAAGCAAGGTCACTTTTAATTCTATCCAAATTACCGAAAGCCAAACGGCAATTCGGAGCGCGATTGGTTTCTTCTAAGCGCGAGCCCAACAGGCCATTGGAACAACCAACCCCCGTCGTTTTTTCCGGGGCGGTCCTACGGTATTCAGCTCGACGGGCCCACATCTCAATCATGACGCGATATTTGGTGATTACCCGGTGATTACCAACACAAAGCCCCTAGATGCGACGGCATCCTAGGGGCTCACTCTAATATCTTTCCAAATAACGACCTACTGAGACTGGGGCGGATGGACTCGAACCATCAACTTCCTGATTAACAGTCAGGCGGTCTGCCAGTTGACCTACGCCCCATCACTTCTCCTACAAACAAAACGGCCCGCCTCGAATCTGGCGGGCCGCGTCACTTGCTGACAAAACGCGCGCGAGCCAGAGCTCCTCGCGGAGTTCCGATTATTCAGATTATTCAGACGATTGCTGGCGCGGTTGGTCATAGAACAAAAGGTATGCCTCGAGGGGCCGATCGTCAACGACGAGCTTAGTCCGATCGGAGGGCCACCAACGGATCGACGAGGGTCGCGCGGCGCGCGGGGACCAGGCACGCCAACATCCCGACGCCGACGAGCACGGCCGCGACACCGCTGAAGATCGCAGGATCTCGCGGCTGCACCTGGAACAGCACCACGCTGAGCAGTCGTGCGATGCCAAACGCGAGCGCGAGGCCCAGCGTCATTCCGATGGCGAGCTGCGCGATCCCTTGGCGGAAGATCATGCCCACGACGTCGCGGGCCTGCGCGCCAAGCGCCATGCGGATACCGACTTCACGAATGCGGCGGCTCACGGAGAACGACATCACCGCATACAGGCCGACGGAGGCCAGGAAGAGCGCGATGCCGCCGAAGATCACGAACATCGTTCCGAAAACGCGGACGAACCAGAGGCGCTCCGCGATGGCATCGTCGAGCGTCTGAATCCAATACAGCGGAATGTCCGGGTTGAGCGACGCGACCGCCGTCCTCACGCCGGCCGTGAGCGACATCGGCGCGCTCGCGGCGCGCGCGGTGATGTAGGCGAACCCAGAGCGCGACTGGGCGAACGGTTGGAAGATGACCGGCGAAAACGGTTCCTGCTGATCGCCGGTGAAGACGTCGCCCGTCACACCGACGATCGTCAGCCACGGTGCCTTGCTCTGTTCGAGTCCGAGCTTGATGCGGCGCCCGATCGGGTCTTTGTCCTTGAAGTGCTTCGCGACGAAGGAACGTGTCACGACGGCGACGGGAAGCGAGCCTTGACGATCGGCATCGGTGAACGCGCGGCCGGCGACGATTGGAATATTCAGTGTCGAGAAGAAGCCCGGGGTTACCGACGTGCCGCGCGTGACTGGATGATCCTTGTCTTTCGCGTACGTCGCGCCCTCGATCGAGAAGCGATTTCCGCTCAGGCCTTGTTGTGCCGCAGGGAGTCCAACGGCAAGGGCCGCCGACTGCACGCCGGGGAGGGCGGCGACGCGCTGGAGGGCGTCGTCGAAAAAGCGGGCCTGTGCCACGGTATCCGTATATGCCGCCGGGAATCCGACGCGCGCCGTGAACACGTTCCTCGTGGCGAAGCCGGGGTTCATGTTGCCCAGCTTCGTCACACTCTTGATCGTGAGCCCGGCCGCAACGAGCAGCCCGCACGACAGTGCGATCTCGAACATCACGAGGAAACGACTGATGCGACCGATGCGAAAGCTCGAGGCACCGCGAGACTCGTCCTTCAGAATCTCATTGATGTCGGCCCGCGACGATTGCAGCGCCGGAATGGCGCCGGACACGAGCGTCGTCAACAGCGCGACGGCGATCGTGAACATCAGTACCTGCGGATGCAACCGAATGTCGATGAAGAATGGAACCTCGGTGATGGTGAGCGCGCGGTTGAACGCGCCGATTCCGAAGTAGGCGAGACCGACGCCAAGTCCCGCCGCAATGAGTGACAGCACGAGCGCCTCGGCAAGAAACTGCCGGACGACGTGCGCACGCGACGCGCCGAGCGCGGTGCGAATCCCCACCTCCTTGGTGCGATGCGCGGCGCGGTCGAGGAGCAGGTTCGCGACGTTGGCGCAAGCGATCAGCAACACGAAGAAGACGGCGCCGAGCATCGTGTAGAGCAGCTGCCGCGGCTCGTTCCCGATGTATTGATCGACGAAGCTTTGCACCGTCGCGGTAAAGCCCTCGTTGCTGTCCTTGTATTCGGCGGCGAGACGCTTGGAGATCGTCGCCAGATCGACGGTCGCCTGGTCGAGCGAGACGCCGGGTTTGAGCTTGCCGACGACTTCGACGGACGGTCCCTTGCCGCGCTGCGTGGCGAGGGGATCGTCCTGCATCGGGATCCAGATCTGATCGTTGTCGGGGAAGGCGAAGTTCTCGGGCATCACGCCGACTATCGTCGTTGGCGCGCCATTCACGCGCAGTTGATGCCCGATGATGTTGCGGTCGCTCGCGTAGCGCTGTTGCCAGACTGAATACGAGAGGATGGCGACTTTCTCACCGGCGGGCGTGTCTTCACCGGCGCGGAATGTTCGGCCGATCAGCGGGCGTACGCCAACGACATCGAACATGTTGGCTGTTATCCAGGCGCCGCTAAAACGCTCGGCTTTCTCATCACCGCTGACGTAAATCGTGCCGGAGGTGTACGCGGCAAGATCGGTGAAGGTGTGCTGCTGCTTCCGGTAATCGACGAAGTCCTGAATCGGCAGCGTTTGATTCCGAATGTCTTTCGCCGGATTCGCGCGAGTGACGATCATGATGCGATCGCCGTCGGGGAAGGGAAGCCCTTTTATGAGCGCGCCATAGACGATGCTGAACATCGTCGTTGTCAGGCCGATACCGAGCGTCAGGGCGAGCGCCGCAACGATGGTCAGACCGGGGCTGCGGAGAAGACTCCGCCACGCATAGCGGACATCGCGAAGCAGCGCCTGCATATGAGATCCGTGGTGGGAGGATCGTACGACAGCGTTTTCGCTTCGTACGACTCCCACGGACACGCGGTTTCAACCGACCGCGTGTCACATCGCTTCACTGCGACGTCAGATGTCGGTGCTCAGTCGGTCGATGCGACGTCGTTCGGCCTGTCGGCGCTCACTTGCCGGAAGGTCGGCCGGGCGATCGAGGATCGGGTCCGGATCTCCGGGCGCTATGGGCTGCGCACGATCGGCCAGCACGGCGCGGTTCGCATCCGGGTAGTGGATCGATCGAACCGGCTCACCACTGCGACGCTCGATCGCCGGGCGATCGCTGCGCGTCAGATCCGACTCGGGGAAATCGGCCGAATCCATGAGCGCGAGCCGGCGCACGCGGTCGATCTGGACGACGCGGATGGGGACGAAGGTGTGCCGGTCGGTGCCGGGCAGGTCGACGTCGAGCATGACGACTTCACCGGCATCGGAGTCGATGAGCAGATCACTGATGACCCCGAGCTGCCGGCCACTGACGGTGCGGACCTCCCAGCCACGAATGTCCGGATCGCCCTCGGACACCTTCCACGAATCGAGAGAGCTCAGTGAGACCAACTTTTCACGTTCTTTTGCGTACGGACCGACGCCGGCGGCGTCGCGCGTATGACGCTCATTGTGTTCCATGCTCGCTCATCTCCGTCGGGGCGTGATCAGACCGTCCCGTTCCGATAATAGACGAAGTAATAGACGAGACCGCCCACGATGATCAGCGCAATCAAAATCCAGAGCCAGGCCATGCTCCGGCGGCGCGGCTCGACGCGAATTTCAGCCATGCAGTTCTCCAGCGGGCGGACCCGAACATTGTGACTAGGGGTACTGCCCTTCGTCTGCAAGCCGGACGCCACCGTGAAGGACGGCGTCGTAGGTGGTCGTCTTTGGGCCGCTAGACAGGCTCGTCGCGCTATGAGAGCTTAGTGCAAGGAGGAGACGTCTGATGCTCCGACGCGTTGTGCTCGCCATCTCCCTCGGGTCAGCTCCGGTTGCGGGTCAGGGTCTGTCTCCGGACTCGGCGTCGCGCTGGATCGATTCGGTGTTCGCTCCGTATGCGTCGCGCCAGGGACCGGGCTGTGCCGTTGGTGTCTCGCGCGACGGGCGTCTCGTGTTCGCGAAAGGATATGGATCGGCGGACCTCGAGCATGACGCGCCGATCACCCCGTCGACGCCGTTTTACATCGCATCGGTCGCGAAGCAGTTCACGGCGATGAGCATCGTGCTCCTGGCGCAGGACGGCCGCCTCTCGCTCGATGACTCGGTGCGGCAGTGGGTGCCCGAGGTTCCGTCCTTCGGCTCGCCGATCACGCTGCGGCAACTGCTCTATCACACGAGCGGGCTGCGAGACTATTTCACGCTGCTTGCGCTGGCTGGCTGGCCGAGCGATGGGCCGCTCACCGAGCGGCAGTTCCTCGAACTGATCTCGAGGCAGAAGAGCCTGAACTTCGCGCCGGGTGAGGAGTTCCTGTACAGCAACACGGGCTACGCGTTGCTGGCGATCGTCGTGCAACGCGTGTCCGGGAAGTCGCTTCGCGACTACGCCGCGGAACACATCTTCAAACCGTTGGGGATGACCCACACCGAGTTTCGCGATGACCATCATCGGCTGATCCCGCAGCGCGCGGTCGGATATCAGCCGATGGACGGGAGCTTCCGCGTGAGCCAACCGGAATTCGATATCGTGGGCGACGGCGGTTTGTATTCGACCGTTGAAGATCTCGCAAAATGGGACGAGAACTTTCGCACCGGACGCGTTGGGGGTAAGAGTGGCGTGGCGCTCCTTCAAGAGCCTGGACGCCTCAGCAACGGGCAGACGATTCCCTACGCGTTGGGCCTCACCGTTGGTCAGACGCGCGGACTAAAGACGTATGCGCATCGCGGCGCGTACGGCGGATACCGCGCGGCGATGGTACGCTATCCGGAGAATGGTCTTTCCGTCATTACGCTGTGCAACACCGCGGCGGCAACGGCGTCGCTTGCCGACGAGGTGAGTGTTCTGCTGCTCGGCATTCCGCCGCAAAAATCAGCGGCCGCGACCTCGCTCGATCTCTCGCTCAACCAGTGGTCCGGAGGGGCGGCCCAGGCACCAGCGGATTCGACGGGCGCTCGGCGCCGAACGGATCTCCTGGCCCAGGCTGCCGGGGCGTACCGCAGCGACGAGCTGGATCTTGCGGTGACGCTGGTGGCTCGCGACGGCGTGCTCGTGTTGCAGCGCGGCACGTCGCCGGAGATTCGCTTCGTCGCCCTCTCGGATGACTGGTTCACGAGCTCGGATCAAATGCTGCTGCGCGTCATTCGCGACGATCGTGGGGCGGTGCGCGGCTTCACGCTTTCAATCGGTCGCGTGCGCGATCTGTTGTTCGATCGCGCGACGGAAGCCAAGTCGGGGTCCTGATCACTCGCGCCGTTTCGCGCGGCGCGTCGGTTTGGCGGTCAGCGGGTCTTCGGGCCACTCGTGCTTCGGGTATCGCCCGCGCAGGTCCTTCCGAACATCGAAGTAGCTCGTCCGCCAAAACCCGGCCAAATCGCGTGTGACTTGGACGGGCCGATTCGCCGGCGAGAGCAGGTGCATGGTGAGCGGAACGGCTCCGCCGAGCACGCGGGGCGACTCCTGAAGGCCGAAGACCTCTTGAAGTCGGACGGCGAGCGCCGGCGCGGCCGTGTCGGCGTAATCGACGGGAATTCGCGATCCCGTCGGAACGACGATGTGGGTCGGGGCGAGCTCGTCCAGCTCACGTCGTTTCCGCCAATCAAGTAGTCCGGCGAGCGCCGCGACGAGGTCGATGCGCTCGAGGTCGCGCAGACGACGCGCTCCGGCCAGCGCGGGGCCGAGCCACTCATCGACGCGCGCGAGGAGCGCGGCGTCGGAGACATCGGGCCAAGACGGATCATGGACGCCGACGAAGCGCATCCGATCGCGAAAGCGCGCGGCGGCGGCACTCCACGGGAGCTGCGACACGCCCCGACGCCGAATCGCTTCGAGGAGCGCGCGCCGAACGTCGTCGGGATCGGCGTCTGCCGAAGTCTCGCGCAGCACGATGGCGCCGAGCTGTTCGCGGCGGCGCGCCGCGATCGAACCGCTGGCGTCATCCAGCTCGACGGTGTGCTCGTCGCGAATTTGGCCGGCAAAGCGCCGACGAATCTCTTCAGCCGTGAGCGACGCCGCGAGGAAGACCCGGCTCTCCGGGCGGCGATCGTCGAGCTGCGCGATCACGAGATACGGTGCGGTGGCCAATGACTGCGCGCCGGTCAGCTCCGCGCCGCGACCATTGCGCATCAGGTAGCGCGGCGCCGGCCCGTCCCGGCGCTGTGCGACACGATCGGGGTACGCAAGCGCGGCGAGAGATCCGACGGCCGCAACATCGTCCGCCGATCCCGGTCCGGCACGCAACTGTCTGGCGAGTCGATCGGCTTGCGCGCGAATTCGCCGAGTCGCGCCTGGATCGACGTTCACGAGCAGCGAGCCGCTGCCGCGCAGGGCTTCGACGCGGAGCGCGATGTCCGCGTCGACCGGCTCGCCGCGCAGAATGGCGATGTCGCGCTCCTCGAGCAGCGCGGCGAGCTCGCAGGCAAGTCGTGTGAGACCTTCGTCGCGCGAACGAAGCAGCATATGCGCCAGGCGGGGGTGCACGGGAAGCTCGGCCATCGCCTTCCCGTGCGGACGAATTTGTCCGTTCTCGTCGACGCCCTCGAGCTCGCGCAGCAACTCGCGCGCGTGCGCGAACGACGCGGGGGGCGGAGCGTCCAGCCAATCCAGGTCGCCCGGATCGGTGACGCCCGCGGCCGCCAGGTCGAGCGCCAGTGGTGTGAGATCCGCGTGGAGAATTTCCGGCGGCGATCGATCGAGCAACTGATGCGAGTCGTGCTCGAACCAGAGGCGGTAGCACACACCGGGAGCGGTACGCCCCGCGCGCCCGCGCCGCTGGTCGGCGGAGGCCTTCGAGACGCGCACCGTCTCGAGTCGGGTCATTCCCGTCGATGGATCGAAGCGTGGCACACGCGAGACGCCAGTGTCGATCACGACGCGGACCCCCTCGATCGTCAGGCTTGTCTCGGCGATAGACGTTGCCAATACCACCTTGCGCCGCCCTTCCGGATCCGGCCGAATCGCGCGGTCTTGGCTCGCTGCGTCGAGTGAGCCGTGGAGTGGCGCGACGACCACGTCGCGCGGTAGCTCGTCGACGAGAGCGGCCTGGGCGCGCGCGATTTCGCCGGCGCCCGGGAGGAAAACCAGCAGGTCGCCTGGATTGCGCGACAGTGCCGCGTGAACCGTGGGAATCAGAACCGAGGCGATCCCGCTTCCGACGCGCGGAGCCAGATAGCGGGTGTCGACGTCGTACGACCGACCCTCGCTGACGATGACCGGCGCGTTACCCAGGTACCGGGAAACCGATGCGCCATCGAGCGTGGCCGACATTACGAGAACTCTCAAGTCATCGCGCACGAGGCGCTGCGTTCTCAATACGAGCGCCAGGCCGACGTCGCTCTGCAGGTGGCGCTCGTGAAACTCGTCGAAGATTACGATGCCGACGCCGTCGAGTGTCGGATCGCGCTGGATGCGGCGCGTCAAGACGCCCTCGGTGACGATTTCAATCCGTGTCCGCGCGCTCACGCGACTATCGCCGCGCGTTCGGTAGCCCACCAATCCGCCCACGGAGTCGCCGAGCAGCTCAGCGATCCGCGCCGCCGCGGCGCGCGCCGCCACGCGACGGGGCTCCAACATCACAATGACTTGGTCGCCGAGCCAGCGTACCGAGAGAAAGGCCGGCGGTACGAGGGTTGTCTTGCCGGCGCCGGGCGGGGCCTGGAGCACGGCGGACGGGCGCGGGCCAAGCGCGTCGATGACCTCCGGCAGCACCGGCTCGACGGGAAGCCGAGTCACGGCGCGACGATACTCCAAAGACGTCTCGCCGCGGCGAGCGTCGAGGTCAGAGCGAGTAGTACTCGTGAATGCAGCGGCTCACGAGTTCCTGGAGCAACGCATGACTCACGTCATTCGACGACGCGCCGGCGAACGGCGGCAGCGAGTACCAGATGTCCTTGAGCACGACAAGCAGACGCTCGGCATGGATGCCTTTGCTGCGCGCTTCGACAGCGGCGCGGCACAGGGTATCGCGAAGCTCGTCTCCGTGACGGCCGCGAACGGCGGATGCCTGGAGCGCTGCGCGCAGATCGGCAACGGTGTTTGGGTCGAGATCTGGTGTTGCCGGGGTCCGGTCGAAGGCCATCATACGCGCGAGAATTCGACTTGGAGATTGTTGTCCGAGGGCGTGAATGTCCGTTTAAAATCGTGCGCCGTCAAGGCGGTTGGTGCGCGGCTTGCGGCAGTGGATTCCGTCCGCACGGGGGCCGTATGCTTCATCGGCTCCGGCGCACTGGTCTCCCACCCCCCAATCATGGTCCTGATTCTCTCAGCCGACGCTGTGGCCGCCGCTTTGCTCGGAGCCCTCATCGAGACGCTCGGCTACTCGGTGCGCTTCGCGCGACCGCCGGAGACGACGGATCAGACGCTCCGGCGCGTGCGGCCGTCGGTGTGCCTGCTCGATTGCGACGATCCCGAAAATTGTTCAGACGAGTTTCTCGGTCGCGCGGCGATGCGGGGAATTTCGGTCGTCGTGTTCGGAAAGCGCGACGCCCTCGATCATGTGCGGGCGCTCGCGGTCGCGCATGAGATCGACGTGCTGGCGGTGCCATCTGAAACTGCCGTGGTCGACGACACCCTGCGACGGGCAATGAAAAGGGCCGGCTGATTCAGCCGGCCCTTTTCTGTTCAACGACGCGAGCCGATCAGGAGCGCACGATGATCAGGAAGCGCGACGGTTCCCAGAAGCGGTCGGGCTGGTCGATGCGGAGGCCGCCGGAGAGCTTGCCGTCCTTCGACGTGAAGGGCGATGCATAGGCCGGGTTCTGGCGCGTAAAGATCGTGTAGTCGCCGGCCGGGAAGTTGATCACCTTGTCCCGGGTGCGATCGATTTTTGTAAACTTCGCCGGATCGAGCTCTCGCGCTGCGGCGACGGTCCGTCCACCGATGAGGAAGAAGCGCTTGTGGCCTTCCTCGACGAGCACACCCTGCTTCACCAGCTCGTCCTTGGTGCCGATGACGTAATACGCCGTGTTCTTCTCGCTCGTCAGTTGGCCGACCGTATCGGCGAGCGCCGTGCGCTCGCCGGAAAGGCGAACGTTCTCCTTGGTCACCGTATCGACCTGTGTCGTCAGCGTGGCAATCTGCACGTTTTGCTTCGCGATCGTCGTCTCGTACTCCGCCTTCTGCTGCTCGACGGTCTGACGGAGGTCGGCGATGGTTTTCTCGTACTGCGCGACCTGATTGATCAGACTCGAATCGTGCACGGCGAGTCGTTGTGCACGGGCGCGGAGCGAAGAAACGCGCGCTTCGCTCGAATCCAAGCGCGCGACCAGCTCCCGAATATGCTGCGTAACGGCCGAGCGTTCTTCCTTGATCGCGGCCATGTCGGATTCGGTCGTGAGCTTGGTGCTCAGCCGAGCCTTCTGACGCGACTTGAGCTTCGCGAGCTCGCTATTCAAGTCGTTCACGAACTGCGTCGACGCCATGACCTCGTTGAGGAGGTCGTTCTTCATGGCAACGATCGAGTCGGTGCGCGCGGAATCGGTGTGCGAGAGAAGGCGGAGTTGATCCTTCGACTTGTCGCACGCGGTGATCGCTGTGACGAGAAGAAGTGCCGGAAGAGGAAGCGTACGTGCAATGCGCATGGAGACCAGCCTGACGGGGGAGGGAATTGTCACGGGGGAGGCGTCAGCGAATGTGACCCGCCTGGAACGAGTATAACAACTTGATGGTGTTCCTGTCAGGAATACTCAATCCATCGACGCGCACCAGCGGCGCCATAATATCGTGACCGTCGTCACTATGGCTCAACCCCAGCGCATGTCCGACTTCATGCAGCGCGATCGCGCGCATCCCGCGAGCATCGAGCGCCTGGCCGTCGCTGATGTGAGTCGCCAACGTGATGTCGCCGGTCACGAGCCAGCCAATATGGTCCGTTCGCCACGTCGTCGATCCCGTCTTGTGATCGAGGTGGTCGGTCCAGTGCACGCGGATGTCCGCGTCGTGGACGGAGGCCACGTAGGCAAAGCGCAGCGGAATTCCCGTGGCAGCCCACGTTGAAAACGCGGCGCGGACCGTCGATGGAAACGATGCTTGCGCGCCGCCGATGCAGTCGGCCGAATCGATCCAGACGAGAATCGGCTTGCTCACGCGGTCGGGCCATCGCTCGATCGTCGAGTCGCGATCGGCGAGCAAGTCTTGGATGTACGTGCCGGGCGCGCCGGAAAGGATTGCTCCGAGCGAAGCGCGCGGTGAGCTCGAATTTCTCTTGGCCGGCGAGATCATTTCGCCGAGCGTGCCGTCGCGGGCCCCAGAGGAGTATCGCGCGCAGTCGAGCATTCCAGCCGCGCCGATCGTCGCCGCGAGGACGGTTGCCGCACGGGCCACCGCCGTGAAGTACCTGCGATCCAGCATGAGGACTTCTGAGGGAGGAGGGAGGAGAGGAGGGACGGCTGGTGACGTGGATCACACCGCCGGGAGGGGAGAAGCGGCCGGGCGTCGTACCCGCCCAAGTCGCCAAAGATTCAGACGAGCGTCGGGCGGGCCAGCAACTCTACATCTAAAGATAAGACACGAGCTGATCCGTAAGAGTTTACTCGAGGAGCGCGCCCCAAATCAACGGATATGTGGAGTTCGCTTGCCCACGGTACTGCGGACGGAAACCATAGAGCACGACATGGCCTTTGCCGAGCTTCGCATCGACGAGCGCAGCCTTGCCGTTCAACTTGGATCCGCCAAGGAGCCAACCCGACAACAGTGGATTCCCAGTCGTTTGATACGTGGCAACCGCCGTTGCCGCTGAAGGATCAGAGATCTCGAATGCCGGGCTGTTCTCGAACCAGATCGCCGGGACGGTCGACACGAACCCTTTCGCCAAGGGGTGCTCGCGCTTGAGCTCGATACCGAGGATCGATCCCGGCGCGTAAAACTCCGTGTTCGGCACGCCGGCCAGGACGTTTTTGACGGGAAGCTTCAAGGCATCGATCAGCGCGGACGACGCGCTGTTGAAGGCGAGCACCGTCCCGCCGCTGCGGACGAATGTTTCGATCGCGGCCGCCTCGGCGCCGCCGGCAGCCGCATTGCCGGCACCTCCGCCTCGCCCACCACGACCGCCGCCGCCGCGCCCGCCGCCAAATGTCCCCTCGGAGAAAATGATGGCGTCAAAGCGGTCATTCAGCGGAGCGGCCAGATCCTTTTCCGTGATCGTCGTAAACGGAATCTTGTAGGTGTCGAGCAGGAAGCGCGTCCACCCTTCGTCGATCGGCTCGGTCGCGCTCGGACGGTACACGGCGATCCGCTTCACGGTCTTGCCGCTGAGGGGCGACGTGTAAACGGGTTCGGGGATGTCCTTGATCACGGGCCCGGTCGCCGGTGCCGCGCCGGTCACGTGGGCGACGTCGACGCCGAAGATGAGCGGCAGTGTGTGAGCCGTGACGTCGTACGGGCGTTTTGGCGGTCCACCCGGATACTCGAACAAGTCGGGATAGTGCTGTCGCTCGAGAAGCGCCTTCGCGTAGCCGCCGAACGGCTGTTTGGTGAGCACCACGTAGCTGCCGGCCGGATAGGACTTGCCGTCGACCGCGACCGGCGCCGTGGCTTCGCGGATCTCGACCTGACCGTGTTGGAGCGTCCAGATCAAACGCCGAAGCGCTTGTGTATCAGGCTGCGATTTTGGAATCACGATCGCCGATGGCCAGCCATCCTTGCCCCACGCGGGCAGCGCGCCGAGCGCGCGATCGGCCATCGCCGCATACCCCTCGAGCCAGGCGCGACGGTTCTGCGCGGCGTCGAGGAAGAGCGCCCAGCTCGCGGCGACCTGATAGCGCACGATGTCACCGTAGGTCCAATGCCCGCCGGTCCAAAGCGATGGATAGTTCCACGAGACGACGCGGGCGTCGTAGCCGCGCCCGGTACCGAGTTGCTCGAAGGTGAGATCGATTGGCGACGCGAGGCGAGCGCTCGCGGTCTCGGTCAAGAGACGAGCGCCGCGATGATAGAGCGAGTATTGGCGCGCCGGTGACCACTGATCGTACGTCGCGTTGCTGGCGATCCCGGTGAATCCCTGATTGGTCATGCGCCAGACCATCGCCATGCCGAGTCCGTTCGTCGCCGCCGTCAGGATCGGATCGATGTTCGGCTCGACTGGATCCATGTACGGCGGGATGAAAATGCGGCTCGTGTTCGAACCCTGTTGATGGATGTCGTTGACGATCTGCGGATCCCACGGTGTGTAGAGGGAATCCACCGTCGCGCGCGTCTCCGGCTGCGTGAACGCGTACCAGTCGCGATTGTCGTCGTGGCCGACGTAGTGATGGTACAGCTCCGGCGGCTCGCGCCCCTCCATCGGCGTTCCAAGTGTCGAGCGATAGTAGTCGCCGACGATGTCGACGCCGTCGGGGTTCTGCGACGGCACCATAAGGATGATTGTGTTGGCGAGAATCTGCTTCGCTTCGGGATCGTCGGCTTTGGCGAGACGCTCGGCGAGCAGGAGGGGTGTGGTGAACCCGCCGGACTCCGTCGAGTGAATTGCCGACGTCACGAGAATGACGTTCTTGCCTTCAGCGAGAAGCTTTTCGCGTTCGCCAGTAGCTTGGAGGCGCGGATCCATCAGCTTCCGCTGGATCTGGCGATAGTGCTCCAGGTTGGCCAGTGTCGACGAATCGGAGATGATGGCGACGATGAACGGTCGGCCGAGCACCGTTTTGCCGATGGTGCGAACGGTGACGCGCGGACTCGCTTTATCGAGTGCGGCGAAGTAGTCGGTGATCTGCTTCCAGCTCGGGAGATGCCTGTCGGCGCCCGGCTCGAAGCCAAGTATCGATGCCGGCTTTGGAATGACGTTTCGTTGCGCGAAAGCGGGAGCCGCGACGGTCGTGATGGACGCCGCGGCGAGAAGAACGCGGGAGATCGACATGGGGCAGCGGTTCGAGAGGGACGTCAGGGATGCATGAAGCTGCAGCCGGTGACGCGCCCGATTCAAGTAGACCGCCGTCTCAAGTGCCGCCAAGGCCGCGGTTTTTTGCGCCGGTTGGGGTGAGGCCCCCGTTTAAAAAAATGTTAAAAAGGGGTGGACCCCACCCCTCCCAGAAGCGGGGGCGGGGGGGTGGGGGGTGGGGGGGGGGTGGCGAAGGGGTGGA
>JAICJQ010000093.1 GCA_025928335.1 Gemmatimonadaceae bacterium
CTGCGTCCCCCCGTAATTTTTGTGACCCCGGGGGTGGAACACCCTTTTTTCGACCTCAAAATCCGGGCTCTCACCCCGATGGGTGCGAATCTTTGCGGTGACGCGCGGGAGCCATTTGACGTCAGAGTGGGTGGTCCTCCAACACTTACCCTCTCCGTGCTTCGTTTAACCCGCCGCGACGCCGCTGCGCCAGTCTCCGATCTCGAGGCGTACGAGAAGGACGTGACGGCCGCCATCGCCGGCGGCTTCCGCTGGATGTACTTCCCCAAGCGTCTCGAGCAGCTGTTCGAGCACGAGACCGAGCATGCGCGCCGTCGCCACCTGGTCGGTGTCGGCATCCTCTGGATCGCCATCGGCCTGCTCTACGCTGCGTTGACGCCGAACGGCCCCGCGACACCGCTCGGCATTAGTCAGGACGCGATGCGCGTCGGCGTGGTGACGCCCATTCTGCTGGCGGTGACGTTCGCCATGTGGTGGGGCGTGCGACCGTCCGTCAGAGAGTTGCTCATGACGGCGGCCAACCTCATGGCGCCGGTGAGCATCATCCTGATGGTCGTCGTCCAGCAAGGGGGCGACGTCGGAGCGAGCCGCGGTGCGCTGACGATTGTTTTCCTTTTCATCACCGTCGTCGTTCGCTTGCGGTTCTGGTACGCGACGGTCGCCTGTCTCGTCATCGTCGCCGTGCAACTCGTCGCGCCGTACCTGGTGCACGCCCAAGTTCCCGGGAGCGCGCCACTTTCCTTCGTGACGATCGCGGCCGCGCTGACCGCGAACTACACGCTCGAGCGCGAGTTCCGGCGCAACTATCTGCAACGCGTTCTCGGCCGCATTCAGGGCGCGCGCCTCGCCACGCTCGTCGGGCAGTTGCAGGAACTATCGCAGCGTGACCCGCTCACCGGTCTGGCGAATCGGCGGGTGATGGATACCCAGCTCGGCGAGTTGTATGGACGGAAGGAGCAGTGCGCCGCGATCGTCGTCGACGTCGATTCCTTCAAGGCATTCAACGATCGATACGGCCACCAGATCGGCGACGACTGCCTGCGACGCATCGCGGCGATGCTTCGCGCCTCGCTCCGGCGAACGAGCGATCAGCTGGCCCGGATGGGCGGCGAGGAGTTTGCCGTCCTGCTCCCGCAAACCTCGCTGGAAGACGCCTACACCATCGCCGAGCGGATGCGCAAATCGGTCGCTGATCTGCGAATTCCGCACGCCGATTCACCGTCGGGCAACGTCGTGACGATCAGCGCGGGGGTCGCCGGATCTTCCGGCGCTACGTCTCCGGAAGACCTCGTTGCCGAGGCCGATCGCGCCCTCTATCGCGCCAAGGCGCTCGGCCGGAACCGTGTCGAAAAGGCCGCTTCCGTGACCGGGTCGTGGCTGGCGGTCGTCGCCTAGGGCCGCTACTGCCGGCCTGACACCGCAGGTGCGGAGCCGACAAACGGCGGCTTCAGAGACAACAGATCGGCCGGATCGATTGTCAAAGCTCCAAAGCGCGCGCTCCAGTGAAGGTGCGACGCCGTGACGCGACCGGTGGCTCCGACGAGCCCGATCTCCTGGCCGCGCTCCACCGTGTCGCCGACCGCCACTTCCTGGCGGCTCATGTGGAAGTAGCCCGTGACCAAGCCATCCCCATGATCGATGTAGACCACATTGCCGGCGAGGAAGAAGCTGTCGACGAGCGCGACGACGCCGCGATTCGCCGCGTAGATCGGCTCGCCGGCCGCCCCGCGGTAGTCGATACCAAGGTGGCTGCTCGAGACCCGCCCGTTGAAGACGCGACCGGTACCGAAACGGCTGGTCACCTTCGATTGCCGCGGCCGCTCGAAGGGGCCGACCCAAAGTTGCGGGGTGTCCTGCGCCTTCCGGCCGACCGAGCGCGCGAGCTCGTTTTCCCGTTCGATGCGATCTTCAGTCGCTACGTCGAGCCGCTTCGTGAACTTGGGGTCGACGCGGAGACGGCTCGCGCCGGCGGTTCGACCCCGCGTCGGCCCGGTGGCCGCCGGCGCGTGATGCGGGTATGTCAGAGAAAGATGAAGCGTGTCCGTCGCTCCCGACTCTCGTGCGACGACCACGGCCGCCACGACCGAATCGGATGCGTCGATCGGAATGGCGCCGAGTGCTTGCATTCGGTCGGCGTCGAGCGGTCGAAAGTGCAGCGGCTCGCCCGCCATCGTGCCGGTCACACGCACGATCGAGTCGGCGTGGCTCGCCAGCCGATCGATCGTCAAGCGAGTAAGAGCCCCGGTAGCGGGCTGTTTCGGTTCGATCTGGAGTCGCGGCCGCGGTGCCGCGGCCGGATAAGCGATCGAGATAGTCAGGGCGAGGACAGCCCCTCGCATTCGCTGGTGCATGGCACGAAGATACAACAGAGGCCGGTAGCCCCGGCAACCGTGTATCCCTCAGTGGGTACAAAGAATCGATGGATGTAGTTCGGCGGTTTTCCCTTCTGGCGACGGCCAGCCTGCTGGCCCTCGTGGCGTTGCTCGGCTCGGTCCGATCGAGACCGGTCATGAGCGAGGACGCCGCGGGGCGCTTGGCTCGTGCCACCGCCTACTTCGATTCGACGATCGTACTGGCCCGCAACGCAACACCGCGTGGCCCGCGCGGGGACGCGCTTGCCCTCGGGATTGCCTATCTCGAGCGTGAACGGCTCGGGCTCGGCAGTCCGTTTCGTCTTGTCGATCAATCGATTCACGATCCGCGCCTCGAGGCGTCGATGCGCCAGCGGGTCGGGTGGGCACTTCTCGGCCGGCTCCGTCGCGGCGATGCCTATGTCGTCGATCCCGTCGTCCTCGACGGAATCGGCCCATGGTCCAGCGACGGGCGCGGCGCAACCGGCGCGGCGCACGTCGAGCTCATCGTGCGGACCATTCGCGGCGCGTCGGATCCGCGCGCCGGCGAGTTGGCGGTGCGTCTCGCGTACATGATCGCGGCGTCGAAAGGCTCGATTTCAACGTCCAGCGTATCCGTGGCGGCAGAGGTCGCGGCGCTGGTACGCGACAAGGAGCTTTCCGAGGCCGATCTGCGCGATCTGCTGAGCGACGCTGAGCAAAACGGTTCCGACGTCATGGAGCTGCTCGCGCGCCGCCGCGCGGCCCGAGCATTTCGCGTCGAACAGCCTGCGCTGGCACCGCTCACCGAGCCAATGCGCGTCGAGGCGATGAATGACGTTGCGTCGCTTGTCCGGGCGATCGACACGCTGAATCGCGTGCCGGAGCCGGAGGTCGTTTCAACCGCGCCGTACTCGCTGTTGGGCGAACAATTCGGTGCGAAGGCAGCGACGCTTGGCGCGCGGCGTCCCGCGATCGGCCAAGTCACCGTGTCGTTGCGCGGACAGAAGGCGATACCCGCGTCGACGTTGAACGACGAAGCGCTGGCGGCTGCCTACTCGACGCTCGATGCTCCCTCGGACTCGGCGCGGCGCGGCGTCGCGTTGACGGTGCTGTCCGCCGCCGTATCGATGCGAGCCCTCGCTCAGGAAGCGCCGTGGTTCGACGGCGACGTTGGACCGAACGCGATGGACATTGCCGCGGAGTTCGGGCTCGCCGGCGTCACCTTCGCGCGTTCGGTACCCGATGCGTGGCGCGGCTACTACGTCCGCGAGATCGGGAACGCGCTGCGCGACATGCAGCTGGCGTTTCCCGCGGTGTCGTTCCAAGGGCTGCGCATTCGGTTTGGGACTGATCCGCTGCCCGATTCCGCGTTGGCGATGCACGACCCCAGCACGCGGACGCTTCAACTCTCGGTGTACACGTCGTCGGGGACGTTGGCGCACGAGCTGTCGCACGATCTCGACTGGCAGACCGCGCGGCGCTTGTACGCGGACGGCGGCGGCTACAGCACCGATCGCGCGGTGCGCGATCGCCGCGGGCCCCTCGCGGCCTCGGTGCGCGGATTGGGCGAGGCGAGGGTCGTGCGCTCGTTCACCGGGCTACCGTCGTCGCCGCCGAGTGAACGACCCGTCGAGATTTTCGCGCGTAGCGCTGATTGGTTCGTCGCGTCGATGCTGGCCCTGCAAGGACGATCGAACGGCTTTCTCTCGGCGGTGGAAGATCCGCTGCTCGCCGGCTATGCGGCTGGTGCGCCGGCCGCCGTCGGAACGGTCGGTGTCACATCGCTGCTCGATGCAATCGAGCAAATGACCTACATCTCCGACACGGCGCGCGCCACATACGAGGCCGCGTGGGCCAATCCCGAAACGCTCGACCCGGCGATTCTCGTCAGGCGAGTGCTCGAGACGCCGGTAGCGTGGCGTTTCGCATGGGCGCGTCCTGGTCGTGCCGCTTTGCCGGCACCGGCCCAGCTGACATTCTGTTCGCTCGGCACCTCGGACGAGGCGCGGGCGCGACGGCATCTGTTGTCGCTTGCCGTAGACGCGCGGGCGCAGGGCGCGCTCCTGCGGCGAGCGAAATTCTATCCGGCGAGCATGCGCAACGACTGGGTGAACAGTGTCATCGGCGCGGCGCCATGGAACAACGAGCTCGGTGACGGGCTGGAACGCTCGCTTCGGATGTCGGTCGTCAACGACCTGTCGTCGTCGTTGAGCGCTCAGGGCGTGGTGCCGCTCGTGCCGGCGATTTTCCGCTCGAGCGACGCGAGCTGCTCCGTTATCGACCGCTGACGCGCGTCGAGCTGGGCGATCAGGCCGACCATCTCGTGGTGGCGGATCTCTTCGTCCGTCGGCTCCTTCTGAATGAAGGTGAGCGCGCCGCCCGTCTCGAGCTTGCACTCTTTCACGTGGGCGAGCGAGGCGATGCCTTGCCGCCGCGCCGCCGACTCGAGCTCAGAAACGGTGATGAGCTCGCGCTCGAGATGATGACGCAGAAGTCGTCCATTTCTGACAAGCGTGTCGGGCTTGCCCTCGATCGCCTCGAGCTTCCCGTAGTGATAGAGGACGCGCACGAGCGCCGCGTTCACGATCAACAATACCGCGGCGCCGACGACGCCGCCGACAAGCGAATTGTCGTTTCCGATGATGGCGTTCTGCACCGTGTTCGATAGCAGAAGCAGAACGACGAGATCGAAGGGATTGAGCTGCGACAATTCGCGCTTGCCTGAGAGTCGCAAGCCGATGAGAAGGAACGCATAGACCACGATCGTTCGAAGGATCTTCTCACCGAAGCCGATACCCGGCTGAAAGAGAGACTGCCACATGTCGAGGCGGGGAAGGGAGGTAGGGTCAGACTCCACTCGGTGTCACGGCTGCGCTGAAACGGACCCCGGACGCCGAGGGGAACGTCACCTGCAGTTAATGCGAGGTCTGGCCTGATTCGGGTGAGTCGCCCGAGCGACGGGAGAGACGGTTGCGCAGCGAGCGACGGAGCCGGCGCTCGGCGCGGGGGCCCAGCTCCCAGCGGTCGAGGTGGCGAAGAAGGTAGTCGAGCGAGAAGACGTGTCTCGTACCGTCTCGATCGCGCTCGAAGACGACGTGCGACCAGCCGCGCATTCCGGTCGGCGTGTAGTCGTCGCGGCCGAGGCGGAGCTTGTGGCCCGAGATCGCCCGGATCAGCACTCGTTCGTACCGAGAGCGCGGGAGCGCCCGCAAGGGGAACAGGTTGGCCCAGGTGCAAAGCGTCCCGACCCGCTCGTATGCCGGCGGACGGTCGTCGAGCTCGAGAAGCGACGGAGCGGTCCCCCGAATCACCGAGTCGATGAGTCGGAGTGACCGCGGATCGCCGACGCGCGCGATCGACGGCCAGAAATGATCGGCGACGCGACGGACGATCGTGCGAAGCGAGAGCAGCCGGTCGGGCGGACGAACGGGCCAAATGGCCGCGTTCACGTCACAGGCGAACGGATTCTCGACGAACGACGTGAAGCGCGCTACCCAGCCGCGGCGCGAGCTGTGTGGCTCCGGCACAAAGTCCCGCACGACCGGAATCGCGACCGAATCGAGCGCGCTCAGCTCGTACGACGGCCAGCTCATAACTTCGCGCACGACCCCCACGATGAACGTCGCCGCCGCGATCATCAGCGACGCATCGGGTGTGAAGTCAGCGGTGACCTCGATGCGATTGGGCCGCGGACGTACGCCGATCCCCGTCGAGCGCCGGTTCGCCGCGAGCAGCATGACCGGGAAGGGAAGGATGTGCAGGAGCAGCATCGCCAGCTTGTCGGCCGAGCGGGCGCCCCGCTGTCTCCCACGAGACTCGAGCGACACGTTGTAGTGCGTGCTGAATCCCGCCAGATGCACCGTGTGTCCTTCGCGGTCCTCCCACGCGTCGAGCTCCCGGCGAACGAAGCGAATGCTCTCCCACAGCGAGCGCCCGGCGCGAGCAGCACAGCCGCGATCGATCTCGATCACCGGCGTGGCCAGCTCGATGACGCCCGTATCGAAATACATCGCGCCCCCCGTCGGCAAGTGATAGGAACGTCCCGTGCGATGCATGAGGGGTCCGCGCACGAGCTTTCGCGGGCTGCCGAAAACGTCCTCCGGCTTCACCTGCTCACCGTCGAGCAGCATGGTGAACTCGGCCTCGAGTCCGATCGCGGCCAACGCCGCGGTCGATGCGGCGCGGCGCTCGACGCCGCCCTTCACCTTGCGCTCGTCGCGGGTCGTCATGACGCGCGACGCTCGGCGTCGAAGCCAAGGCTGTCGGCGGGGGCGCCGTGGGGAACCGAGACGACGTAGCCAAAGTCGAGATGCAGCTGGTCATCGGTTTGGCCGCGGTTGGGTCCGAACGGTCGGGTCCACACGCCAGGAAGCGTCTGCCGCGCCATCGCGCTGTACCGGTCGATCGCTTCACGATCGTCGAGCTGTACGTCGCCGATGCGGTAGATGTTCACCGCCGTTCCCCAACTGTGCGTCGTCGTGCCCGTGTTCACGGCGTGGCGTGGAGAGCGATACCCGCCATTCGCCGCGACGTGCACGAACGTGCCGACCGCGTCGCGAAACCGCTCGAGACAGAGCGCGAGCATCGTGACGGCGCACGGCACGAACCGTGGAAAACCGCGCAGCGGTGCGGCTTCACGAACGTCCGTCTGAATGAGCTCCCACAGCGCGAAGTTCGGCGACAGCTGGATGTTCATCGCGTGCTCCCACGACGGCACTTCGTAGAAGTAGCGCGGGAGCGTGTGGGGATGCCCGGCGTCGTCGTAGACCACGCGCCCCGGCAGGAGCACGTCTCGCAGCGATCGTTCGAGCCGCAGCCCGTCGACGACGCGGAGCGGGAAGCGATACGCCTCACCCATGTTTCCCGCCGTGCTGGGAGGTGAGCAGCTCGTAGATGGCGTGCGAAATGTCGGCGATCGTCGCCGAGCGCCCGGATGCTTCGGGCGCCCACTCGGTGAGTATCGCGACGACGTACGGCTTTCGATTTGGTGCATAGACGACGCCGGCATCGTGGGCCACCGTCGAGATGTCGCCGGTCTTGTTGGCAACGCGCACGGCCGACGGCAGCAGCGCGGGTATGCCGCTGCGGAATTCCTGCCGGTGCAGGATCCCGAGCATCTCGCGCGACAACTCCGGTGTGAACGCGCGCTCCTCGGCGATGAGACGAAGGAGTTGGACGAGCCCGTCGGCGCTGACGCGATTGTTGATTCCCGCCTCGAACGCCCGCTCGTCCTCGACACCGCGGCGCACGTCGATGCCGTCGATGTACAACTCGTCGAGCGAACGCTGCACTGTCTCGAGCCCGACGAGGTCCAGCAGCAAGTTCGTCGCGAGGTTGCTGCTCGTGGTGATCATGTGAACCGCGAGGTCTGCCACGCGCATCATCTTGCCAATCGACCGGTGCACCTCGGAGTCCGCGTCGCGGTCTGCAGCCACACGAAAGGGATGTCCGTCGACGGCGCTGGCGAAACGGTTCCGCACGTGGACGCGCGAGTGGGGCAGCAGCCATCCGCGATGGATCGCGGCGTAGACGCCGAGCAGGATCGCGACTTTTATGGTGCTCGCGGCGTGTAGCCAGCGATCGGCGTGGCGGCGGAAGCTCGCGCCAGTCTCCGTATCGTGGACAGCAACGGCGATCGTTCGCACGCCCGGTCGTCGCTCGAGAGCGTCGATGTGGGTGTGCAGGCTATCGAGCGCGACATCCGAAGGCGGCGCCGCGCGTGCGAGTGGGGGGACTTGAGTGGGCATTCCGGTGGGAAAACTTGCGCAAGCACAATGCCGAGCCTGTAGCTCGACAGTAGTAGGCCGAGCCCGCTTGCAGTCGCTAAGCTCCAACCAATGTCCGACCTTCCTTATGAGATCGAGCGCAAGTACCTGCTTCGCGGGCGGCCGCCGCGGACCGTCGGCTCGCCATCTCTCGAGATCGACCAGGGTTACATCCCGGGCGAACGCATCCGTGAGCGCGTCCGGCGAGCGCGCGGGGCGAATGAGACGCGCTACTATCGAAGCTTCAAATCGGGCACCGGCATTCAGCGGATCGAGATCGAGGAAGAGGCGACAAAGGAATTCTTCGACGCCGTCTGGCCGCTCACTGTCGGCAGGCGCGTGCGGAAGCGCCGCTATCTCGTGGAGGAGGACGGCCTCGTGTGGGAAATCGACGAGTTCCTTGACAGGCCGTCGCTTTGGCTGGCCGAGCTGGAACTCGACCACGCCGATCAGATCGTGCGCGTCCCGGAATGGTTGGCGCCGTTCATGGAACGCGAAGTAACCGACGATCCGAGTTACACGAACCGCGCGCTGGCCCGCTGACGCTACTTCTTGGCCGACGCTTTGGCCGTGCTGTCGTACTCCGTTCTGAAGCGCACAGCCTTGTCGCCTTGGCCGAGCGTGTCGTAGGCGGCGGCGATGTCCTTTCGCGCGTTCTGCAGGAAGCCGATCGCTGGATTGGCCATTTTGCGAAGGGCATCGTATCCCGCGGTGGATTCGACGACGGCTTCGGCGAATCGGCGCTGTCTGAGCAGGGATCGGCCGAGTTTGATCCGAGCGATGGCTGTGTTGAAGTGTTCAGGCCCCTGTGCTTCCGTCAGCCGTCGAACGGCATCGCGGTAAAGCGCTTCAGCCTGTCGATAGTCCTTCTTTGCCATCAGCACGCTGCCAAGGTTCGACGTGGCGACACCGAGCAGGTAGTGGTGTTCTCCGTACGCCGCGCGATAGATCTCGATCATGCGCCGGAAGTAGCCTTCGGCCTCGTCGTACCGATCCCGCTGGAGAGCGATGTTGCCAAGCTCGTTGACGGTCGAGGCGACCGCCGGGTGGTTTTTCCCGTATACACGTTCTTTGATTGCCAATGCCTGTCCGAGGAGGTCGGTGGCCTCGTCGAACCGATTCTCGAACGCCAGAGGGCGCGCGAGCATCGTGAGGTATTGCGCGGTCTTGAAGTGGTCGTGTCCGTAGAACGGCTCTTCGATCTCCAGCGCTTGGCGCTCCAGGCGCTCGGCTTCCTTGTAGTTCCCGCGGTCGAACTGTGCCGCCCCGAGGTTCGACAACATCTCGGCGACGAACGGATGACGGTCGCCGAACGCCTGTCTGTACAGCGTCATGGCGTGGCGATACAGAGAATCAGAGATCTCGTATTTGCCGAGGTAGAAATGCGCGTCGGCGAGCGCGCTGATGCTCGCGGCTCTGTCGGCCGCCGGTGCGTTCGCCGCCTCGCGTAACCGCACGACCTCGGCCAGCGCCGGAATCGCCTTGTCGTATGAGCCGCGTTCGGTGAGCACGCGACCCAGGGCGGCGGAGCCATCGACGACCACAGGGTCGGATGCCGGCGACGTCCGCCTCGCCATCTGGAGTCCATCGCGGATGAGTTTCTCCGCGTCGTCGAATTTCGCCTGATCGACGCGCAAGAGCCCGAGATCGATCACCGACGCCGCGACCTCCGGACTCGCCGGTCCGAAGATTTTTCGCCGACGCTCGACGGCCAGCGTGATCAGCGAATCCGCTTTTGGAAAGACGCCAAGCTTTTGATAGATGCCGCCGAGCGTGAGGTACATCTCCGCCTGAACGGCCGGCTCGGCGTCGAGAGTGCGCGCTTCCTGTATGCCGCGGTCGACGAGGGCGATGGCATGAAGGCTGTCGGCTGGCCCGGCCGCCTTGTCGCCTCCCTCGAACAGTCCGAGCGTAAAGCGCTGAATCCGCTGTGCCCTCTGGGATTCGGCGAGTGCCTCGTTGCGCGCGTGCGCGAGACGGATCGTATAAAAGGCGACGAGACCAACGACGAGGACCGCCAGCGTCGCCGTCGCCGCGACCGCCCCGCGGTGTCGCCGGACGAATTTCCCGACACGGTATCGGACAGTGTCGGGGCGTGCCTCGAGCGGCTCGCCCGAGAGGTAGTGATCGACGTCGCGAATGAGGGCGTCGACCGTCGCATACCGTCGCGTCGGATCCGCATGCATCGCTCGAAGACACAGGACATCGAGGTCCGCCCACTCAGTCGACGACAGCCGTCCCGCATTATCGGCCGTCGCCGACGGGAACGTTCGGCGTTTTGCGGCCAACGAGGGTCGTTCGGGTGCGTGACCGCTTTCCGCAGAATCGACACCGTCCCGGTCGAAGGGCAATTGGCCGGTGAACAACTCGTAGAGAATCACGCCGAGCGCGTACACGTCGGTGTGAATTCCGATGTGACCGCCACTGAGTTGCTCGGGCGCGGCGTACGCCGGTGTGAGCAACCGCAAGGCCGTCCGCGTCTGGTCGGCGGGACGACCCGCGCCCTCGAGCTGCTTGGCGATGCCGAAGTCGAGGAGCTTCACCTGCCCATCGTTCGTGACGAGGATGTTCGACGGCTTCAGATCGCGGTGCACCACGAGATGCCGATGGGCGTGCTGGACGGCTTCGCAGATCGATCGAAAAAGGCGGAGCCGATCGTGCACGGTCAGAGCGTGGGTGCGGCAGTAGGTCGTGAGTGCAGCGCCTTCGACGTACTCCATCACGAACCAGGGCGTCCCGTCCATCAGCGTGCCGGCGTCGTACAATCGCGCGATCAGCGGGTGATTCAGCTGGGCCAACGTGCGCTGTTCGGCGGCGAAGCGCTCGCGTCGCGCGGGCGACAGCCAGGCGTCGCGCAGAATTTTGATCGCGGCGACGGCGCCGATGTCGTCACGCTGGCCAAGGTAGACGACGCCCATGCCGCCTTCGCCGAGCATACGCGTGAGGCGATACGGGCCGAACGACTGGCTGGGCGACGTGTCCGTCGCGACCGGTCCGAGTATGTCGTGGGCGATTCCCGCGACGCCGTTGTCGAGCAGCGGCGTCCCGCGGGCGTCTTCAGCGAGGAGTGACAGCGTTTCGCCGACCAGCGATGGGTCGTCGGCGCACTGAGATTCGAGATAGTCCTGCTGGTGCGTCGCCGGCATATCCGCCGCGGCGTGGAAAAGCGTTTGCACTCGGGCCCATCGGGTCGTGTCCATCACCGCCTCGTGAGGGGAGGGGGGACCGGAATTAGGACTGGCTCGCGCCAGGGTTTCGCGGCGGGGAGCTACCGCGCAGCTCGCGGGCGAGCCAAGCCTTCGCGGCGCGCCAGTCGCGGAGCACGGTGGATTCAGAGATGTCGAGAAGCGCCGCCGTCTCGGCGACGTCGAGCCCGCCGAAGAAGCGACTCTCGACGAGTGTGGCTTGTCGCGGCTCAAGGCGAGCGAGCTCCTTCAGTGCCTCGTCGAGGGCGAGCAAGTCATCGGGTGTCGTCGTCGCCGCCTCGAGCGATTCATCAAAGGTGACGAGTGCCGCATCGCCGCCGCGTTTCTCGGCGCGCCGGCGCCGGGCAGCCTCGATCAGGACTTGTCGCATCGCTCGCGCGGCGATGCGCTTAAAGTGGAGGGGCGAGGTGACGACGATCCCCGGCGAAGAGCGCAGCTTGAGCCACGCCTCATTGACGAGCGCCGTCGGGCTCAAGGTGGCGCTGGGGTCGTCGCGACGCACGGCGGCAGCGAGTCGACGCAGCTCCTCATACGTCGCGCTAAACAGTTCGTCGAGCGTCCGGGGATCGGCGATGATCCCCCCGAAGTCCTCTCCGTCCAGCTCGTGCGGCACCCAATCTCCAGTCGCTTTGACGGTTTTGCGTCCAACGCTGCGCAATGCTGGTTGCCAGGCGTCACGGACCGCTATAGGCTACCGATCGCTTACGTCCTTCGCAAACCGTCGCCCGTAATGGTCTTGCGTCTGGTGCACGACGACCGTTCTGTTTATCTTCGCCCGCCAGAGGCCGGGCCTGCCCGGGTTGTGTCTCCCCCCGGGTGATGATTCGCCAGACTCAGGACTCCCACTTCTCACCTCCCAGGAGAGTTTCAATGCGTCGTCCGCTAGATCGGCATCTCTCGAAGATGGTGGTGGCGATCGCCTGCCTTGCGATGGCAGCCCAGACCGCTGCCGCCCAGGCTAAGAGCACGTACTTCACGACCGGATACACCGACATCGGTCCCACGATCGGTATCGGCAATCTCGGTAGCGCGAGTGCGTCGTTCGGCGGCCGTTTCGAGCACGCGATCAAGCCGCTGCCCGACCTCGGCAATGGAATGCTCGGTATCCAGGTGGGCGCCGAGTACTACTCGTGGTCGAATCCCTTCTTCAGCTATACCTACATCCCGATCGGCGTTACCGCGAATTATCACTTCAAGCTCGATGAGCCGAAGTTCGATCCGTTCGTCGGTCTTGGCCTTGGCTATCAGATCATCAACTGCGACTTCAAGGGCACGGGAGTCAGCGGTTGCTCGAACAGCGCGGTGTACTTCATCGGTCGTGCGGGTGCCCGCTACTTCTTCAGCCCAACGATGGCTGCGTATGCGGACGCCGGTGCCGGCGCGGCGACGCTCAGCCTCGGCATCATGTTCAAGCTCCACTAGTCCTCACCGTTCAAAACAACGGGGCGAGGGCGCGCATGCGCGCCCTCGCCCCGTCGCTTTTTTGCTGAACGCTGCTTGACGTCCACGCTCTGGTCGGTAACCTGAGTGCGACCTGAATCGGAGACCGAAAACGTGGCGAACGAGGAACTGTCTCGGCGCGACTTCATGCTTCATGCGGCGCGGCTTGGCGCGCTGACCGCCGTTGCCCCCGGGATTGGTGACGCGCTGCTCTCGGCGAGCCGCCAATCAGAGGTTTGGGCGTTGCCGACATCCGCGCAGCAGGTGACCAGTCTTTCACCCGGGCTTCGCTGGCGCATGCTCGGCCCCTTCCGCGGCGGACGGGTCGATGCGGTGTGCGGCGTCCCGGGTCGCCCGAACGAGTTTTACTTCGGCGCGGTGAATGGCGGCGTGTGGAAGACGATCGACGCCGGGCGCGTCTGGACGCCGGTGTTCGACTCGCAGCCCGTTGCGTCGATCGGCGCCCTGACCGTCGCGCCGTCGGCGCCGAACACGGTGTACGTGGGCACCGGCGAATCGACGCTGCGCGACTCGATGGGCTTCGGCAACGGCGTCTACAAGTCGACCGACGCGGGAAAAACCTGGACGCACCTTGGCCTCGACGAGACCCATCACATCGGCAAGATCGCCGTGCATCCGCACAACCCGGACGTGGTGTTTGTGGCGGCGATCGGCAAGCTGTATGCGGCGAGTCCGGAGCGAGGCGTCTTCCGATCGCGCGACGGCGGCAAGACCTGGCAGAAAGTCTTGTTCAAGGATGAGAATGTCGGCGCCGTCGAGGTCGTGATCGACCCCGCCAATCCCCAAATCGTGTATGCCGGTCTCTGGAATGCGCGGCGGCCACCCTGGTACACCTATTCGCCGACGAATGGCCCGGGCGGCGGCATCTTCAAGTCGACGGACGGCGGCACGACGTGGAAGCAGCTGACCAGTGGCCTTCCCAAGGAAGGCATCGGCCGGACGGGGATTGCGGTTGCGCCGAGCAATCCGCGGCGTGTGTACGCAGTCGTGGATTGTCTCGTGCCCGATCCGAACGCACCGCCGCCGCCGGCCGACGCCGCGGGTGGCGGGCGGGGAGGCGGTCGCGGGGGCGCCGCGGCGGTTCCAGGTCAGGGCGGATTCTTCCGGTCCGACGACGCGGGCGCGACATGGACGCGCGTGTCGAGCGACCAGGCATTGTGGGGACGTGGTTGGTATTTCGAGAAGCTCGCCGTCGACCCGAAAAACGCGGACGTCGTGTACGTGCCGAATGTCGCGGTGAGTCGGACGATGGACGGGGGCAAGACGTGGGTGGCGCTGCGCGGCTCGCCGGGCGGCGACGACTACCACCAGGCGTGGGTGTCGCCCGATGATACGAATACGGTGATCGTGGCGAGCGACCAAGGCGCGATCATCACGCGCAACGGGAAGGCCGACGACCCGCGCGACGTGACGTGGAGCTCGTGGCTCAATCAACCGACGGCGCAACTCTATCACTGCTCCGTCGATTATCGCTTCCCGTACTGGGTCACTGGAGCGCAACAAGATTCGGGCGCCGTCGCCGTGCGGTCGCGCGGCAAGTTCGCCGAGATTTCAATGCGCGATTGGGAACCGATCAGCGCCGGCGGCGAAAGCGGCATGACGGCGGGCGATCCGAACAATCCGGGAATTGTCTTCGGCGGGACAGGGCAGCGGGTCAATCTTGCGACCAACCAAGCCGCGCCGAGCACGCCGGTACCGCTCCAACAAGGCGTGGATCGCGCGGACTGGACGCAGCCACTCGTGCTCTCCAAGGCCGACACGAAGGCGCTCTACTACGCGAGTCAGTTCGTGTACAAGAGTCCGGACAGTGGGCAGACCTGGTCGAAGATCAGCGGCGATCTCACGCGGCCGGACCCCGGCGTTCCGTCGAATCTCGACGCAGCGGCCGCCGCGCACACCGACCGCAACGGAAACCGTGGCGTCGTGTACGCGGTCTGTCCGTCGCCGATGCAGGCGCCGCTGCTGTGGGTCGGCACCGACGACGGCTTGATTCACGTAACGACCGACGACGGAAAGAGCTGGCAGAACGTGACGCCGCCGGCGGTGACGTCGTGGAGTCGGGTGACGACGATCGAGGCGTCGCACTTCGACGCGAACACGGCGTACGCGAGCGTCGATCGCCATCAACTTCAGGATTTCGAGCCGTACATCTATCGTACGCGCGACATGGGGAAGACGTGGTCGAAGATCACCAACGGCCTGCCGAGTGGCGTGTACGTGCACGTCGTCAAAGAAGACCCGAAGCGACGCGGGTTGCTGTTCGCCGGCACTGAGCGCGGGGCGTACGTGTCACTCGACGATGGCGACAGCTGGCAGCGCCTGCAGCTCAACCTTCCGGTCACCTCGGTGCGTGATTTCGAGATCTATGAAAACGATCTCATCGTCGCCACGCACGGCCGCGGGATTTGGGTGATCGACGACATCGCGCCGTTGCGCCAGCTCACGCCGTCCGTCGTGGCGAGCGATGCGTATCTCTTCAAGCCGTCGGATTTCGTTTACCTGCCGCAGGGCGGGGACAACGGCACTCCGCTGCAGAAAGACGAGCCGCAAGCGCCGAACCCGGCGAACGGTGCGGCGATCGATTACTACTTGAAGTCGGGTGTGAGCGGGCCGGTGTCGGTCGAGATCCTCGACTCATCGGGCGCGGTGGTCGCGACGTTCTCCAACGCGGCACCGAGCGCGAATACGGCGGGCCGTGCTGGGCGTGGAGGCGGTGGTGGCGGCATTCCAAACACGTCGCCGCTCTGGCGTCCCGCGCCGGAACCCTTCGCGACGTCCGCCGGAATGCATCGCGTCGAATGGGTGCCGGTCGCGGCCGGTGGTGGGCGTGGTCGCGGCGGACGGGGCGGCGGTGGTGCGCCGCTCACCGGCATGTTCACGGCGAGGCTGACGGCCGGCGGGAAGACGTACACGCAAAGCTTCAACGTTCGCGTTGCCGCTTAACTCTGGAACGGCGGAACATCGCTGTCGTTCGGTCATCCGTACTGTCATCCTGAGCGCAGCGAGGGATCTACTCACCTGATCTTGTAACTAGTCCAGGACAGTAGATCCCTCGGTCGCTGCGCTCCCTCAGGATGACATTCGGGCTTCGCCGAGCCGCCGAGCCGCCCACTACAGTTGTCCAACCAGCGGACCCCAGTCCTCGACGAGTCGCAGATACGACGGGTCATCGTATCGCGACGGCAGGAACCATCGCGCGTAGTCAGGTAGCGAACTTCCCACGACGTGTGCCGCGACGAGCTCTCCGGCGCCGTGTGCGGACATGAGGCCGTATCCGGAGAGCGCGCCCACCGCGAAGGCTCCGGCAACCGGGAGCGGTCCGATCAACGGACGATTCTCCGGCGTCTTGCAGTAGTAGCCGCCGTCCGTCATGCCGCGGTCCGCACCGGCGACGTACGGTGCCATCGCCGGCGCCATCTGGGCGCAGCCGCGCAGGACGACCTCCGCATAACGACCGTCAAAGCGCGGCGGCCATTCATAGTCGCGGCGATCGGTTTCGAAAGTCCAGATGAGATAGAGCTCATCGCCGTGTGCCAAATCGACCGGCCGAATGTGAACGCCGCCCACGAAATCCTGTTGCTCGCCGAACTTGAGTCGTTCGTGGGCAGACCAATCGATGTGAAGTGGATCATTCCAAATCAGGAATGGCGCGTCTCGGCGAATGGCACTGCGCCGATCACGGAAGGCGACTTTGGCGTGAAGCTCGTGGAACACCGGGAGTGTGACACCAAGGAGGCTCGCGACTCGAGGAAGCCCGGGGCCCGCGGCGATCACGAGCCGATCGGTCGCGATGCGCGCTCCGGAGGCGAGCGTCACCTCACTCACTCGGCCGTCGGTGGTTCGGACCGCCGTGACGCCATCGCGCACAAAGGTTGTCCCCGCCGCCGCCGCTTGCGCCAGGAACCAGGCGCCGAGGTTGACGCCAGACATGAAGCCGGCGCGCCGAACGTGGAGCGCGCCGGCCATTGCCGGCGACAAATACGGGAACGCGGCGCGTGCCGCGTCGCCGATCAGCAC
>JAICJQ010000034.1 GCA_025928335.1 Gemmatimonadaceae bacterium
GAGCGGCGCGGGCTTGCCCGATCGAGTCGCGCCGCAGTTGGCGGCTTCCGCCCGTGCGCTTGGACGGCCTGTTGCTGTTGCACTGACGGTCGAAGCCGGGGATAGAAACCGTCTTGCTAGCAACTGGAAGGTTATTGGGATGACAGCAGTCGCGGACAGTTCGGCGACGCATGCACAGTCGCTCCAAAACCAAGATTCGATAGTTATTTCGGTCGATTCGTTGGCGGTCGCCGCTCAGGCTCGCCGGATCGCGGCCTGGTTTGCTGGCCGCCGTGTCCATCCGCAAACCGACCCTGTTCACGAGTATTACGGTGCCGTTCTGGGCTGCCCAAAGCTCCTGCTCTCGCCCCGGTCACCGGCGGTGGTCGCTTCACTTGATTCGCTCTGTAACCTACGGTAAATTGGCACGTTATGCCGTTTCCAGACCTCCCGGAAAGGCTTCGAGAGGTGCGCGCTCAGATCGAGGCGGCTCAGCGGCGTGGCGGTCATGGCCAAACGGTCACGATCGTCGCCGTCACCAAGACGCACGGCGCGGATGCGGTTCAGGCAGCCTGGGACGCAGGACTGCGAGACGTTGGGGAGAACCGGGTTCAGGAGGCATTGCCAAAAATGGATGCCCTCTCTGTCCCGGTTCGTTGGCATTTGATCGGTCATCTCCAGCGAAACAAGGTCAAAGCACTCGACCGATTCGCGCTCCTGCAGTCGCTGGACAGTGGTCGGCTCGCCGACGCCGTGAATGCGCACGCGGACGCGGCCGGCCACACGATCGACGCCCTGATTCAGGTGAATGTCGTCGGAGAAGAGACCAAAGGAGGGTTTCCACCGTCCGAATGGAGGCAAGAGGCCGAGCGTTTGTTGTCGCTGCGTGGAATTCACGTACGCGGCGTCATGACGATGGCGCCTTTCGATGCCGACGAGCGGACATTGCGCACCGTGTTCGCCGGCGCTCGCGAGGCCCGGGACATCATGCGCGAGGCGGGACATGACGCAACCGAGTTGTCGATGGGTATGTCGAACGACTTCGAGGTTGCGGTCGAGGAAGGCGCCACATTCGTCCGGCTGGGAACCATTCTCTTTGGAGCGAGATCCGCATGATCGACGAGACCTTTCACCTGACGCCGCTCGACGTACGCCGCTACGAGTTCGGCAAGGCGTTGCGCGGGTACGATCCCGAGCGCGTCAATCAGTTCCGCGATCAAGTGGCGGAAGAGCTCGAGCGGCTGTCGCGCATCAACCAGGAGCTCGAGGCGCGGGCGCGGGGCTTTCATGAACAACTGAAGGCGTTTCGCGATCGCGACAAGGCGATCAACGACGCGTTGGTCACGGCGCAGCAGCTTCGCGGCGACATTCGCGAACAAGCGGACAAGGAAGCGCAGCTGATTCTGCGCGAGGCGCGCGCGGAGGCAGATCGCATCGTCGACGGCGCACGCTCCGAGATCCGTCGCATGGAAGACCAGCTCGCGTCGCTGGAGCGTTCGCGTCGCGCGTTCCTGTCCCATCTCCGACTCATGGTCGAGCGCCAGCTTTCCGAAGTCGTCGCGGCCGAGCAGGCTCCGGGGCCGGACGCCGGGCTGCGCGACTCGGCGAGCGATGCCGCGTGGGTTGCGTCCTTGCTCAAGGAATGACCGCGACGACGTCCGAGGCTCTGGCTGCGCGCGTCGCGCAAGCGCCGCTTCACGTTCTCGAGAGCGTCGAGCGTGCCGCGTCAGCGGTGCGCGCGCGATTCGGTCAACGGCCCGATGTTGGAATCATCCTCGGTACCGGTCTCGGACGGCTCGGCGCCGAGATCGATCTTTCGGCGACGATCGACTACCACGACATTCCCGGCTTCCCGCTGTCGACGGTAGAGTCGCACGCGGGGCGGCTGCTCTGCGGTCGTCTTGGTGGCAAGACGGTCGTGGCGATGCAGGGGCGTTTCCATCGGTACGAGGGCTACTCGTTGCAGCAGGTCTCGTTTCCGGTACGAGTGCTGAAAACGCTCGGCGCCGACACGCTCGTCGTGTCGAACGCGTGCGGTGGTCTCAATCCGCTGTGGGCGGCCGGCGATCTGATGTTGATCGCCGATCACGTCAACTTGCTCGGCGACAGCCCACTCATCGGGCCGAACGACGATCGCCTTGGCCCTCGTTTTCCGGATCTCTCGATGGCGTACGATGCGTCGCTTCGAGACGTCGCGCGGGCCGTGGCCGCTACCCGGGGTATTACACTTCGTGAAGGCGTTTACGTCGCCGTCGCGGGGCCGAATCTCGAGACGCGCGCCGAGTATCGATTCCTGCGTGGGATCGGTGCGGATGCCGTAGGGATGTCGACGGTGCCCGAGGTCCTGGTGGCGGTGCATTCCGGGATGCGGGTGCTCGGCATCTCGATCATCACCGACATGTGTCTGCCGGACGCGTTGGAGCCGGCGACGCTCGAACGAATCATTGCCGTTGCGAATCGCGCCGAGCCCGGATTGACGGAGCTGGTTCGCGGCGCGTTGGAGCGACTGTGACTGCGCCGAGTATGACGCAATACCGCTTGTTGCCGCCGGACCGCCCGGCCGATGAGGTCGAGCGCGAATTGTTGGCGCGATGGGAAGAGGAAAACCTCTTCGCCCAAACGCTTGCCGCGCGAGAGAACGATCCGACGTGGGTCTTCTTCGAGGGGCCGCCGACCGCGAACGGCCGTCCGGGTATCCACCACGTGTTCGCCCGCACGATCAAGGATCTCTTCTGTCGCCATCGCGCGATGAAGGGCTTCCGCGTGTCGCGCACAGCCGGCTGGGACACGCACGGGCTCCCGGTCGAAATCGAAGTCGAAAAGCAGCTCGGGATCAGCGGCAAGCAGCAGATCGAGGCGCTCGGTGTGGCCGAGTTCAACCGATTGTGCCGCGAGAGCGTGTTCAAGTATCGCGCGGATTGGGAGCGGCTCAGCGCGCGGATGGGGTATTGGCTCGACTACCAGCACCCGTATGTCACGTTCAGCAACGATTACGTCGAGAGCGTGTGGTGGGCGCTGAAGACCCTGTACGACAAGGATCTGCTCTATCGGGGACACAAGATCCTGCCGTATTGCTCGCGATGCGGCACGGCGCTGTCGAGTCATGAGCTGGCGCAGGGCTACGACGTCGTCGAGGACCCGAGCGTCTATGTGGCGCTCGATCTCGTCGACGACGCGGGAGCCGTGAGCGGACGACGCATCCTCGTCTGGACGACGACACCATGGACCCTGGTGTCGAACACGGCACTCGCGGTCAATCCGGAGCTGGACTACGTCGAGATGGTCCGGCGCGAGGAAGGGAAGGATCAAAGAACGCTCATCCTTGCCGAAGCACGCGTCGTCGCCGTCCTCGGCGAGGACCATGACAATCGTTGGCGCGTCGTGCGTCGCATGCGCGGACGCGACCTCGTGGGCCTGCGGTATCGGCGCCCGTTGGACTGGGTGGACTATCCGCCCGAGGGAGCGCACGAGATCATCGTTGGCGAAGACTTCGTGTTGGCGAGCGACGGCAGTGGCGTGGTGCATATGTCGCCGGCGTTCGGCGCAGACGATTACGCGGCGGGTCGTCGCCACAACCTGGCGTTTCTCCAGCCGGTCGATTTGCGCGGCTCATTCCCAGCGGCGCTTCCGGTGATCGGCGGACTGTTCGTGAAGGATGCCGACCCCCTCATCATCGAAGAGCTCAAGCGGCGCGGCGTGCTGTGGAAGGCTGGTCGTGTGACGCACGACTATCCGTTCTGCTGGCGGTGCGGCACACCGCTGATCTACTACGCTCGTACGTCGTGGTTCGTGCGCACGACCGCGTATCGCGAAGCGATGCTCGCGCGGAACGCACGAGTTGATTGGCATCCGCCGTTCATCGGTGAGGGACGATTCGGCTCGTGGCTGACCGGGAACATCGATTGGGCAATCTCGCGCGATCGATATTGGGGCACACCCCTCCCGGTTTGGATCTGTGACGCGGACGACGCTCACGTCGAGTGCATCGGTTCGTACACCGAGTTGGCCGAGCGAAGCGGCGCGGCCCTGCCGTCGGATTTCGATCCGCACAAGCCGGGCGTCGATACGTATTCGTGGAAATGCCGTGCTGCCGGGTGCTCCGGCACCATGCGTCGCGCGCCCGAAGTGATCGACACCTGGTTCGACTCGGGATCGATGTCGTTCGCGCAGTGGCACTACCCGTTCGAAAACTCCGAGCGCATCACCGAGCAGTACCCCGCGGACTTCATCGCCGAGGGCGTCGATCAGACGCGCGGGTGGTTCTATTCGCTGCTCGCGATCGCCACCGGACTGGGCGACGCGCTCCCGAACAACTCTGATCCGAACGGGGTTGGCGCGGGGAGCGACGGCGCGGTCGCGTCCTCGCATCCGGCGGCGCCCTATCGTTCGGTCGTCGTGAACGACGTGTTGCTCGATGCCAACGGAAAGAAGATGTCCAAGAGCCTCGGCAACGTTGTGGATCCGTGGACGGTGATGGAGCGGCACGGCGCCGACGCGGCCAGGCTGTTCTTCGTCGCGACGAGCGCCGTCTGGGTTCCGCGGAACTTCGACGAAGCGCTGCTCGCCGAACAGGCCGGCCGTTTCCTGCGCACGTTGAAGAACGTGTACAGCGGCATTTTCGCCCAGTACGCGAATTTCGGCTGGGCGCCGTCGGACGCGGATCCGGCGCTGGCTGATCGTCCGGCGATCGACCGCTGGCTCGTCGGGCGGCTCGTTGCCGTCGAACGGAAAGTCGATGAGGCGCTGCAGAACTTCGACGCCACTACGGCCGCACGGACGGTCATCGAATTCGTCGATGACGATCTGGCGAACTGGTACGTGCGGCTGAACCGCTCGCGCTTTTACGAGGTCGAGGGCGCCACCAATCGCGCCGCGTTCGCGACGCTGCACGACGTGTTAGCGTCCGTCTGCCGTTTGCTGGCGCCGATCTGCCCGTTCGTCACGGACTGGATCCACCGGGAGCTCACCGGCGAGTCGGTGCATCTCGCGCCGTTCCGGTTGGACCGCGCGGACGCGATCGACCCGGCTCTCGATGGGGCGATGGCGGCGATCCGTACGCTGTCACGGCTCGGCCGCGCCGTGCGCGAGGACGTCGGGATCAAAGTCCGGCAGCCGCTCGCCCGGATGGTCTGCGTTGCTCCGACCGTACCCGAAGCGGTCGTCGCTCCGCTCGTTTCGCTGCTCGAGGCCGAGCTCAACGTCAAACGGGTAGAATTTGCCGCGTCGGGCGACGCCCTGGTTTCGCTCGAAGCGAAACCGAATTTCCGTTCGCTGGGTAAGAAGTTCGGCAAGCGGACCCCGCGGGCCGCGCAGGCGATCGCGGCGCTCGACACCGATGCCTTGCGGTCGTTCGAGCATGGCGAGCCGCTAGTCGTTACCGTTGATGGGGAATCTCACCAACTGGACATGGAGGACGTAACGATCATCCGCCGCGCGTCGGGCGCCCTGGCGGTGCAGGAACATGGCGGATTCTTCGCTGCGATCGATGCCACCGTCACGCCGGAACTTCGGCGCGAAGGACAGGCCCGTGAGCTGATTAGCCGGGTACAGCGTATGCGCAAAGAGGCTGGACTCGCGGTCAGCGACCGGATCGCGCTCTCGCTCTCAGGCGATAGCGAACTGAAGGCCGTGATCGACGAGCATAGGTCGTGGATCGCGGATGAGGTGTTGGCAACCGAGCTCGTGTTCGACTCGCCGGGCGCGGACGTGCAGGGCAAGCAGGCCATCGATCTCGACGGATTCACGGCCTATGTGGCCATTACCAGGATACAGTAGATGGCAACAACAAAGGAAAGCGCGAAAAAGCCGAAGGGCATGAACAAGAAGATGCTTCAGCACTTCGAGAAGCGGCTGCTCGACGAGCGCCGCCGCGTCCTGAAGGAGCTGGGTCGCGCGGACGAGGCCTTTGGGGCGACGCCGCAGTCCGCCGACGGTGATTTGAGCAGCTACTCGTTCCACATGGCCGATCAAGGCACCGACGCCATGGAGCGCGAGAAGGCATTCCTGTTCGCCAGTCAGGAAGGACGATTCCTGTGGCATATCGACGAAGCGCTCCGCCGGCTCTATCGCGCCCCGGAGAATTTCGGTAAATGCCATCAGTGCGGAAACGAGATCGCTTTCGAGCGGCTGGACGCGCTACCCCATGCCCGCTACTGCATCGATTGCAAACAGCGTGAGGAAGATGCAAAGAAGTAACGCAGGGCTTTTCTGGCCGGTTCTCGCAGTCGTCGCGGTAGTCGACTTTGCGACCAAATCGTTGGCGGCTGCGCGGCTGCTGCCGCAGGGGATGCCGCACGGTGTTTACGGCGACGTGGTCCGCTTCACGTTGGTGCACAACCCTGGCGCGGCCTTCGGGCTGAATCTGGGGACGTATTCGCGATGGATCTTCATGGTATTGACGATCGTCGCCCTGGTCATTCTCGGTCGGCTCTATTCGGCGACGCGGGCGGGCGATGTGGTCCGCTCGTTGGCGCTGGCGCTCGTGTGCGGGGGCGCGATCGGCAACCTGATCGATCGGGTGCGCTCGCCGTTCGGCGTTGTCGACTTCATCGACATCGGCGTGGGGGACTCGCGGTGGCCGACGTTCAATATTGCCGACATGGCGGTGAGTCTCGGAGCCTTCCTCCTGGCCTGGGTTCTGTGGGGCGAGGATGCCGCGGCCGAGAGTTCCGTCGCTGCACCGGCGGCGATTGGCGCCGAACGTCGGGAGCTCACGTAACCGCCCGCCCGCTCGACACGTGACCTCGACCGGCAGCAACAGCCGCGTGTTCTGGACCGCGGCTGTCGTCATCATTGTCTGCGACGTCATCAGCAAGGCGTTCGCCGTGCGCTATCTGCTGCCGACCCATATTCCGCACCAGGTGATCGGCAGCATCGTGCGATTCACGCTGGCGTTCAACCCGGGCGCCGCGTTCAGCATGTCGCTCGGCGACAACTCGCGTTACATCTTCGGCGCGTTCGCCCTGATCGCGCTGTACATCCTGTGGCGGCTCTATCGCACGAGCGAGGTCGGCGACACGACGCGGGTCCTCGCACTCGGCCTCGCCTGGGGCGGAGCCGCGGGCAACCTGATCGACCGCCTCCGGAGCTCGCGCGGCGTGGTGGACTTCATCGACATCGGATTCGGGGACGTGCGCTTCTGGACGTTCAACGTCGCCGACTCGGCCGTGACGATCGGGGCGATTACGTTGGCGTTTGTCCTCTGGCGCGAGGATCGAGAGGCGCTGGCAAAAGACGCTGCCGAGGCCGCGGCGCGCGACGAAATGTCGTCACAGGCGCGATGACACGCCCCCCGGGCGCTTGACCGAGCGCCGGGAGTTCGCGGCGCCCGCCGATGCGCCGCGGCTCGACCTCCTCGTTGCCGCGCAGCTGGACGTTTCGCGCAATCAGGCCGCGACGCTCATCGCCAATGGACGCGTGCTGGTCAATGGTCGGCGGGAGCGCGCGAGCTATCGCGCGACTGCCAACGAGCTGGTCGTCGTTTCGATTCCCGATCCGCCGGCGCGCGAAGTATCCGGCGAGCAGATCCCGCTCCGCATTGTGTTCGAGGATGACGATTGTCTCGTCATCGACAAGCCGGCAGGCATGGTCGTACATCCCGCGCCCGGCAACTGGACCGGAACGCTCGTCAATGCATTGAAGGGAAGAGGAACGTCCCTTTCGTCCGGGTCGGCGGCGGAGCGCGAGGGGATCGTCCACCGTCTGGACAAGGAAACGTCTGGTCTTCTGTTGGTGGCAAAAACAGATCGGGCGCACCGCGTGTTGGGGGCGGCACTGCAGGCGCGGCGTATCGTGCGCCGCTATGCGGTGTTGTCGTGGGGGCACGTGACCGATGACCGGTTAACCATCGAGCGTCCCATCGCGCGCGATCCGCGAGACCGAAAGCGGATGGCAGTCGTCAGTAGTGGACGGCCGGCGAGGACGGATCTCACGCGGCTTGCGCGCTTCGACTCCGCGGATCTGCTGCGAGCCCATCTCCATACGGGACGCACGCATCAGATCCGAGTGCACCTCGCCTCAATCGGTCATCCGGTCGTCGGCGACGACACTTACGGCGGAGGAGGAGGGCGCAAGTTGTTCGGGCTCCCACCCCGTCGGCACTTCCTCCACGCGGCATGGCTGGTCTTTCGTCACCCGGTAAGCGGCGAAACGATCGACCTGCGATCTCCGCTGCCGGAAGACCTGCATCGGGCGCTCGTCGAGGCCGCGGCGCCGGACGTCGATCTGTCGAACGCCAACCCACTCGAGTCCTTTGGATTCTTCGACGCCGACCCTTGACCTGCCGACGACTCCCGCGCTGCTGTTTCGCTCGGGAGACGCGGTGTATGGCGTCGACTCGACTCAGATCCAGGAAATCATTCCCTTCCGCCGCGTCACTCGACTTCCCGGTGCGCCGCCGTTTGTTCGCGGATTGATCAACGTCCGTGGGACGATCGTCACGGTGATCGACCTCGGCCTGCGGCTCGATCCTGCGTGCCTGCCGGTCGATGACGGATCGGTGCTGTTGGCGCGATATCACGACCGAACCGTCGGTCTCGTCGTGGACGAAGTACTCGACGTACGCGGGGTCGTCGTGGAAGCGCTGCCGGAGCAATCCGCGAATGGTGACGGAGGCGGCGTGATTCGCGGGCTGTCGAATGTGGATGCATGCGCCGTAGTGATCCTCGACCTCGATGCGATGATGCATCCCATTCTCCTGTCCTAGCCGTCCTTTTTGGAGGCTGTTGTGAGCCACACTGTTCTCATCTGCGACGACGCCATCTTCATGCGTACGATGGTCGGCGACATCCTGACCCAAGCCGGGTTCGAGATCGTCGGCGAGGCGGAGACGGGCGTCCAGGCCGTCGAGAAGTATCAGCAGCTTCGACCGGATCTCGTCACGATGGATATCGTGATGCCCGATATGGGCGGCATCGACGCCGTGCGCGAGATCTGCAAGCTCGACCCGAACGCCAAGATTTTGATGTGCAGCGCGATGGGTCAACAGGCGCTGGTGGTCGAAGCGATTCAGGCGGGCGCGAAGGACTTCGTCGTCAAGCCGTTCCAGCCCAGCCGCGTGCTCGAGGCGGTTCAGCGCGTGCTCGCCTGAGCCGCGCACCGATTCGCCTGTGAACACGCTCGAGTACGCGGAACTCTTCCTCTCGGAGAGCCGGGAGCACGTCACCGCGGTCAACCAGGCGTTGCTCGAGCTCGAGCGCGATGCCGACGGACCGGGCGCCGCGGCGTGCGTGGACGCGATCTTCCGCGCCGTTCACACGATCAAGGGCATGGCGGCGACGATGGGATACGCCGTCGTCACCGAACTGTCGCACGAGCTCGAGACGGTGCTCGATCGCGCGCGCCGACGCGAGCTGACGATCGACTCGACGATCATCGACATCCTGCTTCGCGCCGCCGACTCGCTCGAGCGGCTCGTCGAGCTCGCGGTGGCCGGACGCGAGAGCGATTTGGACATCGCATCGCTCGTCGCCGACTTGCGTTCGCTGCGGCCGATGCTCGAGACGGCCGAATGGTCCATTCCGCGCCTGGCCACGGCCGCGAGCTCGTCCACGCTCAGCGTTCGAATTGGGCTCGTGCCCGACGCGCCGCTTCGTAGTGTGCGCGCGATGCTGATCATTCAGGCCGTTCGAAAAATCGTTGACGTCGCATCGACGCTTCCGCCGGAGGCCGACCTTCAAGGCGATCGATTCGACGGCATTCTGACCATTCAGTTCCCGGCCGACGCTCCGCGCGAAGAGATCGAGCGCGTCGTGCGCGCGGCGGGCGATGTCGAGACGGTGGAATTCGTCGAGGGAAGCGCGCCGCCGCCTCGGCCGAGTGCGGCGATGCCGATGCCTCTCGCTCCGACGCCGTCGATAGGTGTGCGCGTTGCGCCGGGGCGCGGACGTCACGTGCGCATCGATGTGCGGCGGCTCGACAAGTTGATGAACCTCGTGGGCGAGCTCGTCGTCGCACGGGGCCGGCTCGCGCAGCTTGCCGGCGAGCTCGGAGATCATGCCCTCGAGGACACGGTGCGCGCGTCGTCGCGCCTGATCACCGAGCTGCGTGACGAGATCACCGCCAGTCGCATGGTCCCCGTCTCCAACGTCTTCGATCGCTTTCCGCGCGTCGTGCGGGACGCGGCGCGCGCGCTGGGCAAGAGCGTCGAATTCACCGTCGAGGGTCGCGACATCGAGCTCGATCGCTCGATGCTCGACGACATCGCCGACTCGATCGTCCACCTGCTGCGGAATTCCGTCGACCACGGCATCGAGACGCCGGAGCGGCGGGTCGCGGCGGGAAAGGCCGCCGCGGGAACGCTCGTCCTCAGCGCGATCCGCGACCGGTCAGCCGTCGTGATTCGCGTCACGGACGACGGTCGCGGCATCGATCGCGACCGGGTTCTCGCCCGCGCGAAGCGTGATGGACTCGTCGAGGCCACGAAGACGGATCTGACGGAAGAGGATCTCCTGCGACTGCTCGCGCGCCCGGGCTTCTCGACAGCCGAACAGGTGACCGAGGTGTCCGGCCGGGGCGTCGGCGTGGACGCGGTGTACACGCGGGTGCGCGCCCTCGGTGGCGCGATGAACATTCGGTCGGTGCCGGGGCAGGGAACGACGATGACGATTCGTTTACCGCTCACCCTCGCCGTCGTGCGCTCGCTTCTGGCGCGCGTTGCCGACGAGATGTACGCCATCCCGCTGGCGCACGTGAGCGAAACGATCGAGCTGACGCCGGACATCGTGCGGACGGTGAAGGGCAAAGAGGTCGTGCTGGCCCGCGACGAGGTCTTGCCGCTCATCCGTCTGCGGAAGCTGGTGGGCCTGCCGCACTATGCTCCGGCGAGCGCGATCGATCTCGAGCAGGTGATCGTCATCGACTTGGGCGACCGGCGCGCCGGATTGGTGATCGACGAGCTGACCGGCCAGGAGGAAATCGTAGTAAAGCAATTTGACGCTGTGCGCGACGGTCCGCCGTTCTTTGGCGGGGCGACGCTACTCGGCGACGGCCGTCCGTGCCTGATCGTGGACGTCAGCAGTCTCCTTTGAGGATGCTCATGGAAGATCTTCTCTCGTTGAAGGTTTTGCAGCTCGACGCGTTGCGGGAAGTCGCCAACATCGGCGCCGGCCACGCGGCGACCGCATTGTCGCAAATGGTCGGCGAGACGATCATGATCACCGTCCCGACGATCAACATCGCGCGCCTCGAAGACGTCCCGGTGCAGATGACCGAGCCGGACGAACCGGTCGCCGCGGTGCTCATGCACATGGTCGGCGACCTGACCGGCCGGACCCTGCTCGTGTTTCCCCGCCGTACCGCTGTTCGGCTCGCGTCGCGTCTCCTGAAAAAGCAACAGAGCGAGGAGTCCCTTTCGGAGATGGGCCAGTCGGCGATCAAGGAGGCCGGCAACATTCTCAGCTCGGCGTACATGAATGCGCTGAGCGATTTCATGGGGATGCTGCTGCTTCCGTCGCCGCCGAGTCTGGCGATCGATATGTCCGAGGCCGTGCTCACCACGGCCTATCTCCAGTTCGGCACCGATCGCGACTACGTGGTCTGCGTGGAAAGCGAATTCGTGATGGACGAGACGAATGAACGGCTGCGCGGCTTCTTCTTGCTGCTGCCCGACGCGCCGTCGCTCGCCGCCATCCTGAAGGCGGTTCGAGTCGCGTGACCGTAGCGCTGACGTCGGCGCGCGATCGCGACGTCCTTCGATCCTTCGCGCGCCGCATCGATCCCACCGACGCGGGCGCCCATAACAACCTGGGCGTCCTGTATTACAACAAGGGGCTGTACCAGGAAGCCGTCAGCGCGTTCATGAAGGCGCTCGAGCTCGACCCGTCGATGCGCGTCGCGCAGCGGAATCTCGAGATCGCGTACTTCAACACCGGCTACTACGACACGCGCATCCCCGAGCTGCGCGAGCGGCTGCGCCAGCGTCCAGACGATCGGGAATCGCGATGGGAGCTGGGGCGAACCTTTGCGCTGCTCGGCCAGCAGGAATCGGCGGCCGAGGAGTTCCGGGCCCTCCTCAAGCACGCGCCCGACGACGTCGGCGCGTTGCTGCAGTTGGCGCTCGCCGAGAAGCAGTCGGGCGATATCGAGCGCGCACAGGGATACATCGAGAATGCGTTGCGCCTCGATCCCAACAGCTCGCTGCTTCACTTCACGCGCGGCGAAGTCCTCTATCACCGCGGATTGAACGAAGATGCCTTACGCGCCTTGGAACGTTCCGTCGAGCTGAATTCCGAGAATTACGACGCGCTGTATCTCATGGGCTTCGTGCTCGGCGATCTGGGCCGGCACAGCGATGCGCAGTCGGCGACGCGCCGGGCGGTGCGGATCAATCCGTCGTTGTCGCGCGCTCATGCCAATCTCTCGCTCGAGACCTCGCGCGCCACGCCGGTTCCGACTCCCGAATCGCGCGAGCTTCAGGTGGCGAGCGAGGGCCAGCTCGCGCATTACAACCTCGGCCTCGCGTTCCGCAGCAAGGGCTACTTCGCCGAGGCGCTTCGCGAGTATCGCGTCGCACTCGAGCGCGGTGAAGCGCGCGATCTCGTTCTTCAATCGATGGCCGAGATGCATTTGCTGATGCATCAGCCGAAGGACGCGCTCGTCGTATACGACGAGCTGCTCACCCGGCAAAACGACAGCCCAAAGTTGTGGAATGAGCGCGGCGTCGCGCTGCATCAAGAAGGCCGATTCGCCGACGCGCAGGACAGTTACCGTCAGTCGCTGCGCTGCGACAATCGATACGCGATCGCGCACAATAACCTCGGCGTTGCGCTGTTTCACGGCGCGGCGGCCGAGGATGCGATGGCCGCCTTTCGAACGGCGCTCGATCTCGCGCAGGGATTCGTCAAAGCACGCCTCAACCTCGCCCTCCTGCTGCAAACGCGAAAGCGATTTCCTCAGGCGCTCGACGTCTACCGTCAGGTGCTGACGTCCGCCCCAGAGCATCCGGTGGCGTGGAACGGCGTCGGGCTCGTCCTGGCGGAGCTGCGAAAGTTCGAGGACGCGCGCAATGCCTTTGCACGCGCGATCCAGGCGCGCCCCGACTACGCCGAAGCGCACTACAACATGAGCTTCACGCTCTCGAATCTCGGCGACTTCGAAGGTGCGTTGCGAGAGACAAAGCGAGCGCTCGAGCTCGATGCGTACTACGTGCCGCAGAAGTTCGAGTTGGCGATGGATGTCGAATACGAGGATCCGGATCTGTCGATCAAGCCGGATCTCGGTGGCGGTGCGGCGACCGAGGATGCCGTCGCGGATTTCAACTTCGATCCGGCCTCGTTCGACGGACTCTTCTCGAGCATGGCGCCGACGGCCGATCCAGCGCCTGCCCGTCCGGCGTCGGCGCCGAGCGATGCATCGTCATTCTCGCTGGCCACCGACTACCTGTCGAAGGGCCTGTACGATCGCGCATCGGCGGAGATCAACCGCGCGATCGGCCGCGGGAGCGATCGCGCGGAAGGGCTCGTACTCCTCGGCGACGTCTACGCCAAACAAGGCCTCGCGGGCGAAGCGCTCGAGCGTTATCAGGAGTCACTCCGCTTGCGGCCGCGGTCGCGCGCCGCGGTCGTGGGCCAGATTCGTTCGTTGCTGCAACTGGGCCGCGCCGGCGAAGCGCGTCCCTTCGCCGAGCGTCTCCTCGCCGAGGAACCACGTGACTGCGACGTCATCGTGTTGACGGCGACGGCATGCGCCGAGGCCGGCGACCCCGCTGAAGCGCTGAGCCTTCTGGATTCGGCACGTCGCGTTGCGCCGATGCGACCGGATGTCAGATCCAAGATCGGCGACATCGCGCGGTCGCTCGGCGACAACGACGGCGCCATCGCCGCATATCGCGACGCTCTGCAGCTCGATCCCGATCTCGCCGTGGTTCGCTACTACTTGGCCCAGCTGCTTCAGGGGAAGGGTCAGAATCGCGAGGCCGCGGCGGAACTTGCGGCGGCGATTGATACGGTGCCGACCTACGCCGACGCGATTCTGGAGCTGGCGACGCTGCGTCGAAGACTTGGCTACGCCGAGGAAGCGGTTGCGCTGCTCGTCGAGCTCCTCCAGCGAGACCCGTATCATCTCGATGCCCTGATTTCGTTGGGCGAGTCATTGATCGCCGTGGGCCGCGACGCGGATGCGGCGCAAGCGTTCGCGCGTGTTCTCCGGTTCGACCCGCTCCATGTGGCGGCGCTGTTCCATGTCGGCAAATTGCTCGCCGACCGCCATCGGTATCGCGACGCCGTCGCGTGTTGGGAGCGCGTCGTGGATCTCGCGCCCGCCACGGATTTCGGGCGACGGGCCCGCCGAGAGATCCGAACGGCGACGGAGTTGGGGCGCATCTTCACGCATCGCGCGGCGGGCTGACCATGGCGATCGAAGGACGGCTCCGCGAGCTCGGCATTCACGATGTCTTCCAACTGCTCGATCTGAGCAGGAAGACGGGCGTGTTGCGCGTGACCTCCGATCTGCGAGACGACGAAGGCGTGTTGTACTTCGATCGTGGTCGCGTGACGCAGGCGACGATTCGTAGCAAGGCGCTGCCCGTGGAGCTCGCGCTGCGACAAGCCGGGCGCATCTCGGACGAGGACCTCACGCTGGCGCGCTCCCAACTGCCGGAGGGTCGTGCCGACGTCGCCGACGCGCTCGTGCGTGCCGGTGCCATCTCGCAACGCGAGTTGGAACGACACTATCGACTCCAGCTCGAGAGCGCGGTGTTCGAGCTGATGTCGTGGAACGAAGGCTTCTTCTCCTTCGAAGAGTTGGCTGACGACCACATGCCGCGCGACTCACGGATCTCCGTGTCGACCGAATCGCTGTTGATGGAAGGGGCGCGGCGGATCGACGAATGGTCGCGGATCGCCGACGTCATTCCCGACCTCAACGTCGTGCTCGACCTGGCGCCATTCGACGGGGATCAGGAGGGCGCGGCCCTCGACTTGTTGCCGCACGAGTGGCAAGTGCTGACGATGATCGACGGCGAGCGCGACTTGCGTTTGATTGCCGCCTCACTCGGCCGCGATGAATTCGAGATTGCCAAGATCGCGTACGGCCTCACGACCACCGGGATCGTCATCGCGCGAAAGGAATCCGAGCGGCGAACGCCGGGTCGGCTGTCGCCTGTCGCCGCCGATCCGTCGTTGCCGGCAGTGCTCGCCCGTTCGGTGGCGAGCGAGCTGGCGGCGGCACGCGGCGTGATCGAGCAATTGCTTCGAACGGCGCCTTCCGGCGCGACCGGCCTCGAGGCGCGTAACGCGCTCGAGGCGCTGGCCAAACTGCAACGCGCGCTCGAGACGCAACTCGATGGCTGACGAGATTCGCCGATGGAGTGACGAGCTCGCCCGCGAGCCGAATAGTCTCGTCTTCCTGCAACTGGCCGACGCCCTGCGCGGGCAGGGCCAGCGCGTTGTGGCGCTGAAGATCGCTCAGCGTGGGCTGGACCGGCATCCGGGCAACGCGGAGGCGCGCGCGCTCGTCGATCGCATCGCGGCGGAGTTGGGTGAGGAGCTGGCGGTGCAGGAAGCGGCGGCGGCACTCGCGGCAGCATCGCAGGTCGAAACGGCCGCGACGAGTGCCGCGGCTCGTCTGTTTGCCGATCTCTTGATGGACGACGGCCAGACCGCGCTGCTGCTCGACGACAGCGGATACGTACTCGGCGGACTGTATCTGGACGGTGACGGTGCGGATGTTGGTCAGGACGTCGGTGCTCAGTTGAGCGGCATTTCGGAGGAGATCGAACGGTCGACGCGGCACCTCGGGTTGGGGGACTGGCGGTCATTGACCTTCGAGACGGAAGCCGCGGTCGTGGCGATGTCACCGACCGCGCCGCAGGGCGGCGCCGGCGGCCTCGTCGTCGTCGCCGCATCTCGTTCGACGCCGCTTGGCCTCCTGCGACGTCTCCTCGACCGCTGCGCCGAACGGGCCTCTGGGTGGATGGCCGGAGCCTCCAGCGGCGGGAAGCCGCGGCTCAGCGGTCCAAGAGGGGTTTTGCCATGACGTCGAGCCTTCGCGACCTGGTGGACCGACTGAGCCGACAACGTGGCGTCCGGGCGAGCTTGATCGTCTCGGAAATTGACGGGCTCGTTGTCGATTCGAGCCTTCGGTTCGGAGAGGACGGTGAACGGGTGGCTGCGTTGGCTGCATCGATCTACCGCAAGGCGCGGTTGTCGGCGGGCGCGGCACATCTGGGCGCTGTCTCGTTCCTGCAATTGGACGCGGACCAAGGCCGTCTTTGTGCTGTCGGCCGCGACGATTTGGTGCTCGTCGTTGTTGCGGAGCCGTCGGCAAATGTGGGCTTGATTCGGGTTGAACTCTTCAAGGCGGTGGAGACGCTTGCATGAACGTCGCGGCCGTCGAGTCGTGGATCGAGGCACCGCTGCGGCGTTATGTCGACGACGCGCGCGCGCGGTTGGCCGTGCTGCTCCATCCCTCGGGACAGGTGATGGCGCAGGCGGGCTTCACGCGCGACGTGGACGTCATGGCGGCGTGCGCGTTGGCCGCGGCGGCGCACGCCACTTCGACCGAGCTCGGACGTCAACTCGACGGACGCGCCTTTCGCGGGCTTCACTACGCCGGCGCGACGCATCAGCTCTTTCTCTCGGCGCTGGAAACGGCGCGCGGCACGTACGTCTGCCTGACCGTCTTCGACGAGACGTCGTCGCTCGGCCTGGTGCGGTTGTACTCCGAGGAGCTCCGCCGGGAGTTGGTCGCCGCCGCGCCATCCGTCGTCACGCCTCGTCCGGCGCCGGCGCTTGCCGCCGACTTCGAGACCGAACTGAATCGCAACCTCGCGGCACTCTTCGCCGGGCCAAAGGCCGCGGTGATCTCATGAGCGCGCGTCGATCGCACGGGGAGCGCTGACCGTGTCACTCGTCAACTACGCCACGCGAGAGATCACGTGCAAGATCGTCTACTATGGACCGGGACGGTCCGGCAAGACGACGAACTTGCACTACATCTACGGGCAGGTCCCCGATGATCGAAAGGGGAGGATGGTCTCACTCGCGACGCAGACCGACCGCACGCTGTTCTTCGATTTCCTGCCGCTCGATCTCGGGACGATCTCCGGTTTCACGACGAAGTTCCAGCTCTATACGGTGCCGGGGCAGGTCTACTACGCCACGACGCGGAAGCTCGTGCTGCAAGGCGCCGACGGCGTCGTCTTCGTCGCCGACAGTCAATCGCACCAGCTCGAGGAAAACATCGAGAGTTTGCAGGATCTGCATTCGAACCTGGCCGACCAGGGCATCGACGCTCGCGGCATGCCCCTCGTGCTGCAATACAACAAGCAGGATCTACCGCGCGACCTCATTCTCGGATCCGATTTCCTGAGTGACGCGCTGAATTTCCGCGAAGTCCCCGAATTCTCGGCGGACGCGCTCCATGGTCCGGGTGTCTTCGAGACGCTGCGGTCGATCGCCGAGTTGGTGCTCAAGCGTTTGAGCAATGGCGCGACCGATGCCATGCCGATGGCTGCCGCGGCTCGTTAAGACGAACCATCCCGCGGATGCACATCGACTCCAAACTTCGCTTCGACAATTTTGTCGTCGGCTCGGCCAACCGCCTCGCCGCGGCGGCGGCGCGCGCCGTCGCTGAAGCGCCGGGCGCCGTGTACAATCCGCTGTTCGTGTACAGCGGCTCGGGCCTCGGCAAGACGCACTTGATGAGCGCGATCGGCAACTACGTCGTGCAGCGAAAGGGCCGATCCGCGGTGCTCGTCAGCCTGGACGACCTCGTGGACGAGCTGCACGAGGCCGTCGCCGCGGGGACGACCGAGCACCTGCTTCAGCGGTACATGCAGGTCGGCGTCCTGCTGATCGACGACGTGCAGTTCCTCACGGGACATCGCGAAACTCAATCGGAGCTGCTGCGCATCTTCAACGCGCTGCAGGCGGATGGTCGCCAAATCGTCATCACCAGCGATCGGCCGCTTTCGGAGATCGCGGACGTCGACGAGCGGCTGATCACGCGCTTGTCCGGCGGATTGATCGTCGACATCGGCGCGCCCGATTATGAGACGCGGATGGCGATCCTCAACGCGACATGCCAGGAACGCGGCGTGAAATTCCGGCCGGGCGTGGTGGACGAGTTGGGCCGGATCGAATTCGAGAACGTACGCGAGCTCCAGGGCGGGCTGAACCGCTTGATCGCGCATCAGACGTTGGGCGGCGAGATGTTGATGCCCGACATGGTTGTGCAGGTACTCGGCGACATCGCCGAGAAACGCCCGCGCGCCACACCGCCGCGCGTGAGTGGCGAGTTCGCCAGCTTCCTCACGGAGATCGCGTCGGCAGTTGCGCAGCATGTCGAGCAGTGGAAGACGCGGCTGAGCGAAGCGATCGACTACTGGAACAGCGAAGGCTACCGCACCGGAATGTTGACGCGCGTGCTGCAGGGCGCCGTCGCACCAAAAAGCCTGGAGAGTTTGCTCCGCGAGTTCGAGGGCGCGGTGACGCGGCTTCGCGACGTCGAGCGACAGGTGGCGCGGCTGGACGCGGCGCTTGCCCGACACGACGCGTTTCGCGATCCTGATCGCCTCGAGGAAGCCGAGCAGCTGCTGGAGCGCGCGCTCCGCCTGTCGTCGCCGCCCCCGGGGCCTTCAGCCTCGTTCACCCGCGCGGGGTTCGAGGTGGGCGGCAGCAACCAACTCGCCGTTCGCGCCGCCGACGCAATCGTCGCTTCGCCGGCGGCACGCTACAATCCGCTGTTCATTCACGGACCGAGCGGAGTGGGAAAGACTCACCTGCTCAACGCCATCGGTAACGGGCTCGCGCGGGAGATGGGCGGCCCCGTCGCATGCGTGCCGGCACAGCTCTTCGTCGATGAACTGATTTCCGCGCTGCAAGAAGGCGGCGTCGACCGTTGGCGCCAGCGCTACCGGAACTCAGCGGCGCTGCTGCTCGACGACATACAGTTCGTCGCGGGAAAGGAGCGAACGCAAGAAGAGCTGTTCCACGTGTTCAACGCGCTGTACGCCGAAGGGAAGCAGCTCGTGTTGGCGAGCGACCGTCAACCGCGCGAGCTTTCTGGACTCGAGGAGCGATTGCGATCGCGTTTCGAAGGCGGGCTCGTCGTCGCGATGCAGGCACCCGATCGTCCGCTGCGCGAACGCCTGTACGCGCGATACCTCCGCGACCTCGGCGTCGATCCGACGGGCGAGATGCTGGGGTACCTTTCCGAGCGGCAGGTCGCCAGTGTTCGAGAGATTATCGGCATCGCGAATCGGATCGTCGCGTCGGCGGAAGTGGCCGCTGTCCCCGTCACGATCGGGTTCATTCGCGCCGAGCTGGAACCGGACGATGCCGATCCGGCGCGAGCCGCGGCGTTTCGCGCGGCCAACGATCCGTTCTTTCTGGACCGAGAGAAGGTGGTGTGGCAGTGGACCGATCCGGGCGCACGGCTGATCGAGGAGTTGCGATGACGTCCGCCTCCTTCAACGCGACGGTGCGCTGATGGCGATCAAGGGAAGCCTCAAAGAGGCGAGCCTGCCGGACGTGCTGCAGCTCCTGGCGATGGGCAAGAAGACGGGCTGCCTCAGCGTCACGCACCGGAACAGCTTCGGATACATCTACTTCGACAAGGGCCGCATCAGCTACGCGTCGGTGGTGAATCGACGCGACCGTCTTGGCGACATGCTGGTGAAGAACGGGGCCGTGACGCGCCGCGCGCTCGAGGAAGCGGTGGCGATGCAGGACCGCCGGCGTGAAACGCGTCTCGGCGAACTCCTCGTCGAAAGCGGCGCGATCACGCTTCAGCAGCTCCACGGCGCGATCGACATTCAGATCCGCGAAGCGGTCTACTTCCTGTTCACGTGGAATCAGGGAACGTTCAACTTCGACGCCGACGTCGCTCCCGACGCGTCGGAGCACGTCGTGTCGATCAATCCGGAGTCGCTCCTGCTCGAGGGAGCGCGGCGCGTGGACGAATGGAGCCTGATCGAGAAGAAGATTCCGACATTCGATCTCGTGTTCGAGGTCGACGAGAAGAAGGCGATGGCTTCCGAGGTCGAGCTCACGGAGGAACAGACGGTCGTCATCGACCTGATCGATGGCAAACGGGACGTTCAGGCGATTGTCGACGCCTCGGGACTGGTCGAGTTCGAGGTCGGCAAAGCGTTGTATGGTCTTCTGGCGGCAGGGTTCGTTCACAAGATCGGCCAAACGTCGCCGTCGACGCACGCGCTCCCGGAAAACCGCGCCGACGAGCACATGAATCTCGGCGTGGCGTTTTACAAAACGGGCATGCTCGACGAGTCGATTCGCGAATTCCGCCGCGTGGTCGAGCTTCGCGCGGGGGACCGGCTGGCGCGTTTCTACATCGGACTCGCGCTGTCACGCCAGAGTAAATGGACCGAGGCAGCCGCGGCATTCTCCGATTGCGCGCGCGAAGGGCCGCCGCACCCCGCGGTGCTGCACAACCTTGCCTACGCGCTCGAGCAGCAGCAGCGCTACGACGAAGCCCGCACCGCGCTCGATGAAGCGATCAGCCATGGCGGCGCCGACGATCCGCGGATTCACACGTCGCTCGGCGTGCTGAATTTTCTGACCGGCGACCTCGTGGCGGCGAATACATCGTTCCGGAACGCCCGACCGCTGTTCGGTACGCGGCCGCCGACGCCCGCGTGGTTCCACTACGCCGCGCTCGCGTTGGCGTTGACGGGCGACGTCGAAGGCGCGGCCGCGGTTCTCCAGGACGGCGTCACGGCGCATCCGCACGCGGCGATTTTGCTCAACAATCTCGCGGTCGCCTTGGAGCGTCGCGGGGATTCGGACGCCGCGCTCGCCGCGACGGAACGTGCGCTGAACGAGGACGCGTCGATCCCGCAACTGCACAAGAATCTCGGCGACCTGCGCTATCGCGCGGCACGATACGACGAGGCGCTCGAATCGTACATGCGGGCGACGAAGATGAACCCCGACCTCGGCGCCGACGTGTACCTGCGCATCGGCAACATCCGCTTGCGGCGCCAGGAGCGCGTCGAGGCGGTGCGCTGCTGGGAGCGCGCGCTCGAGCTCGATCCGAGCAACGCAATCGTTCGCACGAACCTCGACTCGGTGCGGCAGGTGTTCTGAGATGGATGCCTCGCCGGGAGATCTCGCGACGCTCACGCGAAAGATCACCGTGGAACGCGGGTTCGGGTGCGCGAGTTACAAGGAGAAATGTCTGTCGCGCCGCATCGCGGTGCGCATGCGCGCGCGCGGGGTCCACACGTACGCCGACTATGCCCGCCTGCTCGATGCTGACGCCGCCGAGTACGACAAGCTCCTCGACGCCCTCACGATCAACGTCACCAAGCTGTTTCGGAACTGGGATACGTACCGCGCGATCGCCGCGACCGTGGTTCCGGACCTTTGGTCGCGCCGGATACCCACCGTCCGCATCTGGAGTGCCGGATGCTCCTCTGGGCAGGAGGCGTACTCGCTCGCCATCCTGTTTCATCAGCATGCCGCCACGCAGGGCATGCTCGCGCAGATCGGTCGCGTCGACGTCCTCGGTACGGATATCGATCGGGCGTCGCTCGCCGCGGCGGAGCGTGGACTGTTCACCGAACCCGACTTCGCCGATACGCCGGATGATTTGCGTGAGCGGTACTTCACCCACGCGGCCCCGTTCTCGATCTCGCCGGCGGTGCGAGCGATGGTTCGCTTCGAGCGGCGTGATCTGCTGAACGATCCGCCGCCTTCGGGCGAGCACGAGTTGATCGCCTGCCGCAACGTTCTGATTTATTTCGACCGCGATACGCAGTCCCGGCTGTTCGAGATGTTCTTCAACGCACTCGCTCCGGGCGGCTACCTCGTCCTCGGCAAGGTCGAAACGCTGCTCGGGGCGTCGCGCGCGCGATTCATCGGCGTCGATCCCCGCGAGCGGATCTTTCGGCGGCCGCCGTGACCACGGATACCTGCATCCGCGTGCATGTCGCGGACTACGCCGTCGCGACAACGGGCACGATCGCAACGGTCGGTCTCGGCTCCTGCGTCGCGATCATCCTGTACGATCCGGTCGCGAAGGTCGGCGGGCTGGCGCACGTGCTGCTGCCCACGGAATCGATGTCGCGCGACCGATCGAACCCGGCGAAGTTTCCGGCGACCGTCATGCCGATCCTGCTCGACAGAATGCGGAATGTCGGCGCGGTCGGAAACCGGTTGCGTGCGAAGATCGTCGGCGGCGCCAGCATGTTCGGCAATCTGATTCCGCCGGGGGGCGTCAACATCGGCGAGCGGAACGTCATCGCCGTGCGCCAGGTCCTCGCCGGCGCGAAGATTCCGATCGTGGCCGAAGACACCGGCAGCGACTACGGACGGAGCGTGTATCTCAACGTCGCCGACGGCGCCGTCGAAGTGCGCTCATTGCGGAAGGGATCGCGTGTCCTCTGAGAAATCGCGCGTCCTCATCGTGGACGACAGCGCATTCATGCGCCGCATGGTCGCGCAGCTCATCGAGGAATCGGGCCAGTTCGAGGTCGCCGGCACCGCACGGAATGGACGCGACGGTCTCCGACAGATCGACGCGCTCGATCCCGATATCGTGACGCTGGACGTGGACATGCCGGAGCTGGACGGCCTCGGCGCACTGGAAAGCATCATGCGCGACAGGCCGCGTCCCGTCGTCATGTTGAGCGCCGGAACGACGCGCAGCGGTCAAGCGGCGACGCTGCGGGCTCTCGAGCTCGGCGCGGTTGACTTTGTGTTGAAGCCGTCGGGCGCGATCAGTCTCGACGTTGCGCGCGTCGCGGCTCGACTGCTCGAGGCGTTGCGGGCGGCGGCCACGGCGAATCTCGACGGGCTTCGGCCGGCGACGACCGCCGAACCGCTCAACATGGAGCGTGTCTCACCCGCGCTCTCGCCGGCGACGAATGTCGTTGCCATCGCGGCGTCGACCGGCGGACCGCGCGCGCTCACCGCCGTGCTGTCGCGCCTTCCGCGCTCGCTTCCGGCGGCGGTTCTCGTGGTGCAGCACATGCCGGCCGGCTTCACGAAGAGCTTCGCACAACGACTCGACCTCGCCTGCGCGATTCGCGTCGATCAAGCGGAGGAGGGCGACGCGTTGACGCACGGTCGCGCGTACGTGGCTCCGGGCGGCCGACATCTCCTCGTGCGCGAGAGCGGCGCCGGCCCGGTGCTCGACGTCGCCGACGGCCCGCCGCGGTGGGGCGTACGCCCCGCGGCGGATGTGCTGTTCGAATCGGTCGCCGCCGTCTTCGGTCCGACGGCGGTGGCGGTGGTGCTGACTGGAATGGGTCGAGACGGTGCCGAGGGCACGCGCCTGATTCGCGCGGCCGGCGGCCGCGCTGTGATCCAGGACCGCGCGACCTCCACGATTTTCGGCATGCCGCAGGCCGCCCTGAACCTCGCCGGCGCGGATCGCGTGTCACCGCTATCGGACATCGCCCGCGCGATCGCCGACCTCGTCGAGGAAGTGCGTCATGTTCCGTGACGGCGCCGAACGACTTCTCGTCTTTCAAGTAGGGTCGGAGCGGTTTGGGGTCGCGCTGGCGGCTGTCCGCGAGGTCGTGGATGCGCCCGCGATGCGACGACTTCCAGACGCGCCGCCGTCGCTGGTTGGCGTGACGACGGTGCGCGGCGAGCTGGTTCCGGTCTACGACGCGTGGATTATCCTCGACGTCGAGAACGTCAACGCGGCCCCCGGTGCGGCACTGGTGTTTTCGACTGGCGCGCGGTGCGTCGCGCTGGCGATCGACGATGTCTTCGACCCGATGCTGGTCGAAGGGCACGAACTGCGCCCGATGCCGGGCGCGGCGGACGCGATGATCCACGGGCTGGTGCGACGCGACGGCGATCTCGTCGTCGTGGTCGACGCCGATGCGCTGGTCGAGACGATGCTCACGGCCCTCACCGGAAGCGAGGCGATATGAGATCTGACATGATGAAGCTCGTGATCTTCGAGCTCGGCGGCGATCTCTTCGCGGCCGACGTGCTGGCCGTGGATCGCGTGCTCCGCTATGCGGCCCCCAGCGCGGTGCCCGACGTTGCCGCGTGGGTGGAAGGGGTGATCGAGCACCGCGGTGCCGTCATTCCCGTGATCGACTTGCGACGCCGCGTTGGTGCGGCGGAGACGCCCATCGGTGCCGGGACGCGGACCGTCGTGTTGAACACGTCGGCGGGCTACGTCGCCGGAGTCGTCGACGGCGTGAAGGAAGTGGCCGTGGTGCCGACGGGCGCGGTGACGGCGCCGCCGCCTCTCTTTCGCGGCATGTCGAGTGAGGCGATTCGCGGCATCGCCAAAGTCGGCGACCGCCTCGTCATCGTACTCGATGTCGAGCGGGTCATGGCGAGCGCCGATCGAGTGCTCGCCGAGCGCGCGGCGACCGCCGCGGGAGTGGACGGCTGAGCACTCCACTCGACGACCTGCGCGAAAAGCAGCGTGCGCTCGAGGCACGACTCGAATCGGCCGAGGCGAGCGGCGAGTTGGACGCGCTCAAGCAGGAGATCGGCACCCTGTACAAGTCGGTCGAGCAGCAGCTCGGCGAGCTGACGACGCTCAAGGGCGGCGTGCTCGCGCTCGTCGAGAAGTGGAAGAGTGTGCGATCGCGGCCAACCTTCGTCCCGCAGTTCACGGCGGCAAAGCCGCTGGTGCGGTCCGACCACATCGGTGCGTCGACGTTCATCGAGAAGGGATGGAGCCGAATCGCTGCCGGAGAACATGCCGCCGCCGAAGAGGCGCTCGCCAAGGCGCTCGAGCTCTCGCCCGACGATCCCAACGCCGGCTCGCTCATGGGTTGGGCGCAGATGCTTCAGAACAAGCTCGATGACGCGCTGATGAGCTTCCAGCGCGTGCTCGTGCGCGAGCCCCAGAACGCGCTGGCGCGCGTGAATGTCGGCTACATCTGCCTGAAGAAGCAGATCTTCGGCGAGGCCATCGAGCACCTGTCGCGCGCCATTCGCCTCGACAACGACAAGAAGGCCACGATCTACGCGCACTTTTACCTCGGTCTCGTGTATCTCGAGCGAGAGATGTACGAGGACGCGCAAACCTTCTTCCAGAAGACGGTCGCCATCGCGCCAAACCTGCTCGAGGCGCAATTCGAGCTCGGACGCGCCTACTGGTTCAACGGCCAGAAGGAGCGCGCGACGCACACGTGGCAAGCGGCCTTCGATGCGAACAAGTTCAATCCGTGGGGAAAACGCTGCGGCGAAGCGCTCGAATCGGTGAAGCAGGGAGGCCAACCCTAGTAGGCGCGCTATCGCGGCGGGCCGCCGCGTTGCTCTGCCTGCTCGGTCCGTTGCTTCCGCTTCCGATGTTCGCGCAGGCGCCCCTGCGTATGGATCGTGGCCGCTTCACCGCCGTGTTCTTCGAGAGCGAGCGGGCGCTCGCCACATCGCTGCTCGACGCGGCGGTTCGCACAGACACCTTTCCGGGACTGCCGCGCCCGCAGCAGCGCGTGGTGCTCGAGCTGGCGCCCGACCGAAAGCATTTCCGCGATTGGGTGGGACCCGGCGCGCCTGAATGGGGCGCGGCGATCACCTTTCCCGAGACGCGACGCGTCGTCATGCAGGGACGGTCGGCCGGCGCGGACGCGGGCGATCCGCGAAGCGTCTTTCGACACGAGCTCGCACACCTGGCGCTGCATGAATACCTCGGCGACCTGCCTCCGCGCTGGTTCGACGAAGGGTACGCCAGCTACGCCGCGCACGAATGGACGCGGGACGACGCGCTTGCCGCGAACGTCGCGTTGGCCTTCAAAGGCACGCCGACGTTCGACGAGCTCGACTCCGCTTTCTCTCAAGGTTCAACCACCGCACAGAACGCGTACGCACTCGCGTACCGTGCGGTGGTCGAGTTGGCGGCGCTCGACACGGCGAACGGCCTCGGGCCGTTTTTCGCAAACTGGAGAGCCAAGGGGACGTTGGACGCGGCGGTTCGATCGACGTTCGGACTGACGTTGTTCGGATTCGAGCGGCGCTGGCAACAGCGCACGCGGCGACGGTATGGCGCGCTCGCGTTGATCAGCGAGGTGACGTTCGGCGGGATTCTCGTCGGGTTGGCGATCATCCCCCTGTATGTGGCGCGGCGGCAACGGGACCGTCGCCGCATGGCCGCGCTCCTGGCAGCGGACGCGGCCGCTGAGCGAGCCTCGCGTCAGAGCGCGATCGACGCACTCTTGCGCGGAGATGACGATCCCGGCTCGAATGACCCGACGCCTCCGGTGATGCCGAGTTAATCGCTCCGTAATGTTCGACTCATCATCGCGTAACTTCGCGTCCCCACGTTGCTTGACAGCCCTCTTGGGAAGGTCTACACTACTGCGCCTATGGCAGAGATCGAGACCGGGTCGCGCACGCGAGGGTTGATGTGGTGGGGGATCGCGGCGGTGGTAATTCTCGCGGGGTTTGCCGATCTCGCTCGAGGCGGCGAAACGATTGCCCCGATTTTGCTTGCGATCGGTTATTGCGTGTTGGTTCCGCTGGCCATTTTGAAGTAGTGTGAAACGCCGCCCCGAGCGCAGGCGACCTCGGTGCCGAAGCGAACGGTGGCGGTTGCATGATCGGTGAAGGGACGCGTCCGATCAGTGAGGTCGGGCGAATAGCTCAGTTGGTTAGAGCACCTGCCTTACACGCAGGGGGTCGGGGGTTCGAGTCCCTCTTCGCCCATCGGAGAATGCGAGAACACATGTCGTCCGGATTGCGAACCCGAATGCTCGGCGCGGGTACTCTAGTCAACGTTTGGGAGGTAATGACCGTGAAGTCCACGCAACGCTATGCGGTGACGGTCGCGAGCTTGATGGGGCTCATGCTGGCCGCGGCGCCGCTCCTCGCCCAGCCGGGGCAGCAGCCCGCGCAGCGCGGTGGTCCGCCGAATCCGGATACGCCGCAGATTCTCGTCGCCGTGTTGCAGAGCAGTGATAAGGCGCTCGGGGTGCAGGTCGCCGACGAAATCCGGCACCGCATCCAGCAAGAGCATTCGGCCAAAGAGCTCTATGCGGTTCCGAAGACGAGCATCAACAACACGCTCGAGGCGTCCGGCTACAAGGCCGATTCGGCGCTGAACGCGTCGGATTTGATGGAGCTCGCCAAGCAGGTCCATGGCGATTACGTCCTCGAGGGCAAGGTCGCCAAGACTGGCGCTGGGCTCCAGCTCGACGCTCGGCTGCTGACCCGCACCGGCCAGCAGACGCTCGCGCAGCCGCTGCCGTCGATCCCGGGCAAAGACGCCGGCGATGTCGCCAAGCTCGTCGAGCGCGAGATCAGTGCGGCGCTCAAGGGCATGGGACCATACAAGACCTGCACGAACGACCTTCGCGCCGCGAAGTACGAGCAGGCGGTGAAGGACGCGCAGCTCGGTCTCACCGCGTATCCCGCGTCTACGCTCAATCGCCTGTGCATCCTGACGGCGTACAATCAGCTCAAATCGCCGCCGGACTCGATCATCGCGATCTCCGAGGCGATTCTCGCCAAAGATCCGACGAGCATCATCGCCCTGAATAGCGCCGCCGAGGCGTACACCGCGAAGGGTGACAAGGACAAGGCGATCGAATACAACCTGCGCATCTGGCGCGCCGATCCGTCGAACACGACGATCGCGACGTCGATCGTGAACATCCTCGCCACGTCCGGCTCGCCGGATAAGGCGATTCCGATCATCGACACGCTGCTCGCCCAGAATCCGGGCGACCCGGCGATGCTCGATACGAAGTGGAAGCTGCTGTTGGCGGCAAAGCGGTACAAGGAAGCCATCGCTGTCGGCGACGAAGTCATCAAAACCGACTCCTCGAAGGCGACCCTCGATTTCTTTAATCGAGAGATTGGCGCCGCGCAGAGCGACAGCAACGCGGCCAAGGTGCAGGAACTTGCGGCACGCGCGGCGCAGAAATTCCCCAAGGACATGAGCCTTCAGCTGCTTCTCGCCCAGAGTTATCGCAAGACGGGCCAGACGCAGCAGTCACTGGCTGCGGCCAAGAAGGCGCTCGAGATCGACCCGAAGAGCACGAACGCGGTTCTCTTCACGATGTACGCGTTTAACGACATGAAGCAGCCTGATAGCGCTGCGGCCGTTGCCAAGCGCGCGATCGCGGCGGGGGCAAGCAAGGACACGATCGGTCAAGTCCTTCTCGCCAATGCCGCGCCGGCGATCAAGCAGGCGCAGGAGTCGAAGTCGCGCGCGGATTGGGAGGCGGCGTTAGCGGCATCTCAGGCGGTCGACGAGGTTGCGGCATCCCCGCAAAGCAAATTCTACATCGGGGTATCCGCGTTCAGCATTGCGCTCGATGCGCTGCAGAACATTCAGAAGCTCAGCAAGGGAAGTAAGGCCGACAAGGCTCAGGCGTGTGGCGAAGTGAAGGTGGTTGAAGACAACTTCGCCATCGCCCAGGTTGCGATGCCGGCGGGTGGCAAGGTCGATCCGACCACGGCCGGTCAGATCCTTCAGGGCATCAACCAGTACGCCGAATACATCCCGCAATTCAAGAAAGCTCTCGCTTGCAAGTAGGCGTTTCCACGAACGCACGACAAAAGCCCGGCGTCGCCTGACGCCGGGCTTTTTTGCGTTCTGGCGGTGCGTGCGTCACAGATACACGACCGTGCGATCTTTAGGTTGGCGCCTCGCCGGGCAAATGCACGACGTGCACCCACAGATCGCGTGGCCGCGCCCGATACACGAGACGGCTCGCATTAGAGATCTCTCCATCCACGTTGACCGCCACCGACTCCGGGCTGTCGATCGTCACCGACTTGACCTGGACATAGTGCACGCCCTCCTGTCCGATGTGCTCACCCTTCTTGACGAGAAGCACCGTACGCGCGAAGTCGCGCCGCGGCATCGATTCGACGATGCACAGATCGAGCAGCCCATCGGTGGCCGACGCGAGGGGTGTCACCATCGTGCCGCCGCCGGTCGATCGCGTGATGCCGACGGCGAACATGAGAAACTCGCCATCGTACTCGAATCCGTCGCCGGCGAAGTGCCCGCGCCCCGCGCGAAAGTCGGCCAGCTTCCGCATCCCGCTGATCGCGTACGCGATCGCGCCCAGCGCTTCTTTGGCGTCGGGCGGCGTCTCCGCCGTCGCTTCGGCGCCGACACCCCCCGTCGACACATTCAGAAATCTTCGCCCATTGAGGGAGGCCGTGTCGACGCGCTTGGGCTTGCGTTGGAGGATAACATCCATGGCATGATCCGCATCCGCCGGTATCCCAACCTGGCGAGCGAAATCGTTGGCCGTTCCGACCGGAATGATTCCAAGCGGTACGTCGTATCCATCGAGCCCATTGACGACTTCGTTTACCGTTCCGTCCCCGCCGACGGCGGCGACGACGTCAACGCCGCGACGCGCGGCTTCTGCCGCCATCGCCGCTGCCTCTCCAGCCTCGAACGTGGTGAGCGGTTCCACGAAATGGCCCTTTTCGCGCACCCACTCTACGAGATGCCGCAGCTCCGGCCGCTCGTCCCGCGCGCCATGGATGATCAGCGCGATATGCTTGGACTTCATGCCTCGTTCTAGCGCATATCACGCGCCTGTGCTCGCTGCCGAGACTTTGGGCTTTCTCGGCGCTGCTACGCGCGTGCTCGACTGCACGCTGGGAGGTGGCGGCCACAGCCGTGCACTCCTCGAGGCCGGCGTACAAATGGTCGTTGGCGTCGATCGGGATCCTGACGCCCTTGCCGCGTCGACGGAGCACCTCGAACCGTTCGCCGGGGCCGGCCGCTTTTCCGCTATTCAATCCAACTACGCCGACATCGTTAACGAACAGGCGCTGAGCGGGATGACCTTCGACGGCGTCCTCCTGGACCTGGGGATCTCGTCGCATCAGGTGGACGCCGAACCGCGCGGATTCACCTTCCGTCCTGGCGCTCCGCTGGACATGCGTATGGGCCCGGACGCCGACCGCTCGGCGGCGGACTTGCTCAATGACGAATCGGAGACGTCGCTTGCCGCGATGTTTCGGGACTACGGGGACGAGCCTCGCGCCGCCCGGCTCGCCCGCGAGATCGTGAAGCGGCGGGCGACGCAGGCCTTTGTCACCAGCGATGACCTCGTGAAAGCGATTCGCGCCGTGCTCGGCCCGAAGAGCGGAGCCCCGGATTTCGCGCGCCTCTTTCAGGCGGTGCGCATCGCCGTCAACGACGAGCTTCCAGGCCTGGCGCGAGCCCTTCCGGCACTGCGTGACCGGCTCGAGCCGGGCGGTACGATGGTCGTCATTGCGTACCACTCCGGCGAGGACCGGATCGTCAAGAATGCTTTTCGCGAGTGGAGCGCTGCCTGCATCTGTCCGCCCAAGCAGCCGGTGTGCACGTGCCGCGGTCGCCCGCTGGGCACGACACTCACCCGCCGCGCCATCACCGCGAGCGAAGAGGAAACGAACTCCAACCCCCGCGCGCGCAGCGCACGACTCCGAGCATGGCGAAGCGCCAAGTAGCCGCCAGACGCCGGTCGGCGATTGCCGTCCTGCTGATTGGTTTCGTTTTGGTGGCTACGGGCGTCATAGCGCGGAGAGCGCTCGGCGTACGCCAACAAACCGAAATTCGAAGGCTCCGTCAGCGGCGGGACTCGCTGCAAGCGGAGCGTATTCGGCTCGAAGGCGACATTCGGAATGCATCGAGTCGGGCGCGACTCCAGCCGATTGCCGAACAGCGCCTCAACATGCACATCCCGACCCCCGAGCAGCAGATCATCCTGCAGCGTGGCGACAGCGCGACTTCGCGCCCGCCGCGCACCTCTCCTACCCGGCATGATTCGCTCTAGCCGAATCGGTTTGGCGCATGCGGCGCTCGCTCTGTTCGCGGTCGCCATCCTCGTGCAATCCGCGCGGGTGCAGCTGGTGCAGGGCAGGGGCTGGCGTGCCCAGGCCGAGCGCCAGCAGACGACGGACAAGGTCGTTCCGGCTCATCGCGGTGACATCCTCGATGTTTCCCATCGCGTGCTGGCGCAAAGCCACGAGGTGGTGCGGTTCGAGATCACGCCGCGCGAGGTCAACGAGCGCAAGAAGCTGCGCGCCGCGCTGGTCAAGCTGAAAGTGGAGCCGGCGGTGATCGCCAGAGCGCTCGATACGTCCAACAAGTACCTGGTCGTGCCGGGCCGATTCCGCACGAGCGACGCGGCCCAGCTGATGTCGCTGCGCGGCGTGTACTACTTCGCGTCCATCGAGAGGACCTACGCCGTCTCGGAAGGCGCCAAGGGCATCCTCGGCAGCGTCGACGCCGACAACAAACCGGTGGGAGGGTTGGAGCAGTCGCTCGATTCGATC
>JAICJQ010000272.1 GCA_025928335.1 Gemmatimonadaceae bacterium
CCGGTCCACCCGCCGCCCCGGGGCGTCGTGCCCACCCCCGCCCCCCCACCCCCCCCACCCCCTGCGCCCCCCCCGGCTCGAGATCGGCGTAGTGGCGAAACCAGTCTCGCAGCTCCGCGATCGACTCGTCGAGGATGCGCCCGTCACGGGTCATCGTGTTACAGATTTCGACGAGCTCCAGCGCGGCGTCGGTGGCGCGCTGTTTACCCGAGGTCGAGACGTGGCCGGCGTCGACCGCGTGACTCAAGCCCGATTGGATTTGCACAGATCCTCCGCGACGCTCACGGCGCGTCGTCTTTCGGAGCAGCGTTGGGGGGGTGTCTTGCGCCTGAATCTTCGGCAAACGCAAAAAGCAGGCTCAGGCGAAACCTACGGTTCTCGGACTGACGGACAAGAGGACGAGTCAAAAATCTTTGCGTCACCGGCAGCGTTTTCACGCCTGGACACCTCCCAATAATCAGGGTACCATCGGTCACCTTCGCTCGTTCATTTGGAGAACCAACGATGCTTGCTCGCTCGCTCCGGATCCGCAGCGCACATGGACTTAGACGATGGTCCGCGTTGGCGGCGCTTCCACTCGCCGCATGCGCGCAGGCTTCGAGCCAGAGTGCGACGACGGCATCTGGGGGCAGCCGCCCCGCAAATTCTGCCGCCTCGCCGCGCCTGATCGTCGCGATCACCGTGGACCAGATGCGCTACGACTATCTCGAGCGCTTCGCCAGCCAATACCAATCGGGTTTAGCGCGCCTCATCAAGAACGGCGCGATTTATACGAACGCTTATCAGGATCATGCAAACACGGAGACGGCCCCCGGTCACGCCACGGTGCTCTCCGGACGCGAGCCGTACAGCACGGGTATCGTGCTCAACGGGATCGGTGTTCCTGATTCGCGCGCGCCATTGATCGGCGGCGGCGGACCGGGCGCGTCACCGTTCCGGTTCCGCGGCACCGCGCTGATCGACTGGATGAAGGCGAAGGATCGGCGGTCGCGAGCGCTCTCCGTGTCGCGCAAGGATCGTGGTGCGATTCTGCCGATCGGACGCGCGAAGGAAAGCGTCTTCTGGTACGCGTCGAATGGGAACTTCACGACGAGTACGTACTACGCCGATACGCTCCCCGCGTGGGTACGGCGGTTCAACGACAGACACGTCCCGCAGTCGTACGCCGGCAGGGCATGGGAACCGCTGTTGCCGGTCTCCGCGTATCCGGAACCCGACACGGTGTCAGTCGAAGACCTCGGTCGCGAGCCCGCCTTCCCGCACGTACTGTCCGCCGACGCCGCCATTGCGACGCGCGATTTCATCGGCTTTCCGTGGATGGACGATCTCACGGTCGCGTTCGCGCTCGACGGCGTCAACGCGATGCGTCTCGGCGCCGGACCGGCACCCGACCTCCTCTCCGTGTCGCTTTCGACGACGGACGCTGTCGGCCATCGCTTTGGAATGGCGTCGCGTGAAATGCACGACCAGATGCTCCGCCTGGATCGGGCGATCGGCACGTTGATCGACTCGCTCTACAAGCTGCGCGATTCGTCGACGATCGTCTTTTCCCTCACGGCCGATCACGCCGTCACGCTGCCGCCGGAGCTGGCGAAAGCCGAGCCGGGCGCAATGCCGCCGATGCGCGTCGATCTCAGCGACGTCGCGAAGACGTTCAAGGTGGCGATCGCGGCGCGCGGCGCCGACTCGAACGCCTTCGACTTCGAGGATGCGATGCTGTTCGCCGACAAGGAGTCGCTGGAGAAGAAGGGGATCAAGCTCGATTCACTCGCGCGCGCGTTCGTGGACGCGGCGAAGCGCGAGCCTGGAGTGTACCGCGCGGACCTGCTTCAAACAATTCTCAAGGCGGACACGTCGGACTTCATCGTGCGACGTTGGCGTCACGCGGTACCGCCCGACTATCCCGTACTCGTCGTCGTGACGCTGAACCACGGCAGCGTGTGGGGAAGCTACGCCACCGGGATCCACGGATCGCCGTGGGACGACGACGGTCACGTGCCGCTCGTCTTCTACGGCCCGACGATCGCGCCCGGGCGGCATGGCGAGTTCGAGGCCGTGACGAGCCTCGCGCCGACGCTCGCGTCGCTCATCGGCGTGTCGCCGACAGAGCGGATCGACGGGCATGTGCTGACGTCGGCGATTCGATAGTCTGGGCGAGCGGGCCAGCGGTCGTCAGGCGCGGATCGTCATCGCCCACTCGACGATGCGTTCGCGCACTTCCTCCCAACGAGGGCGCCCGGAGACGACCGACCGCTCATCCAACACGTAGGTTCGTACGACTTCTTCGACGAACGACTCGAACGCACCTCCGATGCGCGCGTCGGAGTATCCGGCGTGGCGCAACTCGGTGCTCGCGGCGACGACGGCGCGACGCAGCGTCGGCAGCGCACCTGTCGGCTTCAGAATTCCCTGAACGACCGCTCGCTGGAGGCGCGCCTTGAGGCGGGGAGAGATCGGCATCGCCATCACGACTTCGTTGTACCGTCGAATGCTCATCAGTTCCCGGCGGGGGAAACTGCGCTTGCAAGACATGTTCCCCGCAGACGTTCAGACATCTGATCGCTAGATTCGAAGCGATGCGGGCCCTTCCGGTCGTGGGGACGCACGTGCGCGTTTCTTAGGTGCCCCTATAGGCGGGCGCGCCGCCGCACGAAAACGCCCCCGCGGCCAACGCGCCGAACCGGCGCAATAAAAAAGCCCAGGATAGACGCCACGCCACAGAAGC
>JAICJQ010000147.1 GCA_025928335.1 Gemmatimonadaceae bacterium
GCACGCGACGGCCGCGATGGCGAGGGCGGAAGGCAGAATCCAGCTCGTCATCGCTCGGCCGATGCGGCAACGCGACGGACCGCGTGCGGCGCCGGTTCGTCGGTGATCACTTCCGTGTACGACGCGCCCGCGGCTCGCCACCGACGCGCGACGCCGGCACGCCACGACGCAAACCGCTCCTCATATTCGCGACGGGTGCTCTCGACGAGCATCCGTTGCACGAAGGCCTGTTCCGGATCGGCGGCGAGGAGAGTGCGCCGGGGCGGATCGAGTTCGTCGCGCGCGATCACGTGAGCGATGTGCGCCTCACCGCCGCTCACGATGTGGGCGCGAACGGCACGTAACGATTCTTCCTCGTCGCCGAGCAGATCGCTCACGAGGACGAGGCGCCCGCTGCGCAGCGCGCGCACCACAGGCGCGAGCGGCTCGGAGCCACCGGGCTGACCCGCGAGAACAACCCGTGCGATCTCGGCGACGACGTCTCGCCGCGTGCGCGGGGGCAGCGCCACCGTCTTGCCGCGAGCGTCGCGCAACGCGATGCCCACCGGATCGCCGTCGGCGTGCGCGACCGCCGCCAGACCGATCGTCAGCTCCTGCGCGAGTTGCCACTTGTCGCGCGTCGCGACGGGAAAGGCCATCGACGCCGACGTGTCGAGCACGATCGTCGTCGGAAGCAGGGCTCGATCGTTGGCGAGTCTGATGTAGGCGCGATCGCTGCGGGCCAGCAGCCGCCAATCAAGCCGCCGTGGGTCGTCGCCCTGCCGATACAGCCGATATTCGGTGAACTCGGCGGACGTCCCGCGAAGCGTGGAATGATGGGCGCCGGGCAACAGGCTGGAGACCGCGCGCCGCGCCGGCCAATGCACGCCTCGCACCGCGTCGAGCAGCGCGCCGTACGACGCCGCCGGGGGGGCGGCCATGTCAGATCCTAATGTCGCTGCGCGGCGGCTCGATCCGCGCCAGCAGATCTTCTATGATGCGCTCCGCGCCGACGCTCTCGGCCTCGGCGGCGAAATTCGGCAGCACGCGATGCCGCAGCACGGGCGTGGCAACGCGTTTGATGTCGGCGGGCGACACGACGAGCCGACCGCCGAGCAGCGCGTTTGCCTTCGCGCCGAGGATGAGCGACTGACCGGCGCGCGGACCGGCGCCCCAACGGACGTACTGCTTCACGAGCTCCGGCGCGCGCGAATCGTCTGGGCGCGTGGCGCGCACGAGCGACGCGGCATACTGCAGCACCGAGTCGGCGGCGACGACCTCACGAGTTAGCCGTTGCAACGCCATGAGCTCCGAGGCGCCGAGGACCGTTTCGAGGGCGTCGCTCACGGAGCCTGTCGTATTGCGGAGGATCTCGATCTCGTCTTGTTCGCTGGGGTAACCGACCCTGATGTCGAAGAGGAATCGATCGAGCTGCGCTTCGGGGAGCGGATAGGTGCCTTCCTGCTCGATCGGATTCTGCGTCGCGAGCACGAAGAACGGCTCGGGGAGCGACATCGTCTGCCCGCTCGCCGTCACACTGTGCTCTTGCATCGCCTCGAGGAGCGCGGCCTGCGTGCGCGGCGGCGCGCGGTTGATCTCGTCCGCCAGAACGATGTTGGCGAACACCGGCCCGTGCACGAACCGGAATGACCGGGCTCCGCTCGCCGCGTCCTCTTCGAGAATCTCCGTGCCGGTGATGTCGCTCGGGACGAGATCGGGCGTGAACTGAATTCGCCGGAACTCGAGATGCACCGCTTCAGCGAGCGAGCGCACCATGAGAGTCTTGGCAAGACCCGGGACGCCGACGAGCAGCGCGTGCCCGCCGGCGATGAGCGACATCAGGATCTCGTCGAGCACCGCGCCCTGACCGACGATGCGCCGCTGGACTTCGGCGCGCAGGCGACCGGCGGCCGCGACGAGCGCGTCGCGGTCGTGCAGCGGCAATGGTGTCACGGTGCGAGGTACCGATGTCACGTCGCCGCTCGGGTTCGAGAGCCGATCAGCGAACCGGACGACGGCGGCGGTACGTCATCAGCAGAATCGAGCCGTCGACGACACCCGCTTCGGCGAGCGTCGCGTTTTCGTCGAGGATTTCCCAGCCGCGCAGCTTGAGCACGAGCTCTTGCTGCAACTCCACGTCCGGACTCAGGGCCTCGATCGCGCGAAGCTTCACTTCGACGACGGGCTGCGACGGGGATGCCACGATACGCACTACATCCCAGACCTCAGGCATCTCGACGCGGATCGTGATCGTGTCCGCGCCTTCCGGCGCGGTGTGGATCGTCGACGGACGCGCGCGAAGGCTGGCGACGAAAGGCGACGTCATTCGACCGGCACTCGCGTGAGCGTGGCGAAGAAGCGCGACACCTGCATGTCGAACAAATAGCTCGATCCGGTCACGCGTGTTCCTTTGCCGTCGGCGGCGGCCGAAACGGCGACCACGATCTCCTCGCCACCCTGGCCGCGGAAGGAGGCGAAGCCCGGACCTTCCTTGTCGATGAACGCCGAGTAGATCGACGGACGCGTTGCGAAGAACGTCTTGGCGCGCTTCAGGACTTCATCGCCGCTCAGGTTGGTGGTGCATTCCTGGACGGTTCGTGCTGGTGCGGTCATGTCATCCTCAAGGGCAGATCCAAACGGAAGGTCGAGCCGACGCCCGGCTCCGACTCGAGCGAAATATCGCCCTGGACCAAACGCGCGAGACGTCTGGCGAGCGAAAGCCCGAGCCCCGACCCGCCGTACGCGCGGGTCAGGCCGCCGTCGAGTTGGCGGAATTCATCGAAGATCAGCTGCTGCGCCTCGGCAGGAACGCCGATCCCGGTGTCCTGTATGGTGTAGGCGACGTGCTGGCCGGAGATCTCGACCGAGAGGGTAATCGTGCCCTTCGGCGTGAACTTGAAGGCATTATCGATCAGCGCGCGCAACGCCTTGGTCACTTTCTTTCGATCAGTGCGCATCGCAGGCAGCTCGCCTTCCGGCTCGGTCACCATGACCTCGACCCCTTTTTTTCGCCCGAACGACGTCGCCAGCGCCTCGCGCAGGGGCTCACGCGGGTCGATTTCGGAGATCTCGAAGTCGAGGGCGCCGCGTTTGAGAGCCGTGAGCTCGAGGAGGTCGCCGATGAGGGTGAGCAGGTGCTCGCTCGACGCCTTCACTTGGTCCAGCGTTTCGTTCTGCTCGTCGGTGATGTCGCCGACGACTCCTTCCTGCATCAGCGAGATGTAGCCGATGACCGCGGTGAGCGGCGTGCGGAGCTCGTGCGAGATGTTGGCCAGAAACTGGTCCTTGACCCGCCGCGCCTCGATCACGTCGTTGTACTGGCGCTCGAGCTGGACGTTCGACTCGGTGAGCCGCGTGTTGGCGCGCTGAAGGTCCTGGATCAACCGGGCTTTCTCGGCGATCGCCGCCATTTGATCCGCGACCATGCGCACGAGTCCACGCGTGTCGGGACTCAGCGAGTTTGGCGCGGCGAAGTAGAACGTGACGGCGCCGAGCACCCCATTCGGCGTCTCCAGCGGCAGCGCGGCGAGCGCGCGGAAGCCGAGCTCCTCGGCGATCTCGTGCCACTCTTCTTCGGCGACATCGGCGAAGACGTCGGGGATCTCGACCGCTCGCCGCTCGAGTGCGGCGATGCCACTCGGGCCGAGACCGAGGCGGACGCGAATCTGGTCGAGGTATTTCGCGTACCGCTGCGGCCAGTTATGGACCGCCGCGAGACGCATGAGGTCGGTGCCGTCTTCAATGACGTACACGCAGGCGAACGTGGCGCCGACGAGCGGGGTGACGCGATCGAGCGCGAACTGGAAGACATCTTCCGCGCGCCGCGCCGTGAGGAACGCGCGCGCGATCTCGCGCATCGCGATGAGCTCGCGAAGGCCGACGTCGTTGTGGCCCTCGTGGCCCTGCCCCCAATCCATGGCGTCTGCCAACATCGTCGTCACGGATAAGAAAGGTAGGTTTGCGAGCTGATTAGTGCTACTGGCGACTCGGCGACTCGGCGACTCGGCGACTCGGCGACTCGGCGACTCGGCGACTCGGCGACTCGGCGCTACTTCTTGGGCACGGTGAGCGTTCGGATCTCCATGCGGTGGATCAAGACGTTCGGCGGCGTCGCGATGACTTGGGCCACGGCGTCGGCGACGGCTTCCGCCGAGAGCGCCCAGCTTTTTGCCGACCAGCCCGAGCCGAAGCTCGTCGTCACCGAACCCGGATTGACGACCGAGACTTTGATGCCCGAGTCGCGAAGCTCGAGCATGAGCGACTCGGAGAACGCATTGACCGCCGACTTGGTCGCGGCGTAGCAGCTGCCGCCGACGAACGCGCTGCGGCCGCTGATCGAGCCGATGACGACAATGTGCCCGGACTTCCGCGCGATCATCGGCGGCAACACCGCACGAGTGACGTCGAACATCGCGTTGAAATTGACGTCGACCATTTGGCGCCACTCATCGCGGGTGAGCTCCATAAACGGCTTGATCGACCCGACGCCGGCGTTGTTGACCAAGACCTGTGCGTCGAGGCCGGACAGAACGCCCTCAACCGATCTTGGATCGGTGACGTCGGCAACGAGCGGCCGGCACACGCCGCCGGCGTGCTCGATCTCCCTCCGAAGCTCGTCCAGCTGGTCGCGAGACCGGGCAACGGCGGCGATTTCGAACTCGGCGGCGAGGCGTAGCGCGACCGCCCGCCCAATTCCGCGCGATGCTCCCGTGATGACAGCGATCGGTTTGGACATGCTGGAATTTACGACGCCGTCTCAACTTTCACCGGTGGTGAATTGTCTCAACCAAGAATCCGGAATTAGTTTGAGGGTCATGCGGGCGCTCGTTCCACTCTGGTCGCTTGCTCTTCTCGCCCCGTGGTGCGCGACAGCTCAAGTGTCGCCCCGCGAATGGGCGGCGTACGGACGCGATGCATTCGGCGGTAGATATTCGCCCCTCGCGCAGATCAATCGAACGAACGTCACGGGCCTGACCGTGGCCTGGACCTACCGCACCGGCGACACGGCGCACACGCACCGGCCCGCCAAGTTCGAAGCAACACCGTTGATGGTGGACGGCGCGCTCTACCTGTCGACCCCGTTCGGCCGCGCGATCGCGCTCGATCCGACGACGGGAAAAGCGTTGTGGACGTACGACGCGCATGTCGATCGCAACGGCAATTGGGGCGATTTCGCCAGTCGTGGCGTTTCGACGTGGGTCGACCCGCGCGTTTCCGTCGGCGCAACATGCCATCGCCGCGTCTTTCTCGCGACGATCGACGCGCGCATCATCGCGCTGGACGCGAAGCGAGGCACGCCCTGTCGTGGATTCGGCAAGGATGGAACGGTCAATCTGCGCACCGGCCTTCGCAACACGCCGTACTACGCTGAGGAATACCAACTCACGTCGCCGCCGGCGATCATCAACGGCTTGCTCGTCACGGGATCGTCGGTCGCGGACAACAACCGCATCAACGCGGCGAGCGGTGAGGTGCGCGCGTACGACGTGCGTACTGGCGCTCTCCGCTGGTCGTGGGATCCCGTCCCACGCGACTCCACCGATCCGGCGTGGGCAAGCTGGCGTCCACTCGGTCGAATCACTGGAGCCGCGAATGCCTGGTCGGTTCTGGCCGCCGATTCCGCGCACGACCTCGTTTTCGTCCCGACGACAAGCCCGAGCCCCGACTACTACGGCGGCGAGCGGCTCGGCGACAACCGCTACGCCAACTCGATCGTCGCGCTGCGCGCGGCCACGGGGATGGTCGTTTGGCACTTCCAGACGGTGCATCACGACCTCTGGGACTACGACAACGCATCGCCGCCCGCGCTCGTTCAACTTTCGCGTCCCGGTGGTGCGGTCGACGCCGTGTTGCAGGCGACGAAAACGGGACAGCTCTTCGTGCTGGACCGGCTTACCGGCCGGCCGATCTTCCCCGTCGAAGAGCGCCCGGTGCCCCGGAGCGATGTGGCCGGCGAACGCGCGTCGCCGACGCAGCCGTTCAACTCGGTGATCCCGCCGCTCTCTCCGAACACGCTATCGCTCGACAGTGTTTGGGGCGCAACGCCGGCCGACCGCGACGCGTGCCTCGCGCAGATCCGGCCGTTGCGCAACGAAGGACCGTTTACGCCACCCAGTCTTCAAGGAACGCTGAGCGTGCCGTCGAACGTCGGCGGCGCGCACTGGGGAGGCGTGGCGTACGATCCGTTCCGGCACATCGCCGTCGTCCCGGTGAACCGCCTCGCCGCGTTTATCCAGCTCATTCCGCTCGACAAGTTCGACAGCGCGGAAGCCGTTCACAATTCCGGCCGTCTCGACGACCAATACACGCGCATGCACGGCACGCCGTACTTCATGCGGCGTCGAATTCTCAAGGCGCCGAGCGGTCTGCCGTGCACCCCACCACCGTGGGGCGCGTTGGTCGGCATCAACCTCGAGACGGGCGCCAAAGCGTGGGAGGTTCCGCTCGGCGATCCCGCGACGTTGCGACCCCAGCTCGCCGCGCTATCGAAGACGCCGCTCGGCTTGCCCAACCTCGGCGGTCCGATCGTCACGGCGAGCGGCATCGCGTTCATCGGCGCGACGTTCGACCATTTCCTGCGTGCGTTCGATGTCGAGACGGGACGAGAGCTCTGGCGCGGCGAGTTGCCCGCCGGCGCGCGTGCTACGCCGATGACGTATGAGATCGGTGGTAAGCAGTATGTCGTTATTTGTGTCGGCGGGAGCGAAGACTGGGGGACTGGAGACTACGTCGTGGCGTTTAGTCTGCCCAAAGCGAGTTAGACTACCCGAGCATTTTTTCGATCGCTCTCCTCAACGGCGCAAACGACAACTTTTTTCCTGAGATGCGCTGCGCCTGCTCGTCGGCAAGCTCTCGTTGGCCTTCGCCGAAGAGCGCCGAGCAGATCCAAGGGCCCGCGCGTGGATTCCGCCACCAATCGTCGTCGTAGCGCTCGACGAGCGTCTCGCGAATGAGCGCCTGGAGCTGCCAGGCGCGCAAGTAGCGCGCGGCGTAGTAACGTGGGTCGACGTCGACGAATGCGTCGGCGCGGTCGTATCGGAACGTCGTCGCGCGCGTCAGCGTTTCGACGTACAGGTCGGGAAGCGCATCCCAGCTCGCCGTGCCGCCGTAGAGCTGCACCTCGTAGATCAACTTCGCGCAGTAGCGACGGAGGAATTGCAGCTCCTCGAAACCCGCCGTACGCAGAAAAGCGTCGACTCTCGATTCGCCCAGCTCACTGTAGCGCTTGAGCCAGCCGCGATCCTTCGTCGAATGATCGAAGAACATCGCGTAGCCTTCGGTGATGGAGTTGTCGCCGAGCCAGCGATACTCGAACGCGAGGTCGGGACGCATGTACGCGAAGTGGAGCGCGTGACCGAGCTCGTGCAGGAAGGTGTTCCAGTCCGTCTGACCGCCGTGCGGTCGTAAAACGAGGTACACCTCGGCGGGCACGCGAACGGGTGAGCAGAAAGCACGCGAACGCTTCCCGTCCCGCTCGCCGGTGTCGAGGGTGATGCGGCCCGCGGCGAGCGGGTCGACACCCATTTCACGGACCTGGCGGGTGATCGCCTCTTCCATACGCGCGCCGGGAAAATAGGCGTCGAACTCGCGGGCGCGCATCAACGCCAACGCATCGGCGCGCGTCACGTCGCGCGCGTTCATGCCGAGCACGCGCTTCGCGAACTCGGGAAGCACTTCCTCCCAGAGCGCGTCGGTGTCCTTGATGAACTGCTCGCACTGCGCGGCGAGGTCGTTCAACGAGAGACCGCTCAGCAGCTCGAACGTCGCGTTGTAGTTCGACGCCAGTCCGAGGGACTCGGTGATGTCGCGCTCCCGCTGAAAGCGCTCGCGACGAATCGGAGCCAACTCGCGTTCGACGAGCTTTGCGCGTGCCGCCTCGATCATGTGACGTTCGTCGGCGTCGCTGCTGTTCGCGATCTCGATCGACGCCGCTTCGAACTTGATCTGGCGCGTGTCAGTGACGTTGACGATCGCCGACCCCTGCCAGGCGATCTCCCGTTCATCGAGCTCCGCCAACTGTCGTGCGCTCTGCGACTCCGCTTGCCAATCCACGAGTAGCCGCGCCGACCGATGCTCTTCGGTTCCTTCCTTGGCGTTCCGGAACGCATCGAGCGTGAGGTCCAGCGCATCCTGGCCGAGCACGGCCGCGTGGCGCGCGTAGATCGGCTGCAGCTCCGCCGTCGGCTTATGGCCGGAGTGCGCGAGGTAATACTCGCGCGAGATCTCTTCCATGAACGCCTCGCCCTCACGGCGCAGGCGATCGAGCGAGAGGTCGGTCACGTAGAGAGACGCGCCTGGATGATTCGCGCGACGGCGTCCGCCGCCACGCGTTCCTGCTGCAGCGTGTCGCGATCGCGAATCGTCACGGTGCCATCCTGCATCGTTTGTCCGTCGATGGTGATGCAGTAGGGCGTGCCGACTTCGTCCTGCCGGCGATAGCGCCGGCCGATCGCGCCCGACTCGTCGTAGAACACGGGAAAGCGTTGCCGCAGCTCCGCCGTCAGCTTCTCGGCGAACTCCGGCATCCCGTCTTTCTTCACGAGTGGAAACACACCGGCCTTGATCGGCGCGAGCGACGGATGGAGGCCGAGCACCGTCCGACCTTCCGATTCCCCTTCGACCGTTTCCTCGCGATAGCCGTTCACGAGCACGGCGAGCGTCGTCCGATCGGCGCCAACCGACGTCTCTACGACAAAGGGCAGGAAGCGCTTGTTGTTCGGCTGGTCGAAGTACTCGAGCTTCTTGCCCGAGTATTCCTGGTGGCGTGACAGGTCGAAATCGCCGCGATTGTGCACGCCCTCGATCTCCTGGAAGCCGAGCGTACCGCCGAAGTCGAACTGAATGTCGAAGGCGGCGCGCGCATAGTGGGCCAGCTCTTCCTTCGAGTGTTGGTGGAACTCCAGCCGTTCGGGCGCCAGGCCGAGCGACTTGTGCCAGTTCAACCGCTGCTCTTTCCAGTACTCGAACCAGTGCATGTCCGTGCCCGGCTCGACGAAAAATTGCATCTCCATCTGCTCAAACTCGCGCGTGCGGAAGATGAAGTTGCCGGGCGTGATCTCGTTGCGGAATGCCTTGCCGATCTGCGCGATGCCGAACGGGACTTTCTGGCGCGTCGACTGCTGAACGTTGAGAAAGTTCACATAGATGCCCTGTGCCGTTTCGGGGCGCAGGTACACGATCGAGGCGCTGTCCTCGACCGGTCCCATGTACGTCTTGAACATGAGATTGAACAGGCGCGGCTCGGAGAGCGTGCCTTTCATGCCGCAGACGGGACACTGCGCGTCGGGGGTACCGGGCGTTCCCTTGATCTTGGGGTCGTCGGCGCGGAAGCGCTTCTTACAGTTCTTGCAATCGACGAGTGGATCGGTGAACGTCGCGACGTGGCCGCTGGCTTCCCAGACGCGTGGATGCATGAGGATCGCCGCGTCGAGCCCTTCGATGTCGTCGCGGGCCCGGACCATCGCGTGCCACCAGCGATCCTTCAGGTTCCTCTTGAGCTCGACGCCGAGCGGACCGTAGTCCCAGACGGAGCCCGTGCCGCCGTAAATCTCCGACGACTGGAAGATGAAACCACGGCGTTTGCAGAGCGAAACGAGCTTTTCGAGGACGTCGGACGGAGCGGTCGCAGGCATGGCGAAATGTACTCAGCCATGCCCATTAGGCGACTCGGCTACTTTTCGGGCGCTTGGTTGCGTAGCGTCTCGAGTTGAGACTGCTGCTGCGGCGTGAGATTGTTCTTCAGCTTGACCATCAGGCTGAGTTGAGCGCGCTTGATGTCGCGCTCCGCGCCCAAGACCTTGTCCATCTCATCAAGCACCTTCCCTTCGTCGGGCTTCATGCTCTTGAGGAGTTGCTGCAGCTTCTCGACTTCGCTCTGCAGCTTGAACTGCTGATCGAGCATCTTCTTCTGCGTGTCGAGCATGTTGGTCTGGATAGCCTGTCGCTGAAGATCGGTCAGGGCGATCGCTTGCTGATGCGACATGACGAGGTCGGGGGACAGCAACACCTTTCCGAGCGCGTCATCCCCGCCGCCCGGTGGCGCCGTGCAATTGCGAAGGCCGGGGCCCGGCTTCGCGTAGATGATCACGACGCCCTCCGCCGCTTCGGCGCCATACGCCGCCGCTGCGGCCGGGCCTTTCACTACTTCGACCTTCAACACGCTGTCCATGTCGATGCACATCGTGCCGTGCGGCCTCGCCCAGTCGGGACCACCTCCACGCCCTCCGCGACCTTGGGCATGAGCTGCCGTGGCTGCACCGACCAACAGCGTGACCGCAATTATCGACGTTCGCATTCTCAATCTCCTTTGAAGGGAGTTCCTGGAATCGGCGCCGCCGCGGCATCGAGAACCGAGGCGGAGAGCGCCGGTGTTTGTAGAGTTCGTCGCGCCGAGGTGAGCAGTCCGTCCGTCGGCATCGTCCATCGAAAGAGTTGCATCGACGAGTCGCGTAGGAACGCCTCCTGGCGCGCTCGCTCACTTCGCGACCGTGTCCAGGTCGTCACCCAGACCCCAGTGAGAACGGCCGCTGCACCCACGAGGAGTGCGGGGCCAATCCATCGTCGCCGACGCCGCAGGGCGAGCGTGTGCCCGACAACGGTGTTGTGTCGGTCACGCATCGCCTCGAATGCCGGCGCGGTCGCCTCATCGTCGGCACGAAGCTCGGCGAATCGCCTTTTCAACTCGAGTTCGATGTTGCTCATCGCACGTCCACCTCATTGATCTGCCCGGCGAGCCCTTTCTTGCCGCGGTCGTAGTGCGTCCTCGCCGACCCAACGGATACGCCCATGACGCCCGCCGCTTCCTCGATCGTCATGCCGTGGTAAAACACCAGCTGCAGGACCTCGCGCTGGCGCGGAGACAGCTCGGCCATGGCCGCGACGAGTGCCGCATTCCGCTCCGCGAGCTCCGTCGTCACATCCGCTCCAGGCGCAGGATCAGCCGCGCCTGACACGTCAGCAGCCGAGTCACCAGCGGTCCATCGATTTGCTCGACGAAGCTCTTCCATCGCCGTCAGCCGAATCACGCCGAACAGCCACGACTTGAAGCGCGACCGGCCGTCGAAGCGGGCCTGACCACTCAGCACGCGGAGATACGCCGTGTGTAGCGCGTCCTCGGCCATCGCGCGATCGCGACCCGTGCACGCCAACGCCCAACCCCAGCTTTCGGCATGCAGCCGTTCCAGCTCGCGTTCGAGCTCCGGTCTGTCCATGGTCAGCGCGTCACTCGAACGTTGCGTCTCGGGAATGAGTGGCTGGGCCATGATGCTCATATGACACCCGTTCGTTATATGCTGTCCAGTGACGGCCCTTCCCGATGCGACGTACCGAGCTTTTTCGGCGCGGTTTGTGGGCGCTCGCCGCCCAAATCGGTGTTGGCGCGCAACCCGGTTCGTCGATCGACTATCTGGTCTCGACCGCGTCGCAGTATCCCGGTCCGACGGATTTGTCGGAGCGCGCAGACGACTACCTTGTACGGCGGCGAATATCAAACGTGGCTCTCGCGAACGGACGCCGTTGCCGAGGCGAAGCCGGCGGCCGCCAAACGGTCGGGGAAGCGTGCGCGCCCTCGTTGATACGAGCGCGCTGCTCGCTCTCGCGCACGCTCGGGATCAACCTCATGTGCGAGCAGTTCAAGCGGCGCAGGCGCATCGGAGGAGTGGCGGGCGGTATATCAGCACCCTCGCTGTGCTCGCCGAATTTCACACGCATCTGCTCTATCTGCGCGGCCCCGGCGCGGCGCGAGAAGCGACGCAAGCTCTGCTCGCCGATTCAGTCTACGAATGGGTTGCCGTGACGCCGGACCTCGTCGGTCACGCGGTGACGGGATGGCTTGCTCGATTAGCCGATCAGCGGTTGTCCCTCACCGATGCCATGAGCTTCGAGCTCATGCGACGCGAGCGCGTCAAGCAGGCCTTCGCCTTCGATCGACACTTCGAGATTGCCGGCTTCGAGCTGCTGAACTGACCGAAGGCCAGCTGAGCGCCGCTCAGCCTTTGCTGCCCGCCTGAAGCTTCGTGATCCGGCGCTTGGCGTCGGCGACGAA
>JAICJQ010000197.1 GCA_025928335.1 Gemmatimonadaceae bacterium
CACGAGACGATTTTCGTTGCCGAGGCGGGAAATGAGATTGTCGGCGTACTGCGATGCGTCGACACGCCGAGCTCACCGCTCCTGTTGCCGGATCGTTATTGCTACGTATCGTCGGCATACGTGAGACCGCACAGCCGACGCAAGGGCGTGTTGAGCGCGTTGATCGGCGCGGCGGAGCGTTGGTGCGACGTTCGCGGCATCACGGAGATGCGCCTGCACAATGCGAGCGGTGTGCGCATGGCCGAGGATACGTGGACCGCGCTTGGCTTCGAGGTGGTCGAACAGGTGCGACGACGCGCGACGCATAGACCCGCGGCGCACCACGCCGGGGCGCACGGCGACCTCCGGGCATTCTGATGCCCGTCGTCACCATCTCGAGGATGTACGGCTCCGGAGGCTCCGAAGTCGCCGAGCGGGTCGCGACCGCCTTGGGCTGGTCGCTCTTCGACAACGCGATGATCGACGCGGTCGCCGAGCGTTCGGGGTTGACCGTGGCCGAGGTGTCCGCGCAGGACGAGCGCGTGCCGTCGATGGTCGAGCGTCTGGCGTCGGCGTTGTCCCTCGGATCGCCCGAGGTCATGCCGCCCGTACCCAGTGGCCCGATGGAAACGACGGAAGAACGGATCGTTGCCGTAACGCGTCGTGTGATCGAGGAGGCAATGCAGACGGGGCCGGCGGTGTTCGTGGGACGAGGGGCGCAGTGCCTGCTCGCCGAACGCGCCGACGCGCTGCACGTATTTTGTTACGCGCCACGCTCGGCCTTACGCCAGTACGCGATGGACAAGTTCAAGGTCGGCGCCGACGAGGCCGACCGAATGATCCACGATCAGAACAAGCAGCGCGAGCAGTACGTGAAGCGCCATTGGAATCGCAACTGGCTCTCGCACGAGAATTATCACTTGTGCGTGAATACCGGTTGGCTGGGTGTCGACGGCGCGGCGAAGATGGTCATCGACGCCGCGCGACAACAGTTCGGTGCGGGCGTACGGGACTGATCAACCGTCGCGCGCGTCGCGCTTGAGCGCGAGCAGTCGATCGTTGGTCTCGCTTGGCAGAACGAGGCCGTCCGCGATAGCGGCGATCTCCTCGGCATCGCGCCATGCCGCTTCGAGAAGATTCAGCTCCCCTTCGAGCGCGCGGCGTTCGGTTTCTTCGTGCGACGCCATCTCGAGCGCGAGAAGAACGGGTCTCGGGAGGTACGACAGGTACTGGCCCGTCTTCCACGAAGGTGCGCCGGACGCGTACTTGGCGAAGAGGCGCGACGGTTCGGGATTCTCGGTAAGAAGGTCGACCGCCGAGGCGACGGCACGCCGGCTCGCCCCCGACGCGTTCACCGCGGGAAGAAGCTTTGCCGCCGCACGGAGGGCTTCGTCGCCAGTCACTAAGACGCTCGACTGCTCTCGGTTCTTCCAGGTGATCCACGGGATCACCGCTGATCGAGTGGCCTCTTCCTCCTCGAAGGCGACCCGCAATCCCCAGCCCTGGTACGACTGGACAAGCGCGATGTGGCTGATTTGGTCGCGTCGCACGGCAACCGGCTGGTCACGTCCGGGTACAGTCAAGCGAGCTCGAACGCGTCGTCGCTGGTACGCGTCCACCGCCGCGTTGAACGCGTTGTAGCCGAGCCACGAAAAGGCTCCGAGACCGCCGACGATCGGGCCCGCGACAAAGACCCCGATGCCGGCCGCCGCACCAAGGCTCGCGTAGGCAACGGTTCGGCGGCGGCGACGGCCGAACTGGTCGCCATAGCGCCACGCCGCGAGCTCCGGCCGCAGCGGTTCGCCGATTCTGACGAGCTCCAGGCCTTCGGCGATTCTCGCCAACCCGATGTTATCCGTCGAGACACGCAAGCGCGTGCCTTGAAAGAGGCGCTCACACTCCTCGATCGCCTCCCATCGTTCCTCGAGCGGCGAGAGGTTCCACCGCTCGCACCTTCGGCACACGACCCAGAGGCGACCGCGCGCGGCGTCGAACGCGAGCCGGCGTCCCACCGGGAAATGCTCGACGGCGTCGTTCTCGCCGAGCTTCGACTGGCAGAAGATGCAAGACGAATACATCGCTCAATCTCCTTCTATGCAGCAACTTCCGCTGGCCTACTCGCTATTCAATCGATCGCAATTCCGGACGTCGCTCGAAGGCCCAGTAAGCGTAGCCGAGCATGATCACCGCGCCGCCGCCGATCGCCCAGGATACGCCGAGCACGTGGGCGATGCTCCCGGAGAGCAGCGAGCCGACGACAGTGGACAAACCGACGACGACGAACGAGTACGCCGCCATAATTCTGCCGCGCAACTCGTTTGGCACCAGGTGCTGGAGGGTCGAGTTCGCCGTGGCGTTGTTGACGATCATCATGAATCCCGTCGCGAGCAGCACCGGATAGGCAACAGCGGCGTCGCGCGCCAGGGCGAGGCCGATGAGTAGGCCGCCGTACGCGTAGGCCGCGGCGGACAAGAGGCGTGTGCCGCGAACGCGATCCCCGATCGCCGCCAGCGACAGCGCGCCCGCGACGCCACCAACGCCGACGCAGGCGAGCAAGGCGCCGTAGCCGGCTGCGTCGAGCCCGAGTTGGTCGCGCGCAATGACGGGCATGAGCGTGAGGTACGGAACGCCGAGGATCGAATACACGGTCACGAGTTTCATCAGGGCGGCGATCGACGGGGTGTCGCGCATGAAGCGGACGCCCTCGCGAATTCCTTCGATCGGCGACACGAGGTGTTCTGGTGGCACCCATTCGGGAAGTCGAATGAGGAACAAGCCGACGAGGACAGTGATGTAGCTCAGCGCGTTCACACCGAAGCACCACGAGATGCCGAGGCTCGCGATGACGATCGCGCCGATACTGGGACCAACGATGCGCGCGAGGTTGAAGCCGCTCGAGTTGAGCGCGATCGCGCCGGGTAAGTCCTCGCGTCCCACGAGCTCGATGACGAGCGACTGTCGCGCCGGCACTTCGAACGCCGTGATCAACCCGTTGGCGGTGGCGAGCGCGAGGAGCCAACCCATCGTGATGTGCCCCGACCAGGTAAACCACCACAACACCGCCGCCTCGACCCCGAGCAGTGTCTGGGCGATCTTCACCAAACGGAGCTTGTCCGTCCGATCGACGACGACGCCCGCGTGGAATGAGAAGAGGAGGACTGGAAACGACTGCGCGGTCGCGACGAGCGCGACGAGGAAGGCGCTATTTGAGAGCTGTAACGCCAGCCACCCCTGGGCCATCGACTGCATCCATGTGCCGATCAGCGACAGCGTCTGCCCGAGCCAGAAAAGCCGGAAGTTTCGATGCCGCTGGAGCGTTCGGAACGGATTGAGAGACGGGGCGCTGGCCACGCTGATGAACATAGCAACCAAGCTGGAGCTTGTGCCGCGGTCGGTCTTGACGAACAAGGATGGAGCGCTGTATAGGTAGTTAGTCAACATATGTCGACTGTCTTCCTATGAGCCCATCTGCACCAGCCGACGCTCGGGCGGATTTGCAGCCCGGGACGCTCGACATGCTGATCTTGCGAACGCTGACGCTCGGATCGCTGCACGGATACGCGATCGCCCAACACATCGCGCGGCTGTCCGACGGCGTGCTGCGCGTGGAGCAAGGCTCGCTCTATCCCGCGCTCGAGCGTTTGTTGAACAAAGGCTGGGTGACGGCCCGATGGGCGGAGTCGCCGACGAAGCGTCAGGCCAGGTACTACACGATCACGCGCTCGGGTCGGAAGCAGCTCGACGAGAAGGTCTCGAGCTACGACCGCGTCGCCACCGCCATCGCGCGCGTCATGGGACGCGCCTGAGACCATGTCAGTGCTCGACGGGATCCGTCACCGTCTCTACGTCCTGTGGCGCAGGGAATCCTACGTTCGCGACCTCGATCGCGAGCTTCGCTTTCACCTCGATCTCGAGCGTTTGTCGTGTTCACGGGACGGCGCCGAAGCGCGGAGTCTCGAGCTCGCCGCGCGGCGCGCATTCGGAAATGTTACTTACTACCGCGAGGAGACCCGGTCGATGACACCTCTTCTCTGGCTGGACCGCGTGCGGCAAGACGTCTCCTACGCGATGCGCGGGCTCGCACGAGCACCGGGATTTACGGTCACTGTCGTCGTGACGCTCGCCCTGGGTGTGGGACTCAATGCCGCGGTGTTCTCGCTTCTCGATCGGGTGTTCGTGCGACCACCCGCGGGAGTAGCAGCGCCAAACGAAGTAAGGCGCTTGTACTTGGAGAGCGCGACCGCCATCGCCGGCGACAATCACATCTTTCCGTTCTTCAGCTATCCGAGCTACCAGGCTATCGCGGATGCATTCGGCTCCGCCGAAACCGCGGCGTATACCCCTGCGGATTCCGTCCGTCCGGAAGCCGGAGGGCCGCTATTTCGCCGGTCGTACGTGAGCGCGAACTATTTCCGTCTTCTGGGCATACGGCCGATCGTCGGTCGCACCTTCGACAAAGATGAAGCACGAATCGATGCCCCGGCGCTCGTCCTCGTCGTTGGTGAGCGGCTGTGGCGCGACGGTTTCGGGGCTGATCCGGATATCGTCGGCCGGCGCGTCAGGACGGGAACAATGGACTTCACAATCATCGGCGTCGTGCCCGAGCCGTTTGCTGGCCTCGAGATCAGCGCCGCCAACGCGTGGGCACCGCTGAGCGCGTTCACCGCGGGCCGTATCAGTAGTGGGGGCGACGCATGGTATCTCGGAGGAGGTGCCTTCCTGCGTGTCGTGACAAGGCTGCCCAACGGCACCAGCGAGGCCGAGCTCGAGGGGAAAGGCACCGCCGGCCTGCGAGCCGCAGAGCCCCTCAGAGGCATGGCGTCGCTCACCGACGCGAAAGTATGGCTTGGCTCGGTCGTCGCCGCGCGAGGTCCGGCAAAGAAGGACGCCGAGTCGTCAATTTCGCTCCGCCTCGGCGCGGTCGCGATCATCGTTCTTGTTATCGCCTGCGCGAACGTCGCCAATCTCTTGTCGATGCGCGCCAATCGGCGTCGCCGCGAGATTGCGGTGCGTCACGCCCTCGGCGTTTCGCGCTGGCGACTCTATGAGCAAGTCATCGCCGAGAGTGTTCTCCTGGGTCTCATCGGTGGACTCGCCGCCCTCCTCCTCGGCGGCTGGGGCGGTGCTTTGATTCGCCGGTTGCTCTTTCCGTCGGTCAACTGGGCGGGCGGCACGCTCGACGTACGCGCCGTCGTGTTCGTTGCCACCGCCTCAGTTGTCGCCGGGATCATCGTCGGCACGGCGCCCGCGTTCACGGGCTCGCGAATCGACATCATCTCCAGCCTTCGGGCCGGTTCACTCGAGGGGGCGTACCGACGATCGACGCTCGGAGCAATTCTTCTGATAACGCAGACCGCTTTGTCGATCATTCTGCTCGTCGGGGCAGGCCTGTTCGTGCGCAGCCTCGCGAAGGTGGAGAGCATCGATCTCGGGTTTGATACGCCGGCGCTTCTCTTCGCGAATCTCGGAACGACGCCAAGCCAGCAGTTTGGACCGGAAACGCAACCAGCATTTGAACGCGCCGCGGAAGCGCTTCGGCGAGTGCCAGGAGTGAAGGCGACGACGCTCTCGAACGTCGGCCCAATGGGCGGATTCGCCGGATCGCGACTCTTTCGGGCCAACGGCGACTCGCTCGTTTCGGGGAACGGCGACTTCCCCTCCTTTCTCAGCGTCTCACCGGAGTACTTCTCCACCGTGGGTCTGCGGCTGAGACAAGGCCGATTCTTTACCGCCGCGGATCGAAAAAGCTCACAACCCGTGATGATCGTGAATGCGCGCATGGCCAGCGCGCTCTGGCCGGGCCAACCCGCCATCGGTCAGTGCCTCGTGCTCTCAAAGCCGGAAAACCCCTGCGTTCAGGTAGTCGGCATTGTCGATGACGCGCACCGCATGAGGATCATCGAGGAGCCGGCCAAGCAGTTCTATCTGCCGCTTGCGCAACGTCCGTCGTTCCGCGCGCCTGTTCTCATCGTGCGCGCCGACCCGCATCGAATCGGACTCGTCGTGGCCGAGGCGCGGCGTCAAGTGAAACTGGCCGTTCCGGAAGCCCAGATCATTCAGGTGCGGACGGTCAACGAGCTCCTCGAGAGCGAGCTCCATCCGTGGCGCCTGGGTGCGCAGCTCTTCACGATGTTCGGCGTTCTCGCGCTCGTCGTCGCCGCGATCGGGGTCTACAGCGTCGTGGCGTACGGCGTGAGCCGCCGAACTCACGAGATGGGCGTTCGCGTCGCCCTCGGCGCGCGCGTCGCCGACGTGATCAAGCTCGTGGTGTCGGAGGGCATGTTGACCGTGGGCGTCGGGGTCGTGATAGGCGTTGCCGGCGCGCTCCTCCTTGGCCGTTTCGTCGCATCACTGCTGTACGGGGTCACGACGCGCGACCCTGTGAGCCTGGCAACCGCCATCGCCGCACTGAGCCTTTGTGCCCTCGCCGCGTGTCTCGTACCAGGGTGGCGAGCCGCGCGCGTCGACCCGGTGGAGGCGCTGCGGGCTGAGTAGGGCATCCCTTTCGGTCACGCTCTCGTATGGCCCGCCCACGCGCCTAGCACTATCCTTCCAACGGAGGGCGGCCATGCGCTACCACACGTACACAAAGTTCAGCCCCGAGCTCGCCGACGCCATCGACTTGCAGTCGCTGCTCGATAAGCTCGCGGACTTCCTGCTTCAGTCGGGCTTCGCCGGCGACAACCAGTCGTACTATGGCTGGGACGCGGGAGACGAGAGTAATCATTCGCTCGACGCGCTCAAGCAGGCCATCCTCGACGCATTGATGGAGAGCGGACAGTTCACGCCCGAGATGCTCGAGGCCCTTCGCGGCGGCGACGACGAAGAAGGACAGGCCAAGCTCGCGCAGCTGCTCGACCAGCTCGTGCAACGCCTCATGGAAGAGGGCTACCTCAAGATCGAGAACGCTCCGCAGATGCCGGCCGGCCATCAACCGGTGACCGGACCCGGAAGCCTCGCCAAAGCCGCGGCGCGCGACGTTCAGTTCAACCTCACCGAGAAAGGCATCGACTTCCTCGGCTATAAGACTTTACGAAACTTGCTCGGTTCGCTCGGGAAATCGAGCTTCGGCAGCCACGACACGGCGTACCTCGCCACTGGCATCGAGTCGGACGGCTGGAGCAAGCCGTACGAGTTCGGCGATGTGCTCAACATCGACGTCAACGAGACGTTGAAGAACGCGATGGCGCGCACGGGCGACATCAAGGTGCCGCTCGACCTCGAGTACAGCGATCTCATGGTCCGGCAAGCCGAGTATCGCTCATCGTGCGCGACGGTGTTAATGCTCGACTGCTCGCACTCGATGATTCTCTATGGAGAGGATCGGTTCACTCCGGCGAAGAAGGTCGCCCTCGCGCTGACGCACCTCATTCGCACCCAGTTCCCTGGCGACACGCTCAAGGTCGTGCTCTTCCACGACTCGGCCGAGGAAATTCCGCTTGCCACGCTGGCGACGGCGCAGGTCGGCCCGTATCACACGAACACCGCCGAGGGTCTCAAGCTGGCGCGCCGGCTGCTGCTCGCGCAGAAGAAGGACATGCGGCAGATCATCATGATCACCGACGGCAAGCCGAGC
>JAICJQ010000260.1 GCA_025928335.1 Gemmatimonadaceae bacterium
CTGTCCATCGCGTTGTACCGGTTCACTGTCCTGCGCGACGCCACGTCGGTGCGCGCGGCGACGAGTGATCTCGGCAGCGCGTTCTCCTTGGCGCGGCAACTTGCCGTGTCGCGACGGCATATGGTCGCGATCGTGCTGGATACCGGACGCGGAGTCGTGGAATTGCGTTCGGCCGGCGCCCGAATCGTTCGCCGCGAGCTTGGCGCAAGCTACGGCGTGCACTTGGGTTCAAATCGCGATTCCGCAGTGTTCGACGCGAGAGGACTGGGGTATGGCTTGTCCAACTTGAGCGTGGCGATTCGGCGTGGTCATTTTGTTGACACGTTGACTATGTCGCGCCTCGGTCGGGTCAGATGGTAGCGGTGGGGGGCCGGTGCGCACGCGAGATAGCTTAAAAAGCGTCAGATGTGACGTTCGCCGGACGGGGGTGGGTTATAAAACAGGACATGAGCGACGATGCCGCAGACGTTCAACGCGTGCTCGCGGGAGACGTTGAGGCGTACGCCGCGCTGGTGGACAGGTATTACGACCGGTGCGCGCGGTTTGCAATCCGGATGCTGGGCAACCGCGACGACGCGGAGGATGCGTTGCAGGCGACGTTCCTCCGAGCGTATCGGGCGCTCAATCGATACCAGGAGCGCGATCGTTTCAGCGCGTGGCTGTACCGGATCCTCGTCAACCAATGTCGCAGTGTTGCGGCTCGCCGAGCGCATCGAGAGCGAGTGTTCGTGCGGGAAGAAGCGCTGCTGTTGAACGCACCGGATCGTTCGCCGGTGTGGACGGGCGAAGACGAGGAGTTCGTACAGCGGGTGTTGAACGAGCTGGACCCGCTCCTACGAGAAGCGTTTCTCCTCAAGCATATCGAAGAGATGAGCTATGAAGAGATGTCCGCCCTCACCGGCGTCGGCGTCTCAGCATTGAAGATGCGTGTGAAACGCGCGTGTGACCGACTGCGAGAACGGTGGGAACGAATTCAGCATGACTGACTCGGAACAACACCCATACGTTGAATGGATCGCCAGTGAAGCGCGGCGCCCGGTCCTCATGGACTCGGATGCTCGCGATCGCATCATGGCGGCGGTTCGTGCTGAGCCGGTGCCCGCCGCCGTGCCGGCATGGCGCCGGTTCCTGCAGCCGCGCGTCTTTCACATGTCGCCGGCCGCGAGTTCGCTGCTGGCGGCAGGTCTCGTCGGCATTGGTGTCCTGACCGGCGTGACGATGTCTAACCGGGGCGGCCACTCGGCCGAGCCTCCGCGAGAGGTCGCTGTCTTACCTTCGCAGCCCCCGGTTTCCGACACTCTCGTGAAGTTCGTTTTCGTCGCCCCGCAGGCGCAGAACGTTTCGCTCGTTGGCGACTTCAACGAGTGGGATCTCGCCAAGACGCCGATGACCCGGTCGGGTCAGAGCGGTCTTTGGACAGTCGTGTTGCCGCTCTCCGCCGGCCGGCATCTCTACGCTTTTGTGGTTGACGGGTCTTCCTGGGTTCAGGATCCGTCGGCGCCAATCGCACCCGACGACGGGTTCGGACACGCCAACTCCGTGAAGCTCGTTGTTCGAGGGTCCTCGTCGTGAGTCGGTCCCCCGTCCAGTCTCGCTCGACCGTGCTCGCTTGCCCACGTTGGATCTCACGGCTCGCGCATGCGACGGTAGCCCTGTTCGTGATCTCTCTGCCTCTTCGCGCGCAGGAGCCGGAACAGGATCGTATGGCGAAGCTCGACACGAAGACGAGACAGTCGGTCGAGTTGCTGGTGGACTCGGCAATGGCGGAGGGGCTACCCACCCAGCCTCTCCGCTCCATCGCCTACCTCGGGATTGCCCGGAAGGCCGACAGCAAGCAAATCGTGGCGGCTGTGCATCGAAAGCTCAATGCGTTGCGCGCGGCGCGCGCCGTGCTCGGTCGCGTCGACACGCTCGAGCTCGACGCGGCCTCGTCGGTCCTCCTCGCTGGGGCAAAGCCGAGCCAGCTCGAAACGTTCAAAAATCCGCAGCACGGCCGCAGTGATCTTCGGGCCTTCGCTGTGTGGGCCGACCTGATTATGCGCGGCGTCCCGGGCGAAGACGCGTCCTCGGCCATCAGCCGACTCTGGGAGGACGGCGCGGACGACGCCACGTTCGTAAGCTTGTGGAACAACGTTCAGTCGGACATTCTTAGAGGGTTGAATCCGGGGACGGCGCTACAAAACCGGATTCGTGAAGCCCCAGGACGTCCACCGACCACAAAGGGTCCGCAGACGCCCGAAGGGCAGGAGAACACGCGCTCGGAATGATATGAACGAGCCGAAGGTCGCCATGCTGGTCTTCACCGCGGCGCTGACGCTGCCCGCTTCTGGCGGACTCTCGGCGCAAATCGCCTCGAAAATCGAGGCGGGGCAGTATTCGGTGTCCGATGGCGCCGTTCCGAGCAGTGTACTCCGGCTCACCCCGAACATTCAGTACACGTTCCCGCACGCCACGCTCACGGCGCGCGGTTCCGCATATCTGTCGGATCAGCTGCTCCAGATCGCCGACGGCATCGTCTCCGGTACCTTCACGTCGCCAACCGTCTACGGCGTCCGCGCCGAGATGATCGGCAACGCGAGCCGGGCGATGGACGATCGCTCCCTCGGTACAGATCAGGTGGACGTCCAGACACGCGTTCACGTTCTCTTCCGAACGCATGGTGGGATGTGGCTCGGCGGCGGTGTCGCGCGGCCCTGGCGAGTCGCCGTCATCTCGTCGGCTGATGTCACCGATGTCGGCGCATGGGGCAAGCTCGGCGACGCCATGGCCAAGTTCGGCACGGCCACACTGACCACGACGTTCACGAATTTCTCGTTCAGCAAAACCGCGTCGGTTCACGACACCAGCAGCGCGGCGGTGTCGTGCGCCGTGACGCCGTCCGTCGCTTCTGTCGTCAGCTTGTCGGATGCTCGCCCGCTGTTCAGCGAAGCGCCGGGCGCTGGGGCGTGCGCGCGGCAATCGCGGTTCAGCGACCTCGAAGCGACGCTCCGCTGGGAAGTCGGCGCGATCGAGCTGTCGGCAGCGATGGGTCACCGGTTTGGTGACTCGTACGACGTCACCCCCGATTCTCGCCGCTGGACGTCGGCCAACGCGACGATCTGGCTCAACGAGCGTGTGGCGATCATCGGTGGCGGTGGACGACAGCCGGCGCTTCCGCTCCGCGGCCTTCCGGCGCGCACGTTCTGGATGACCGGGCTGCAGCTCGCCTACGCGCCGGTCTCCAAGACCGCCGTGCCTGTCGCCCTTCCGCACACCGTCCTCGTGAAGAGCTTCGAGATGAAGCCAGGCGCGACCGGAATGCAGAAGCTCGTCATTCACGTCGGCGGCGTCGAAACGGTGGACGTGATGGGTGACTTCAGCGACTGGAGCCCGCTCACCCTCGTCCGTCGCGGCCGCGATCTCTGGGAGCTCGCCCTCCCCCTCTCCGCCGGTGTGCACCAGATCAATGTGCGCGTCGATGGCGGCCAATGGGTCCCCCCACCGGGAATGCCTGTCACGCGCGACGGCTACAATGGGGAGGTGGGGTTGTTGGTGGTGCCCAAGTAGAGAGGGGGCACGCTCGCTGGCGCTCGCTGGAAACACTGGCGCGGCGCGCCCTGGGTGCACGCGCGGCTTCGCCGACTGGGAGCAACAAAAACGGGCGCCGAAAGGCGCCCTTCCTTTTTTGCTCAGTTGCCCCGATCAAGCGAAGCGAGCATGCCTCCAGCGAGCGCCAGCGAGCGCCAGCGAGCGCCAGCGAGCGTGCTCCCTACCATGA
>JAICJQ010000098.1 GCA_025928335.1 Gemmatimonadaceae bacterium
GTCCAAAGTGAGGCGTCTCGGCTGATAAACCCCGTGGCGACGTATACGGTGGCGGGAATTCCCAATCGCGCCAAAATCGGTTGAGCGATAGTCCGATTCGACAGATAGCCATCATCGAACGTCACGCACGCCGTCGGAACAGCCAACCCACCGCCATTCATCTCGGCGAGCGCATCATCGAGCGGTAGGCAGCGATAGAACTGCCGCAAATAGTCCATTTGCGCCAAGAACTGACTCGCGGGGAGCAACAGCCAATGACGTGTCGAGTCTTCATCGGCTCGCAAACCATGGTAGCAGCAGACCAGCAATCGACCGCGATTGCGTCGGCGCCATGCGTGGTGCGCGCCCAGCCGCCGAGCCGCCGCGCGCAATATGGGTTTCATTGCGATCTCGCCCACTCTTCGAGAACGAGGAGCGCGAACAGACGGTCACCGTGGTTGCGGCGCATGTCGAGGTGCTCTCGGGTCAAACGCGCCACCTCGGACATATCGATCAACCCCATGGCCGCCAGCGGTTCGCTGTGGCCCAAACCAACCGCGCGATCACGCGCTTCTGTCCGGAACCATGCGTCGAGGGGCACCGTGAACCCGTGTTTCGGGCGGTTGACGAGCGATTCAGGCAGATAGCGGCCGAGGATGTCCCGCAGAATGCGCTTTCCTCCGCGCGCGTCCGTCAAATACGACGCGGGCAGCGTGAGCGCGAGCTCGAGCAATGCGTGATCGAGGAGCGGTGCCCGAGCCTCCAGCGCGTGGGCCATCGTCGCGACGTCGACTTTGGGCATCAGACAATCGGCGAGATAGGTGCTGATGTCGGTGCAGCGCATCCGACGCATCGCGTCACCGCCGGCGCGCTCAAATGCTTCGGCCATGCGATCGAGTGCGACAGGCGCGGTGATCCCGTCCACGAGGCGTCGCCGCTCGCGTTCGGCGAACTGTGTTCGGAGCGCACCATACTGACGCGCGGGATCACCGTCTCCCATTGCGTCGAGCGCTCGTCCGATGCGATTGGGCAATGCCGCATTCGCCAACCCGGACTGGAGCGCCGCGGCGACTGACCGCCGCATTGGCGCGAGGACGCGCCCGCCGGCCATTCGCGTCGAGCGACGGAGCCGCATGGCCGTTCCGTACCAGTCATAACCGCCGAAGCCTTCGTCGCCGCCATCGCCGGAGAGCGCCACCGTCACGTAGTCGCGCGTGTGGCGCGCAAGCGCCCAAAGTGGAAACGCCGCCGAATCGGCAACAGGCTCACCGAAGTGCCGAACGGCCTCCGGCAGCAATTCAAGCAAATTCGCGTCCGCCTCGAACGTGTGATGGTCCGTGCCGAGATGCCCGGCAACGGCACGCGCGGCTGAGGACTCGTCGTGCTCGGAAACTGAAAATCCGACGGAAAAGGTGTTGAGGTGGAGGCCGTACTCGCGCCGGGCGATCGCCGTCACGAGGCTGGAATCGAGACCACCGCTGAGAAAGACCCCGAGAGGAACGTCGCTGCGGAGCCGGATCCGTACCGCTTCCGTCAGCACTTCGTGCACTCGGTCGACCGCTGACTCATAGGTGCCTTGGAACGGTTGGACCGGTGCATCGGCGCTCCAGTACCGGTGCGTCGTCCGCGTACCGTCCGGTGCCACAGTGAGAAGCGTTCCGGCCTCGAGCTTCCACGCATCCTCGTAGGCCGTGCGCGGCGCCAGAATGTACCCGGTCGCGAGGTACTCATCGATTGCCTGAGCCGACACGCGCCAACGCCGAGGCGCGGTCGCACGCAGCGATTCAAGCGTCGACGCGAAGTAGAGGCAGTCGTCTTCGAGACTGAAGAACAACGGCTTCTTTCCGACGCGATCGCGCCCAAGCACCAACCGCCCCTTCTCGTCGTCCCATACGGCCACGGCGAACATCCCGCGCAAGCGGTCCACGAATGCCGTTCCGCGTGCGAGATAGGACGCCAGCAAGACTTCCGTGTCGGAGTGCGTGCGGAACTCGTGTCCTTCACGTTGGAGCTCATCGCGCAGTTCGACGTAGTTATAGACCTCGCCGTTAAACACCACGGCGACCTGCTGCGACGAATCGACCATCGGTTGCTGGCCGGCCGCGAGGTCGATGATGGCCAGCCGTCGATGCGCGAGCACAGCACGGCCGGACGGCGCAATCCAAAGCCCCTGTCCGTCGGGTCCGCGGTGCGCGATCAGCTCCGAGAGCCGGCGGACCCGATCCTGATCCGGGCGCGCGTCACCCGTGAGCGCGACTGCGCCGGCTATTCCGCACATGTCGAGACGGCCTCCTCGAACCGCGCCACAGAAAAGGCCGCGCCACGATACAGCGCCTCGTAGCGCCTGACCATTGACTCCTCGCTGTATTCGGCCTGAACCCACTCCCGACCGCGGGCGGCGAGCGCGGCGCGCTGGTCCGTGTCCCTCACGACGGTCAACATCGCGGAGGCGAGTGCGGACGCGTCGCCGGGAGGGACAAGGATTCCGGCACGTCCGTTATCCAGTGAATCGGGGATTCCGCCGACCGCAGTCGAAACGACCGGGACACCAGTGGACAATGCCTCCAGAATGCTCATTGGCGTCCCTTCAGCGTCCGACGAAAGCACGAATGCGTCCAACTGCTGGAGCCAGCGTGGAATGTCTTTGACCTCACCGGCGAAGCGCACGCGATCACTCAGGCCGAGGCGATCCGCCTGCGCCTGCAAGTCGCCGCGCAGCGGACCATCGCCCGCGATCATCAAGATGACCTCGGCCTCGGCGGCGGCGACCCTTGCGAAGGATTCAATGAGAAGTCGCTGATTTTTCACGGACTCGAGGCGCGCCACGTGGCCGAGCCGGAATTCATGGCGCGGCGGCGCGGTCATGAACGGTGCCTCGGACCGCGCGAATCGCTTCGTGTCGACGCCGTTCGGGATGACGCATACCCGCGACTTCGCGCGCCCACAGTGCCGCTGAAGATAACCGCGTAGCGGCCGCGAAACCGCGACGATAGCATCCGTGTACCGCGCCGCGGCCCACATCAGCGTCGGGGCGAACCACGGCTCGGGGCTGAGTAGACCGTGCGCGGTGTGCACCACGCGGCGCACGCCGGCCCGTCGCGCGGCGTGAGCCGCCTTGAGCCAAACACCGCTATGGCTGTGCACGACGTCCGGGCGGATCGATCGCAGATGCGCCTCGAGTAGCGGTGCCCGGAGATTGCTACTCACCCCCGGCGCCGGAACGACCTTGACGTCCACCCCGCGCGCGCGAAGCGTCTCAGCAAGCGGTCCGTCGGTCTCCAGACAGGTGACACCAACCCGATGCCCGAGCTCGACGAGACGGAGTGTCAGATTCGTCACCACCACTTCCATGCCGGCACGCGGGAGCGACGGAACGATCATTTGAATTGAGAGCGGCTTGCCTTCCCGCCAGACAGGCTCACTCATCGCGCACCGACGAGACATACAGGTCGCTCAACAACTCAGCCCGACGTGAAAGGGAGAAGCGGCACGTGGCCTTCCGCCTGGCTTCGACCGCGCGCGGATCTTTCGCGAGCGTCGTTGCCTCCATGATCGCCTCGGCGAGCGCGACAGGATTCTCCTTCGGTACGAGCCGGCCAACGAGGGGTGAATCGACAACAGTGCCGATCGCACCGACTGCGGTAGCGACGACCGGCCGATCGTGCGCCAGCGCCTCCAAAAGCACGTTGGGAAGTCCCTCGTTGCGAGACGGGATCACGAGCAAGTCGATGGCGCGATACACCGCATCGACGTCGCTCCGCGAACCGAGAAAAGAGACACGCGATCCCAACCCGAGCTCGCTGGCGAGCGACTCCAAAGCGTGTCGTTCAGGCCCCTCGCCGACGATGAGCGCGTCAAATGCGAACGCCCTGTCGTTCAGAATTTGCGCCGCGCGAAGAAAGACGTCGACTCCCTTCTCCGAGCTCAATCGGCCGACGATGCCGAGCAGCGGGTGCAATGCTCCCTCGATAGGAAGAGGAGCGGACGATTCGGCCATAGGCAATACCGCATTCGCAATGACGCTGACTGGAGCACGGGCCTTTGCGAACCCGGCCCGCTGCTGCTCAGACATCACGACGATGTGATCCGCCCCGCCCATCAAGAAGCGATCGAGCTGATGATACAGGCGTACCTTCCAATCCTCCGTCGTGGCGCCGTGCCAAAAGGCGATCCAGCTCCACTTCGGCTTCCGGAGCCGAAGAATGCTCGCGACCAGTGTCGGCTTATACCCGTGGGTCTCGACAATGTCGGGTTGGAAGTCGCCGAGGACCGCTGCAACCCGCCCCACCACCGTCGGATCCGCCCGGCCCGAGTCCTTGACGAGGACATGCCGAACGCCGAGCGCCTCGAGGTGACTCGCATAGGGCGTCGTTGGTCGGTCGCGGCGCTGAATTAGTACAACGAGGAACTGCAGCGCAGGCGAATCGAGCGCGCTGATAAGTCCGGCCAATTGTCGCCCCGGTCCCGAAACGCTCGACGTGTGGACGAGGACCGCCACGCGCAGGGCCGCCTTCGGTATTCGTGCGATCTTTCGAGACGAAGGATCCGCCAGCGACACTCTCGTCGGTTTCGTCGTGCTCCGGCTCACGCCACCGTCGGCTTGATACGGGGTCGTGTCGCGCCGCCCGTTCTCCAGCCGGCGGATCTCGCAACCCCCTGCGATGCCGCGTGCCGCGCGCCGAGACGGTCGAGCAGACGAGCTCGGTCGGCGAGCGCGATCAGCGCGCACAGGCCAAACAAGAGATAGAAATAGGCTTGAGAGAGGAAATACCCGCCCGCCGCGAAGGCGGCGAGCGCGGCGAGATACTCGGGCCGATGCCACTCTCCGATCGACCTAGTTTGCTTCCACATCGGCCAGGCACGCTTTGCTGTTGCGAACAAAATGGCGACGAAAATCAGACCGCCGGGAATGCCCATTTCAGCGAACGCTTGCAGATACGCGTTGTGCGGGGCCGACCATTTGGCTGGTCTACCCAACTGCGCGGCGTAGTCGCCTTCGGCAACCGGGAAGTTTCCGACTCCGACACCAGTGAGCGGATGCTCCATGATGTATCCGCGTCCGCGTTTCCAGATTTGTTTTCGCCCGCCATACGCTGTGTAGTTGTAGTCGTCCTCAACGTTGGTGAGCGACTGCATGCGGGCGCGGAAGTCCGGCGGAGAGACAACCCAGCCGACAGAAAGCAGGGCAGCGAGTCCGGCCAGTGCGTAGAATTTTCGGGGACCGTCGAAACCCAAAGCAAAGACCAGAGCACCGGCAACCAATGCCAACGCGCCGCCGCGTGAGCCGGTCTTGATGATGACCGCGGCGAACAGCAGGGCGACTGCGATCGCGAACAGGCGCCGTTTCCCGCGTTCTCGCCGCGCCACACCAATCGCGATGGGAATCGTGATGGCCATTGCGGCGGCAAGGTCGTTGGAGTCGAAGGATCCACTGGCCGTCAGTCGTTCTCCCCCCTGGTCGGCGACCGTCGCGCCGATGCCGAGCGAGGTCAGCGCCAACAGTAGCGCGCCAACGCAAAACGCCATGGAGAGGTAGCGAAGCGTCGGGCGATCCGGGGGACATAGCAGGATCGCGAGCACCGACGCGCAGATCGGCAAGCCCATCAACGCCGACTGGATTGCCAGCCCCTGCCACAGGGCCAAGGGGACGGTAACCCACATCCAGGCGGCGTATGCCAAGACAATTTTGAAGGTCTGGTCCTCGAAGGCGAGCTTTCTCGCGGCTGCCGACGATCGAGAAAGCATCAACGCCATACCGCCATAAGTGGCGATCAGCGCCGGATGTAAGTACTGGCTGAGCCAGAACACCTCGTGCACCCGATAGCACAGGATCGCGATCATGACCGCACCAAACGGTGCCGCCGTTCGCCAGTACCCACTCATAAGCGATTGGCTGGCGACGTGTAGTCGACCGCCGACCGCTGGCGGACGACCTGTCCGCCGCTGAATGACCGGCCCGTTCACTCGGCCCACGGAGTTGTTGCTAATCAATGACTTACACGCTCAGTGAAGTTTGGGGCCGTACCTGGCGCTCTCCACAGCATAACCCCGAGAACACAGCCAGGCCACCCGCAAAATCAGCGCTCGACGCCGGTACTCTTTGACTGCCCCCGTCGCTGACCGGTCACTTCGTGGGCGGCGCGTGGCCGCAAGGCGCCGGGTGCCGGTTGCCGTCAGTACTCGAGGGGTAAGGCGACGCGCCGGCCGTCCCTCGCCGATAGGTAAATCGCGATGAGGATCTCGAGCGAACGAAGGCCCTCTCGGCCGTCAGTCTCTGGCTTCGTTTCGCCCCGCAACGACTTGATCACGTTGTCGTAGTACAGCGGATGCCCAAAGCCGTAGACGGACGTGGTTTCGTAGCTCGCCTGCTCCACTGAATCGTCATCCGGGTCCGGCTCGGCGAACTCCCAATGCTCGAACTTGTTGACGGCCACCCCTCCGAGCCGGACTGAACCCGTCTCGCCAAGGATAGTGATCGATCCTTCCAAATTTTTCGGGAAGGTGAGCATGGTCACGTTCATCGAGCCCAGAGTCCCGGTACGCCATCGAACGCTGACAGTGCCGGTGTCTTCGACCTGGATGTGACGCGCGAGGGTCGCAGTGTACGCCTGAAGACTCTCGACGGGCCCGATCAGCCAGTCCAAAAGGTCGACGTAATGGCTCGCCTGGTTCATGAAAGCGCCGCCATCGAACTCCCAGGTGCCGCGCCACGCCGCGCTGTCGTAGTACGACTGCGGCCGCGCCCAAAAAACGTTGACGCTTACCATGTAAATCCGCCCAAAACGCCCCCGATCGACGGCCCTCTTTACGAGCTGCAGGGTCGGGTTGCGACGATTCTGCTTCACGACGAAAAGCAGTACGCCGGCCCGGTCGCAGGCGGCAACCATCGCCTTTCCATCCTCCCAGCGTGTCGCCATGGGCTTTTCCGTCACAACGTGGCGTCGCGCTTGAGCGCACGTGATCGCTTGACTGGAGTGCAGCCCACTGGGCGTCGCGAGCACCACCGCGTCAGCGTCTGATCCGGCGATCAAGGATTCGAGCGAATCGAACGGCCGAGCGCCCGTTCGTGCGGCGGCTTCCGCAAGCCGCCCCGCATCGATGTCACAAACGGCGACCAACTCCGCGCGGTCGGAGTGGCGGGCGATCGCCTCGATGTGGTTTTTGGAAATTCGGCCACATCCAACGAGGGCGAACCGGATCTTCCGGCCCGTGATATATGGGGTGTGTGGAAAAAGTAGATCTGCCAAGCGTCGGTGGACGATAGGGTAAGGTGCCAGGCGCTCAATTTGCACATGCATGGACGCCGACGAAAGAGACCGGGGTTCTGGGCTCCTCGGGCGTGCACCACGTGGCATGGAAGACGGCTTCCTGTCGGATCCGCGCCACACTGTTGCGAGCGCGCGTCGGGCTGACGGAACAGACGCTTGCGAGGTGATGTCGCGCGCATAGGTTCTGAATTTTCGGAAGTGCTGCACCACGCTTTACACGCTTGGCTTAGTCACCACCCAGACTGAACCGCCCAATCGCGTGTCGTTTCTGAGAACACTGAAGCTCTCCGCCTTTTCGGCGGCCGAGCACACTGGCCTATATTCGCGGGTCGGCGCGAGTCGCTGGCGCCGGGATCGTTTGTTGATCCTGTGCTACCACGGCGTTGCGTTGCGGGATGAGCACGAATGGTCCGAAGCCCATGTCTCAGCGGAGCACCTAGCTCGCCGCCTCGAGATGCTCCGGCAGGACCGTTGTTCGTTGCTGCCTTTGAGCGAAGCGGTCGAGCGCCTGGCTCGGCGGGACCTTCCCCCGCGCTCCGTCGCGGTGACCTTCGACGAAGGCATGTACGACTTCTACGTGAAGGCGTACCCGTTGCTTGCCGCATACGAAGTGCCGGCGACCGTCTACGTGCCGACGTACTACACGGCGCGCCGGCGTCCGATTTTCGATCTCGGATGCTCGTACTTGCTGTGGCGCGGACGCGGCCAGCTGGTCGAAACCGGACGCTTACTCGCCAGTCCGCGGCGGCTGCGCATCCCCACAGATACCACCGCGCGGGACGCGTTGCATCTCGAGATGCGTGCACAAGTCAACGCGGCCGGCTACTCTAGTTCGCAGAAAGACGAGATGCTCGCCGGTTTATCCGCCCAGATTGGGGTCGAGTGGAGCGAATTCCTCGCGGAGCGAATGCTCCAACTCATGTCACCGGCGGAGCTGGCGTCGGTAGATCGCGGCCTCGTTGACGTTCAACTGCATACGCACCGCCATCGGACACCGCGTCGGCGGGCGCTGTTCGTGAAAGAGCTCCGCGACAACATCAACGCGCTCGAGGCAATGGGATTCGCGCGCGACGAGCTCCGGCATTTCTGTTATCCGAGCGGCGATGCCGATCCGCAGTTTTATCCATGGTTGAGGGAGATGGGAATCAAGAGCGCGACGACGTGCGAGCCGAACTACGCCACGCGCGCGCGCAGCCATTTCGATCTCCCGAGACTCGTCGACACGATGCGCGTCACGAATACCGAGTTCCGGGCCTGGACGAGCGGCGTCGCGGCCTTCATGCCCCGCCGGCGGTATGCCGCGCCTATCGGTGAAGTAGAACAGCCGCCCGCTCTCGTCGGCGACATCGACGACGCTCTGACGACGGACTTCGCGCGTCCGTGGGGCGCGGTGGCCACAGATCGCGCCGTCGCGGTTCCGCTGCGTCGTCAAACACGCAGCGGGGTGCTTTCCGCACCCGACGCCACGATGATTCGCCTCGATCGGCGAAGTGCGATCACTCGCCCGGCGGAGCCGCCCGGGACTCTGAGCTAGGCGCCTTTCGCGCCGCGCCGTTTTCGAGAAAGCTGGCCGTCGATGACAGTCAGCGAGCCGTCGGCATTGATCGTGTGCGTCGCCAACAGCCTGTCGGTCCACCGGGGCTCGATTCGCGAGACCGGGACTTCCCGAAAATTGTCCGGGTCAAGTTGGGTGATCTCGTTGATGACGATCGAGTGACCGTAACGGCGGGAGCAGTCCTGGGCGGGCCGATAATAGCGGCCGTCGACTTCGAAGATGCGTCCGGCCGGACGTGAATTCCGGACGTCTGAGTTCACGGGATTGCGGCAGTGTTCCCGCCAAGGCCCGAACGGCGAGTCCGAGTGGAAGATTGCCAGTTCTTCGACGGGCAACTGCGGATCGGGCGCAACGCTCGCGAACATCCACCATCGCCCGTTGATCTCGGCGAGAGTCGCATCCACGGCGGACACATTGGGAATCAGGACGCGATCAAAGGTCCAGCCCCGCGGAAAGTCGGTCGCGCGAAACAGCTCGATCTGTCCGCTGCCGCGGGTCTCGGGAATCATGTAATGCATCCCGTCCCGCTCGAAAACGAATGGATAGGAGAGATGATACGGCCGTTCGAGAACGGGCTCTGGACCATGCGCCGTACCGTCATCTCCGATCTCGAACACGGAAATTCGACCAAGACCGGTCGCGTTTAAATATTCCTCAATGAAGATGTAGCGCTTGCCGCCATGCTCGACCGGGAATGGATCGGCCCAAAACCGATCGGATGGCGGGATGAGTCGCCGAAACCGATAGTAGCTCGTGTCCGGGACGAAGCGCCCCGGCGAAGGGTCGCGGCGAATTCGGTACGCGACGAACCATTGATCGAACGCGAAGACCGCGCGCGCCTTTTCGCGCAGATACCGGCCGGCGAGACGGACCATCAGCCCGGCCATTCGCCGATTCATCGGCACGACATAGAGCTGGTTGCTGTACCCGTGCCAACCCGGCTCTTCGGGACGCGATAGGAGGAGATCGTCGTATTGCTCCGTCCGCAACCGTCGCAGCACCCGGGGCAACGCGAAGGCCGATGCCCAATACAGCGCGACTTGATTCTTCGCGACTGAGAATGTGTTCGTCGGCGAGAACGTTCGGTACAGGATTTCCCCGTCGTCCAGGCGGTCCGTTAGCCGTTGCAATACGCTGCCCGTGACGACGTTCCCTTCCATCACTTCCCAGAAGCCCGCGGGGCCGCCGCGATTCACCCGATTGTCACCGTGATGGTAAGACCAAATTCCGTAGCGTGCGATATCGAGCGCGTCGCCTTTCAAGATCCGAAAACCGAAGCGCACGACGACGTCGAGATCGAAGCCGCGGATGGTGTCGATGTCCGCCGGTTCAAAATAGTCGCAGTGCTTCGTCATCCGGGGCCGCACATGAACTCGCGGCACGTCTCGCAGGTCGTTTTCGACATCGGCGGATTCAAACGGGTCGTTCGGCGGGTGAAACCACCACCGGTCGAGCCTCTGATACGCCGCGTAAAGCAGATAGCGACGATTACGGACCCAGGCGCCCACTCGGCCGAACCGGCGTTTCGGCGGCGGCGGCGAATCGTTAAGGATGAGGAGGGCAACCTCGACCCCTTCCGTCGCGCGAAGGTCCGAGATGATTCGGCGGACCCATTTCGGCTGGACGAAATCGTCGAGGAGAAAAGCAACGCGAATTGGGCGACGCGCGCCCTCATCGCTCGTCTTGGCGTTATTCATCGGCGGACAGTGAATCTCGCCGATTACGAACGCCGAGCAAGGAGTGACGCGATCACTCGTTCGCCAGCATGACCGTCCCAACCGTCAGGCCGCTTCGGGTGGGCGGGTCTTTCGGCTTCGCGAACCGCAGCAGGAAGATCCCCAGGATTCGGCACTAGGCGATTAGTCCCTTCCGTGACGGTGATCGGCCGCTCGGTGTTTTCGCGGACTGTGAAGCACGGAATGCCGAGCGCGGTCGTCTCTTCCTGTAGCCCGCCCGAGTCGGTGATCACGGCGTAGGCGCCATCCACAAGATCGAGCATTTCGACATACCGAACGGGCGGCAGAACGCGGACGTCGCCAAGCGAGATGCCCGCGGCTTGCAGGCGCGCCGTCGTCCGTGGGTGGACGGCGAATACCACCGGCCGCTCGCGCGCGATCGTGCGCAACGCTCCGGCAATGGCCTCCAACCGGGCTGGCTCATCGACGTTCGACGGGCGATGGAGCGTGACGACGATCGCATCGCGCCCCACGCCGAGCGATTCGCGAAATCCCGTCGTTCGTGCCTGCTCGAGTGTGTAGCAGAGCGTGTCGATCATCACGTTTCCGACAAACGCGATCTCGTCGTCGGGTTCGCCTTCGTCCTTCAGATTGTCGATCGCGTCGGGCGACGGAGCGAGCAGCAGATTCGCCAGTCGATCCGTGACGAGACGATTGATCTCCTCAGGCATCGATCGGTCGTTGCTCCTGAGGCCCGCCTCGACGTGGGCGATACGCGTCGACAGCTTCGCGGCGACCAGCGCCGCCGCGGCGGTGGAGTTCACGTCGCCGTAAACGACGACCCAATCCGGCTTCTGCTCGATGAGCACCGGTTCGAATCGCTCCATGATCCGCGCGGTCTGCGCGGCATGCGACAGGGATCCGACTTCGAGGTTGATCTCTGGCTCTCGAATCCCAAGATCTCGGAAGAACGACGCGGAGAGCGCGTCGTCGTAGTGCTGCCCGGTGTGAACGACGGTCTGAACGACACCGGCCGCGACGCCGGCTCGGTGGACTGGCGCCAGCTTCGGGAAGTTCGGGCGCGCGCCGACGACGTGCAGAAGCTTGATCGGCATGGTCACCACACATCCCAACGGCCGCGGGCGCCGTTCACGGTGGCGACAACGACTGCGCTTTGCAGCGCGAAGAGCCAGGCGAGCCGCGTCCTCGCGGCGGTTCGGATAGGCCGAACCATCAAACCAGCGAGCGCTAGGAGCAGCATCAGCCCCACCAACGACGCGAGTGTGTCAACGGAGACTCGCGTCACAATCGTCCAAGCTCCGCCGACGACGGCCAGAAGCAGCAGGTACGGCGTCAACAAGCGCAGGAGCTTGTGACACACGAACTGGATCCAGATGGGATTCTTCAAGGGATTGAGAACGATCGGCAGCCAGGCACAGAGCTGAATGACACCGGTGAGCGTCCGCACCTTCCGCCGGTATTCCTCCGCGGGAGCAAAGCGACGCGGATCGTAGGCGCGCGCGAGCTCGGTGAAACCGACCCGCCAGCCCGCAATGGCGAGGCGCATCGGTGTGTAGACGTCGTCGAGAATGAGCCCGGGCGGGAGCGGCTCCCACAGAGTGCGGCGCATCGCGTAAACCGCGCCGGTCACGCCGACCGCGGAATGAACCCGTGCTTCCGCTCCGCGCAGTGCGCGCTCGTACGCCCAGTACCGCTCGCTGAGGTTTGACGAACCTTCGTAGCCCACCTCGAGCGCTCCCGAGACGGCGCCAAGCCGCGGATCGGCAAGGGCCGAGACGAGGTGCACCACGGCGTCCTCCGCGAAGAACTGCGCGACGTCGGCGAAGACAAGAACATCGCCGCGAGCGGCACGAATCCCGGCATTCAACGCCGCTGATTTTCCACCAGGCGCGTCGCCAACGACGACGTGTACTCGTGGACCAAGGTCAGTGAGCTCGTCGACCGTCGTACCCGGGCGAGCCGAGTCGATCGCGACGATGACCTCGAGCCGGTCGGACGGATACTGCGACGCGAGAAGATTCTGAACGCGGCGGCGGATGGTCGCCGCATCGCCCGACGTCGCGAGTACCGCGGAGACGATCGGCGGCGCCGTGAGGGGCGGCTGCGACGGCCGGCGCCGAAACGTGGCAAGCGCGAAAATGGCCGCCGGATAGAGGAGCCATGTGATGACGAGAACCGCGAGCGAAATAACAACCAGGAGCATCAGAAGGGTCACGTTCTCGAGGGCAAGTCCGCGCAGGCAACCCCGGTGAAACAACAGCGAGCTGTGCGTGACAGTTCGACGATCAAACCCGGGTTCAAGCTACGTCCGTTCGCGCGCGCTCGCCCGGAACCGGCGTCATCCGCACGAACCTTCCCGCCCAATGGGGACTTAGTGCTGGCCAGCGAGTCCTCGTGCGGCTCGCGACTGAAAGACAATGACGACCAAAGGAGCTTCGCATGCGAACCAGGGCAGCTATCACCGCAGTGACCGTCGCGCTGATTCAAACCGCCTGTGCGGATTCGCGCACGCCGATGGATGCACCCGCTCCGCAGAGCGGCATCAGTGCCGATCGGACCGTCAACGGAGACGTCGGCAAAGTGGTATCGATATTCGATGGATGCGACCCAACCACCTTCGCCCAGAACGGCGTGTCGTGCACCCGCCCGGGGGGTGTGACCTTCGACCAGTTCGTCGCGCAGATCACGCGAAATCAGAAAGCCGGCGCCTGGCACTTCGCTCCGTCCGAGCTGAACGTGAAGGTCGGTGAGACCTTCATCGCAGTGAACAATGGCGGCGAGACCCACACCTTCACCGAAGTCGAACACTTCGGCGGCGGCATCGTGCCATTCCTCAATGACCTCTCAGGCAATCCGGTCGAAGCGGATGAATGCAAGAATCTGACAGGCCGCGACTTTCTGGCGCCGGGTCAGAGCCGCGTAGACGTTGCCGACGAAAAGGGCACGGAGCTGTATCAATGCTGCATCCATCCATGGATGCGTGCCGTTGTAACCAAGGGCTAGCCCGCTTCGCGCGAAGCGGGCCACGTTTTTGCCGGCCCGCTTCGTTGCCGTTACGTCGGCGCCGCACTGACCAAGCCCTCGAGCGAAGACGTCAACGCCAGCGTGAAAAGCACGAGTACCCCGGCCACCATGAACGGGACGCCGGCGCCGAAATAATCGACCATCGCGCCGGCGGCGATCGGGAACGCGACACGCGAGATGCCGCCGTAGGTCTGCTGCACTCCCATCTGAAGTCCGCGGTCGTTCTTCGGCACGACCCGCGACAACAGCGCCGTGATGCATGGAAAGAGAAACGCGGTCCCGAGCGGCATGAGCGTGAACGCCGTGAAAAGCTCGAGATAATTCGTGCTCAGGGCGGTGAGCGACAGACCAGCCGCGAGCAGGACCAATCCCCATCGGGCGACGCGTGCCTCCTTCAAGCGATTCACAGCCGGCCCAAGAAGGAGCGTTCGAATGATCACGCCCATGAGGCCGAAGTACATGAAGAACCACCCGACGGTCTGCTCCGTGACGCCGAACCGGCTCGACAAGACCAGCGGCAGCAGTTGACTCGTACCGTAGAACGCGCCCATCCCGATCGCGTAGATCCAGATCAAGCGCGACGCCGGCTCATTCGAATGGGTGACGACGCGCGCCAGCGCATCGCGTCCGGCGCGCGGGCGACGTGCCGCCGAGGAGAGGCGCGCGGCTTCGTCAGTGGATTCCTGGAGATATTGCCAGGCGAATGCGCCGATCGCGACGCACAGCGCGGCGGCCGCGAGGCCGGGTGCCCGTCGCCCCCAGGCGATCGTGAGAAATGAGCCAAACGCCGGACCAATGACCACGCCAAGGCTCGTCGCCGCGCTGAGCCAGCCGAGGCTCTTCGCGCGATCGTCTTGGCTCATCGAATCGGCCACGTACGCCTGCAGCACACCCACGGTTCCACCACCAATGCCCTGCACCAACCGAAAAACCAGCAGCATCGCCGGGAAGTTGCTGAAGGCAAAAAGCACGTAGGAGATGGCCGACAGCGCCAGGCCGAGGAGGATTGCCGGCCGGCGGCCATGCCGATCAGAGAATCGCCCCCACGCTGGCGCGCTCACGAGCTGGCCGAGCGAGAACGCCGCAAGAATGACCCCGACGGCGAGCCCCGTGGCGCCCATCCGCGTCGCGTAATAAGGGATCAGGGGCAAGATCATCGACGATCCCACCATGTCCACGAACGCGACGAACATCAGCACAACGAGCTTGCCCATGGTACGATCGCTTATTCGTCCGTCGGTGGCTCGGGCCCAAGCTCACCACTCTCCAGCGAGCGCTCGGCGATGGCCTTCAACCGCGCGTCCTGGTGGCGACGCAATCCACGAATGTTCCGTCGCGCGCGCCGCGAGGCCATCGGTACGAACACCCGGACGCAGTCCACGTGCTCCTTCGCCGAGTCGGCGCCGCCGAGCCGGGCGATCTCCCATGTGGCCCGCGAAAGCACGGCACTGGCCAGGAACAGATCGATTGCCGCGTTTGCCATGCGCTCTTGAAGAAACTGCTTCTCGATGATGTTCTTACCGTACTTGAGGATGAGCGTTTCCACGGCGAGACCGAGGTCGTGCACGAGCTTCGCGATGGTCTCGGCTTCCTGCTCGAACGCCGGGTCGATTTTCGTGAATTCCGGACGGGTGATCTGACGCTTGGCGCGTCCAGCGAGATAGCTGCCGATCGCGCCGAGCGAGCGGATCGGATCCTTGAACGCATCCCCGAGCGCCTTGAGTCGTTCGCCGGCCTGCTGCAACCCCATCAGCGCGATGAGTGTTCGAAGAATCTCATTCGTCCCTTCGAAGATCAGATTGATGCGGGAATCGCGAACGGCCTGCTCGTAGGGAAATTCCTTGGAGTAGCCGATGCCGCCGGCGATTTGCAACGCTTCGTTCGACGCGCGGAAGGCCAGCTCCGACGCGGCCACCTTACACGCCGCCGTCTCGAGCGAGAAGTCGATGCCTCCGTGATCGACCATTCCGGCGGCGACCATCGCGCCCGAATCCGCCGCGTAGCACTCGACCGCGGCGACGGCGAATTTGCGTTGAATGATCTCGAACGATCCGATGGGCCGGCCGAACTGCTCGCGTTGTTTCGCGTAGGCGAGCGCCTGGCGCATGATGTGTCGCGCGCCGCGCGCCGACGCCGTGGCGAGTCCAAGCCGGCCTGAGTTCAAGACCTCGAGTGCGATGCGGAAGCCTTGCCCGACGTCGCCGAGCCGGTCGGTAACTGGAACACGAACCTTGTCGAAGAAGACGGCGCGCGTGTCCGACGCCTTGATGCCCATCTTCGATTCGACCTTGCCGAGCGAGATTCCCGGTGCGTGCGCGTCGACGATAAACGCGGTAACACGTTGCTTCTGCTTGCCGTCGATCTCGACGGCGACTTTCGCGAACACGGTGAAGAGATCGGCGTAACCGGCGTTCGAGATCCAGATCTTCGTGCCGCTGAGCAGGTAGTGCGTGCCGTCGTCGCTCAGCGTGGCGGTCGTCTTCATCGCCTGCGCGTCCGATCCCGATCCGGGTTCAGTGAGGCAGAACGCGGCAACGAGCTCGCCGGTCGCGCAGCGAGGGAGATAGCGCTGCTTCTGGTCCTCGGTGCCGAACAGCATGATCCCCTTGCAGCCGATCGACTGATGCGCGCCGAAGTACACGCAGAGCGCCGGATCGGTCGCGCCGATCTCGGCGAAGACGCGATTGTAGACTTTTGCCGACGCGCCGAACCCGCCGAACTCCTCAGGAATGCTCAGCCCCATCACGCCGAGCTCGTGAAGTCCTTGGCGCACGCCGTCCGGAAAC